>JBFWYV010000354.1:0-4486 GCA_050186055.1 Hyphomicrobiaceae bacterium | reverse complement strand
GCTCGGGCAATCGGCTGGCCTGTCGAGGTAATGACTTTCAGCTCTGCTTCACCCGGTTTCCGGTGCTCCCGCGCCCCGCTCCAGGCCATATAGAAGGCCCCCCGGCCGCGTATAGAGCCACCAAGTGATGGCGATGCAGCTCGCATAGAACAGCATGAAGACCCACAACGCCATCTCAGGCCCGCCTGTCCGGCTGATCGACGTGCCATAGCTCATCGGGATGAAGAATGCACCATAGGCGGCGATGGCGGATGTGAAACCGATGATTGCGGCGCTCTCCATTTCAGCCTGTCGGGAGCGGGCCTCGGTGTCGGCTGCGGGCATCAGTCTGTCCATTTCCTGGCGCATGATCGCGGGGATCATCTGGAACGTGGAGGCGTTGCCAACACCGCTCACGAAGAACAGGATCAGGAACATGATGAAAAAGCCGGGCCAACTCTCGACGCTGAGGAAATAGATGACGCCGGCGACGCCAACCGTCATCCCCACAAATACCCATAAGGTGACGCGGCCGCCTCCGTATTTGTCAGACACCCATCCGGTCAGCGAGCGTGACAGAGCGCCGACCAGCGGCCCCAGAAAGGCGTAGGCCAAGGCATCGACTTCCGGGAACTGCGTCTTGGCGAGCAGCGGGAAGCCCGCGGAATAGCCGATGAACGAGCCGAAGGTGCCCGTGTAGAGCCAGCACATGATCCAGTTGTGACGGCGCTGGAAGATAACCGCCTGGTCGCTGAACGAGGCGCGGGCGGAAGCGATGTCGTTCATGCCGAACCATGAGGCGAATGCGCTGGCGACGATGAAGGGCACAAACACGAAGCCGGCATTCTGCAGCCATAGTCTCGCTTCCGTGCCGGCCTCCAGCGCGCTCTGGGGCGCGCCGCCGAGCCAGCCGAATACACTTGCGGTGATCGCAAGTGGCACCACGAACTGGACCACGCTGACGCCGAGGTTCCCGAGGCCTGCGTTAAGGGCAAGCGCATTGCCTTTCTCGGCCTTCGGAAAAAAGAACGAGATGTTCGCCATCGATGAAGCAAAGTTGCCGCCGCCAAAGCCGCACAGCAGCGCCAGCAGCAGGAACAGCCAGTAGGGGGTGGACGGATTTTGCACCGCCATGCCGATACCGAGGGCCGGAAGCATCAGCGACCATGTCGTGAGCGTCGTCCAAAGCCGCCCGCCGAAGATGGGGACCATGAACGAGTAGAAGATGCGCAAGGTAGCGCCGGACAGGCCCGGCAGCGCGGCAAGCCAGAATAGCTGGTCGGTCGAATAAGTGAAACCAATCGCGGGCAACTTGGCGACCACCACCGACCAGACCATCCATACGGCGAAGGCGAGCAGCAGCGACGGAATGGAAATGAGCAAATTGCGCCTGGCGATGGCGCGACCCGTTGTATTCCAGAACTCCTGGTCCTCGGGACGCCAGTCCTCGATCAGATGCGGGCCGAGCACGGCTTGCTGAGGAGGCCCGTGAATCTCCTGCATCTCAGGCAGCTCGGGAAGCTTCTTCAGCTCCTCGGCGAGCACCCCGCGTTCCATCATGCGAATCGAGACATGCATCCACACGAGCGAGGTGGCGGCAACGGCAAACAGCAGCATGAAGCAACTTTGCCAGATGCCTGTCAGGTCAGTCATCAGCCCGAACAGGATCGGCAGGACGAAGCCACCGAGCCCTCCGACAAAGCCGACAACGCCGCCGACCGAGCCGATATGCTGCGGGTAATAGACCGGGATATGCTTATAGACGGCCGCCTTCCCCAGGCTCATGAAGAAGCCGAGGATGAACGCGAGGACTGTGAATCCGACAATGCCGGTCTCCAGCCGGAACGTCATCGGGCCGCGGATGCCCTGCACAATATATTCGGTGGGCGGATAGGACAGGACGAAGCAGCACACGACCGACATGCCAAGCGCCCAGTACATGACCCGCCGCGCACCGTATCTGTCGGAGAGGACACCGCCATAGATGTGAAAGACGCCCGCGGGGACAGAATAGCAAGCCGCGATGAGAGCTGCTGTGGTGATGTCAAGGCCGTAGGCGCCGATGAGATAGCGCGGCAGCCACAATGCGAGCGCGATGAACGCGCCGAAGACGAAAAAGTAATAGAGCGAGAAGCGCCAGACCTGGATGCTGGCGAGAGGCGCCAGCATGGTGCGCAACGATTCGGGCTTCGTGCCGCTACGCCGGCGGGCCATCAAATCCGGATCGTCCCTGGCGGTGAGCCAAAAAATGACGGCCATCACGGCAATGGCGAGCGCCCAGACGTCTGCAACCGTCTTCCAGCCGTAAGCGACCATGACGAAGGGTGCGGCAAATTTCGTAACCGCCGCGCCGACATTCCCCGCCCCATAGATGTCAAGTGCGGCGCCCTGGCGCTCCGGCGGATACCATTTGGCGACGTAGGCAACGCCGACGGCGAACGAGCCTCCTGCAATGCCGACGCCGAGCCCGGCGAAGAGAAACGTCGTGTAGTCGTAGGCGAAGGTGAGAAGCCAGGTCGCGATTGCCGCCGAGAGCATGACAGCTGTGTAGACAATGCGCCCGCCATATTGATCGGTCCACACACCGAGCAAGAGACGGATTAGCGAGCCGGTCAAGATCGGCGTGCCTATGAGCAGCCCGAACTGCGTCTCATTGAGCGCGAGGTCTTGTTTGATCTGCACGCCGATGATGGAAAAAATCGTCCAGACGGCGAAGCAGATCGCAAAGGAAACGGTCGAGAGCCACAGCGCCCGGTCTTGATCCTCGCCCCGCACGCCCGTCATGGTCACCATGTTGGGTTCCCTCTTCTGTCGAGAGGTCTGTGATATGCGGGTCGAAGCACCCAGTGTCTTTGGTCTGAGATCAAATACCGTGCTCCCGCACCGGGAATGGTCCGACGGACGGCAGCGCTGCCCAAACGCGATACGCGGCGAGGCGCACTGGCGCTCCATGAAAAGACCGCAGCAAGGGCTGGTGAGATTTTCGTGTCTTGTCCGATGCGGCTCGGCCAAATCGTTGGCATTTGGAGGCAGCGCGTCGAGATCGCGATCCGTGTTCCAACTTGCCGTCCCTAGAGATCGAGCCGTCGCGCCAACGCTGGGCACGGCTCGCACCAATTCTCAACAATTGTGAGGCGATCGAGAAGATCTTTATACGTTTCATTGTGTTGTGGCGGCAGGTAGACCTGTTCACGACAGCGATCTCGACGATCGACAAAATGAGATACTGCCAACCATAGCGACGCACCTTCCTGGATTCTGTTTGCGACCTCGAAAACGCGAAGGCGGGCTTGCGCACGGGGTGTTCAAATGAGTACGACCTGAGGCACCACGCAAAAGGTGCCGTCACATTGATCGCAATCAAAGAGTGACCATGAGAATTGACCATAGTCTAACGTGTTCGATGGCAGTCTTACAAGGCTCCCGAGTGGTAAGCATAGACGAGCGGTCACCTGCGACGGAATGGCCGCCGATGTCATCTTCGCTCCAAAGCGGGTGCGTGGCCATCAAACCATTGTCTCCGCGGAGCGAGGCACTGCGAGGCTTGAGTTGCCGATGCGTCGGGCGATTGTGATTTCGACCCCTACGCATGCGCCAAGGCAAATCGGCTGGGCGTCAAGTTGAGCTCGCCGTCGATCACCCTGTTCGGGGCACGGCATCGTGCCAGCCTCGAGATCCGAGGGGAGGTAGACATGAATACGGCTGGCGACGATCCGACTGGAAGCAGCGACACCTGCAGCGACGTGCGCTCTCCTCCGGTTCCAGAGCAAGCGAGGATTGCGGCCGCAAACGTCATGACCCGCGCCGTGGTCAGCGTGGGACCGCATACCCGTGTTCGGGACATCGCGCGCGTGATGAGCGAGCACAAGTTCAGTGCCGTTCCGGTCGTCGACGATCTCAAGGTAATTGGTATCGTAACCGAAGAAGATCTGCTCCGCAGAGAGGAACTCGGGACGGCACCGTCCTACTGTGTTGCCGAATCGTCAGACCCAGCATGCCAGAAATCACACGGCCCCTGCGCTCACGACGTCATGAGTGCGCCCGTCGTCGACGTCGGCGAAAAGGCGACGCTTGCCGAGATCGCCGAGTTGATGGAGAAAAGGCGCATCAGGCACGTGCTGGTGATCACCGAGGGGAGGCTCGCCGGCATCATCAGCCGGGCGGACCTGGTTCGCACGTTGATCGCGCGCCCGGATGACGCTCATGCTCCTCTCGCTTGCGATGATGATATCGTCCGGTTCAAGGTCATCGACACGTTGTTGGGGATCCGGGGGGCCAGCGCATGGCTCACAGAGGTCACGGTAACGAACGGCGCTGTCGATCTGTCCGGAGTGGTGGAGGACGAGAATGTCAGGGATCTGTCTCGACAGGTCATCGAGGACCTGTCTTACGTGGTTTCAGTGAGTGACCGCCGCGCGATCCTGCAGCCATATTAGCTGCTCAGTTCCGGAGAGAGATGGAATCGGGCCGGCCGATTTTCTCCGGAGCGGTGTACCATCAATGCCAA
>JBFWYV010000353.1:0-4504 GCA_050186055.1 Hyphomicrobiaceae bacterium | reverse complement strand
GAGCAGGTGCCCTGGACTTACGGCGAAGGGCATCTTCCGCACGACCACATCGACATCCTTGTGCCGACCTCACGCCCCGTCATCGAGCTCAAGTCGCAGCCGATCGGACCGGTCGAACAGGCGATCGCCCGGCACGCTGCCGCATATATCGGCGACGGCACGACGCTGCAGATGGGCATTGGCGCCATTCCGGACGCCATTCTGCAGTGCATCAGCGACCGGCGGGATCTCGGCCTGCATTCCGGCATGGTATCGGATGCCGTCGTCGATCTTGTCGAACGCGGCGTGATGACCAATGCCGCCAAGCCCTTCGACAAGGGCGTGTCCGTCGCCGGCACGCTGATCGGCACCAACCGGCTCTATAAATTCGCGCACCTCAACCGCGCTATCGTCCTCAAGCCGTCCCAGTTCACGCACGGCGATGCCGTCCTCGGTCAGATCCCGAAACTCGTCGCCATCAACTCGGCCGTCGAGGTGGATCTGACCGGCCAGGTCAACGCCGAACAGGCGGGTGGCGAATACGTCGGCGGCGTCGGCGGACAGGCCGACTATGTGCGCGCCGGCCACCGCTCGCCCGGCGGGCGCTCCATCATCGCGTTGCCGGCGACGGCGCGCGGCGGCAAGGCGAGCCGCATCGTGTACCGCTTCGAGACGGGTGTGACGTCCTCGCGCAGCGACGCAGACGTCATCGTGACGGAGTTCGGCGCCGCCGAGCTGCGGGGCCAACCGTTTGCCGAACGCGCTCGCCGCATGATTGCCATCGCTCACCCCGACTTCCGGCACGAGCTCGAGTTCGCGGCGCATGATCTGTTGAAGCGTGGATACTAGGGAAAACCATGGCAGACGTTCTGTTCGACGTGCCCGAAAAGGGCATCGCGGTCATCACCATCAATCGTCCCGAGAACCGGAACGCCATTAATTCCGGTGTCCGTCAGGGCCTCTTCGACGCATGGCGCCGGCTCGAGGATGACAAGGCGCTCCGCGCCGGCATCCTGACAGGCTCCGGCGACAAGGCGTTTTGCGCCGGCGCCGATCTCAAGGAAATGGCCGACATGAAGCTCGGCGTTCTGCCGCGCGGCTTCCTGCCCGTGCTCGGCGACAACGTCCACGTCTCCAAGCCCGTCATTGCGGCGGTGAACGGCGTCGCCTTTGCGGGCGGCTGGCTTCTGGCGCAGATGTGCGATCTGTGCATTGCCAGCACGACCGCTCGCTTCGGTGTCACGGAAGCCAAGGTCGGCCGCGGCATGGCATGGGCGGTGCCGCTGATCCACATGATCCCGCAGCGGGTCATGATGGAGGTGCTTGTCACGGCCCAGCCCGTCACCCCGCAGCGCGCCTATGAGATCGGCTTCGTCAATCATGTCGTCGAGCCCGACCAACTCATGCCCCGCGCCCTCGAGATGGCACGGCAGATCGTCGAGAACGCGCCACTCACGGTCGCTGCCGCCAAGGAAGTGGTCCAGCTCGCCACAGAGATGGGGTGCACAGCCGCCCTGCGCGCGGCGACCCATGCGTTCGATCACGTCTATCGCAGCGCCGATGCGCAGGAAGGTCCCGCGGCCTTTCGCGAGAAGCGGAAGCCGCAGTGGCGCGGCGAATAGGCATCGCGAGATTCCGGCATGCTAGGCCTTGGCTTGCTTCATCTGGTCGGGGACGACATAGCCCATCAGGCGCGAAAGCTCGTCGCCGGCCGCGCGGACGCGATTGGCTATGGCAGGCATTCTGCTGCGGATACGCGCTATCGGACCCGCGATGACAATGCTGGCAATGACATTCCCGCTCCCGTCACGAACAGGGGCCGCAATACCGAACAGGTCTTCCGTCGCCTCGCCGATGGTCGTAGCCAACCCATCGACGCGCACGCGGGCGAGCAAGGCGCGCATCGATTTCTTGTCCGTGATCGTCAGCGGCGTGAGTTTTTGCAGCCTGTTGCGGGACAGATAGCGCTCGATGGCGGCGGGAGACTGGTACGCGAGAAGGATGCGGCCGGTCGAGGTACAGTAGAGCGGCCGCCGGTCGCCGATGGTCGCCGCGAAACGCAACGCGGTGCGCGGCTCGATCTTGTCGATGTAGATCACGGCATCCTCGTCCGGCGCGAGAACACCGATGATGGTTGTCTCTCCGGTCTCTTCCGCCAGCTGCTGAAGAACGGGCCGGGCGAAATCCGGAAAGCGCCGCGTCGCGACAATGGCGCTTGCGACCCTGTAGGATTCCGGACCCAGTCGGTAGACACCGTCGGCATGAACGAGATAGCCGCCGCCCACGAGCCCGCGCAGCAGGCTCAGAACGCTGCTTTTTGGCGAGCGCATGTGCGCACTGAGGGCAGCCAGAGACTGGCCGTCGGACGTCCCGGACACGCAGTCCAGGATATGCATGACGCGGGCGACCGAGCGGGGCGACTGGCCGCGGTTTGGCACTTTGCGTCGCGGCGATCTTTTCGGCATGTGCAAATTTTCGAACGATATTCGGGTTGATGAACTACGAAAGGGCATTGTAGCATGAATATGCAAACGCCAAATCGCATCGGCAACCACCGGCACCGCGCGATCAAAACAACGGCACGCGGTCCCGTCATGAGACGTGCAGGGAGGATTGGAATGAAACTGCGTTGGCTCGCCACATTGGCACTGGTCCCGATGCTGATTGCCGGCTCGGCGCTGGCCCAGAGCAATACGGCACCGCGCAAGCTGCGCGTGGGGGACTCCTTTCCGGTAGGCCACTATCTCGTCAAGTATCTGCTGCAGCCGTGGATGGACGAGGTCACCAAGCGCACGAACGGCGCCATCACCTTCGACTACTATCCGGCCCAGCAGCTTGGCAAAGCCGGCGATCTTCTCGCCCTGACCCAGACCGGTGTCGTCGACATCGGCTATGTCGGCCCCACCTATGTTTCCGACAAGATGCCGCTGTCGGAAGTCGCCCAGCTCCCCGGCATGTTTCTGAATTCCTGCCAGGGCACGATGGCCTACTGGAAGGTTGCACGGACCGGCGCCCTCAAGACGCAGGAGTTCGACGCCAACAAGGTTCATATCCTTCTGACCATCGTATTGCCGCCCTATCACATCCTGACGACCAATCGCGAGATCAAGACCAAGGACGATATCCAGGGCTTGAAATTGCGGAGCACAGGCGGCGCCATGGATCTCATGTCGCGCGCGCTTGGAGCCGTGCCGGTGCGCCTGGCGGCGCCCGATGCTTACGAGGCGATCTCGCGCGGCACCATCGACGGCCTGATCTTCCCGCTGGAAAGCGTCATCAGCTACGGCATGGACAAGCAGGTGAAATTCGCCACCGAGGGCGTCGGCTTCGGCAGCTTCATCGTCACCTACGTCATCAGTGACCGTCTTTGGAAGCAGCTGCCGCCGGACGTGCAGAAGGCCATGGATGCCGCCGGTGACGACATCGTCCCGCAGGCCTGCGCCAAGGTCGACAACGACACCGGCGCTTCCAAAGCCAAGCTGCAAGGCACCGGCGTCAAATTCTCGCCGCTCGACCAGCCCGTTCGCGACGGCCTCAACGAGACCATGAAGAGCGTCGCCGGCAGCTGGGCGGAACAGCTTGACAAGCGCGGCAAGAAGGCGACCGAAGTTCTCACCGACTTCCGCGCCGCTTTGCAGGCGGAAAAGAAATGATCAGGGGTCTGCTCACGATCATCGACCGGATCGAAAAGATCGGGGCGGTGATCGCGTCGCTGTTCATGTTCTCCATCATGGTGATCGTGTTCAGCGACGTGGCCATGCGATACGCGTTCAACAAGCCCTTTGCGTGGGCGTACGATCTCATATCGCTCTACCTCATGGCAGGGCTGTTCTACTTCATCCTCTCCTCGACCTACGCCGCGAGTGCGCACATCGGCGTCGACATCCTCTACGACGCGCTGCCGACCGGAGTGAAGCGCGCTGTCGATATCGTCATCAACGGCATCAGCAGCGTGATCTTCTTCCTCATCGCGTATGTTGGACTTGTTCGAGCCGCCGAGGCGTTCCACACCGGCGATGTTCTTTCGGGCGCGATCCCTTGGCCGATGTGGCCAGCTTTCGCGCTCGTCCCGCTCGGGGCCGGTCTTCTCGCTCTGCGGCTGGTGCTGCACATGCTGGCCAGCGCGTACAACTTCTTTGCCGGCGCGGACGTTATTGCGCTGCCCTCGCGGCAGTCTCACAGCGAATCCTACGAATGACGCTCACAATCGGCATGACGGCACTCTTCGTGCTGCTGGCAATCGGCATGCCCGTCGGGTTCGCCATGGCGGCAGCCGGCACTCTCGGGCTCTACCTCGTCGGCGGATCCGGCGTTGTCGAGGGCGTTCTGGCAACGACCCCGCTCTCGGCCGTCAGCCCCTACGAGCTCATCACAATCCCGATGTTCCTGCTGATGGCGGAGTTCGTTCTCCTCAGCGGCATTGCCGACGATCTTTTCAAGGCGACCGCTGCCTGGGTTGGCCGAGTACCTGGCGGGCTCGGCATGGCAACGGCTCTCGCTGGCGCCGGGTTCGGCGCCATCTGCG
>JBFWYV010000352.1:0-4506 GCA_050186055.1 Hyphomicrobiaceae bacterium | reverse complement strand
GAAATCCGTAACGCTGAGCCGCACGGACCTGATCGCCTTCCAATAGGCGGTCACAAGCAAGCGCACAGGAGTGTGGCAGGTGCAGCGTGCAGCCCACTACGGTTGCCGCTCGTGAAACGCCGTCGCGGTAGCTGAGCGCCAAGACAGCTATTCGCGAGTAGCTTGAACACTTGAACACCAGATTCGGCCGAACTTCCTCTGCTTCGCGTCCAGATCGCGGTTCGTGCTCCCTTGCCGTTCCCGGAGAATGAGCAGTCGCACCCGGCGCTGGGCGGCATCCGTGCTGTTGACCCATATCGACCGTGGCGATAGCACA
This sequence comes from Hyphomicrobiaceae bacterium, assembly GCA_050186055.1. GTDB lineage: Bacteria > Pseudomonadota > Alphaproteobacteria > Rhizobiales > Hyphomicrobiaceae > CAMDPA01. Next base: position 4,190 of record JBFWYV010000352.1, on the reverse strand, counting down.
CGGACACCGGGGCGGTGTCGCACTCACCATCAAACAATCGCTCATGGGCGCGCATTGTGACGAAGCCGAATCGCTTCGGGAACGTCGGAGGGCGCCGCCGTCGACAAGGGCCAGAATGCAACGAGATCCGACGGCCGCGTTCGCGGCAACCCTGGCCCTGATCACATTGATCAGCCCGCTCGCGCTCCATCTGTACCTGCCGGCCCTGCCGGTTGTGAAGACCGAACTGGGCATCTCGCACGCCCTGGCCCAGCTTACGTTTGGCGCGTCACTGGTGACGATGGGCGTGGCGACGCTGGCCTACGGCTCGCTTGCCGACCGGATGGGGAGGAGGCCCACACTCCTTGCCGGCCTGGCAATGTTCGTCGCGGGCAGTGTGCTGTCTGCGGTCGCCGCCGAGATCTGGTCACTGGTGGCGGGTCGCATCGTCCAGGCGGCGGGTGCCGGGTGCAGCCTGACGCTCGTCCGCACGATCGCGCGCGACGCCTACGGCCAGGATCGCCTCGTCAAGGCCATCGCCTACCTGACGATGTGCTATACCATGGGGCCGATCATGGCGTCGGTGATCGGCGGTATGCTGATCGATGCGTTCGGCTGGCGCATGCTGTTCGCGCTGGCGGCGCTGCTGGGACTCTTAGTGCTTGGGGCGGCGCTGGCGTTTCTGCCCGAGACGCGACCGGCGGAGCAGAGAGCTGCAGCGTCCGGGCACTGGCTCGAGGCCTATACCGCGCTGCTGTCGCATGTGCGCTTCAACGCGTTCGTTCTGCAGACTGGCCTCAACACCAGCGCTTTTATGGTCACGGCAACGGCCGCATCGGTCATCGTGCAGCACGATCTGGGACGTTCGTCCGCCGAGTTCGGGCTGTTTTTCGCGTTGTTTCCGTTAGGACTGCTGGCCGGCAGCGCGATCGCCTCACGTCTCGGCGGCCGTGTCGCGATCGAGGCGATGGTGCTGGTCGGCTCGCTCGTGCTGGCGCTGGCGGTCGCGGTGCAGGGAGCACTGCTCATGTCCGGCATTATTACGCCGCTAACGTTGTGTCTCCCCGGATTCTTCATCACGTTCGGCAACGGGTTGTCCATCGCCTCGGCGCAGGCAGGCGCGATGGCGACGATTCCGCGCCATGCCGGCACCGCCGCAGGCATCGGCGTATTCATGCAGATGCTGCTGTCGGGGCTGGCCGTGCAACTCTACGGCTTCCTCGCCGACGGCTCGGTCGTGCCGCTGGTGCTGACGGCGGGCATGCTCGCTGTCGGCACGGTCGTGGCAGGCGTGCTGACGTTCCTGCTCGGAACCCAGCGGGCTTGATTGTAGCTTGATCGCGTCGCGTTGAGCCTGGGTGTCGCCGTCGATGTAGCCTTGCGTGGTCTCGATCGAGCGATGGCCAGCCAAGGTCTGCACATCGCGCAGGCTGGCACCGGCACGATTCAGGTTGCGCGCTGCGAAGGCTCCAGCAGAATTAAGTTCAATCTGCCCAAAAATTAGGCTACGAACCGCCCCATCTTCCTCCTTCCCTCTCCCCAATCGGAATGCCAACTGACCGTGATCCACGTCGACGAGAAGCTCAGCCCCATCCTGGCCGAAGTATTGCGCAGGAATGCCGGCGAAGAAGAATTCCATCAGGCCGTCGAAGAAGTGCTGAGCAGCCTTGGCCGCGTCGTCGCCAAGCATCCGCATTATGCCAACCACGGCCTGATCGAGCGCCTGTGCGAGCCCGAGCGGCAAATCATCTTCCGCGTGCCGTGGGTCGACGACACGGGGCAGGTGCGAATCAACCGTGGTTTCCGTGTGCAATTCAACTCGGCGCTCGGCCCCTACAAAGGAGGCTTGCGTTTTCACCCTTCCGTGAACATCGGCATCATCAAGTTCCTCGGGTTCGAGCAGACGTTCAAGAACGCGCTCACCGGCATGCCGATCGGGGGCGGCAAGGGCGGCTCGGACTTCAACCCGCGCGGGCGTTCGGACGGCGAGATCATGCGGTTCTGCCAGTCGTTCATGACCGAGCTGCATCGCCACCTCGGCGAATACATCGACGTTCCAGCCGGCGACATCGGCGTCGGCGGCCGCGAGATCGGCTACATGTTCGGCCAGTATAAGCGTCTCACCAACCGCTACGAGGCGGGTGTGCTGACCGGCAAGGGTCTCGCCTACGGCGGCTCGCGTGCCCGTACGGAAGCGACCGGCTATGGCGCCACCTATTTCGTGCAGTGCATGCTGGAAACCAAGGGGCAATCGTTCACGGGCCGGCGCGTGACAGTCTCGGGTTCCGGCAATGTCGCCATCTATGCCATGGAGAAGATCGGCGAGTTCGGCGGCAAGGTGGTCGCCTGCTCGGATTCCAACGGCTACGTTGTCGACGAGCAGGGCATCGACCTGGCGCTCGTCAAAGAGATCAAGGAGGTGCGCCGCGCGCGCATCTCCGAGTACGCCCGTCTCAAGAGCACAAACGCGCGCTACGTCGAAGGCGGCTCGATCTGGGATGTTCCGTGCGATGTCGCTCTGCCCTCCGCCACGCAGAACGAGCTGAACGGAAAGGACGCTCTGGTGCTGACCCGCAACGGCGTCATTGCGGTCGGCGAAGGGGCCAACATGCCGTGCACGCCAGAGGCGGTCCGAGTGTTTCGCGAAGCCGGCGTTCTGTTTGCACCCGGCAAGGCGGCCAATGCCGGCGGCGTGGCGACCTCGGCGCTGGAGATGCAGCAGAACGCCTCGCGCGATAGCTGGACGTTCGAGCAGACCGAGGCGCGTCTCGCCGCGATCATGCGCAACATCCATGACCATTGCGCCGAGACCGCCGCCGCGTATGGCGCGCCAGGAGACTACGTCCTGGGCGCCAATATCGCCAGCTTCGTCCGCGTCGCCGAGGCCATGGAAGCGCTTGGCGTGATCTGACACCTAACAGGCGTCAGACTGTAAGAGCCGAGCAGAGGATGCAGCCCACTGCTCGCGTGTTTGCGGCTTCACGCTGCCCGGATGAGAGGCGGCGGTGTGGTTTTGCCGCGCACTTCAGCTTCCTCGAACTCGGCCGCAGCAATCGCCCGGTCGAGCGCGGCGCGGAGCTCTTTCGCGGTTTCGAGTGTCAGCTCGACGCCGGCGCGCGCTCCGGGCTCGAAGGCCGCGTTGAAGAAGTCGAGCGTGATGACGTCGGCCAGCGGCGCATGACGTGCATGATCATAGGCGACCACCGCCTGCGTCAGGGGGAACCACGTGTCGCCACGTTTTGCCATGCCCTCGGCCTTAACGATCTCGACAATGGATGTGCACATATCGGAGCCTCCTACTTCGCCAGATGCTTGCCGAAGAACGCCAGCACTTTGCTCCAGCCGTCCATTGCCGACTCAGACCTATAGAGCGGCCGGTGCCAATACCAGATGCCGTGGCCAGCACCGTCGTATCGATGAAATTCGTAGCTCTTGCCATGCTTCGTGAGCTCGGCCTCGTGCTGGTTCACCTGCTCCGGGCTCGGCGCGCGGTCGTCATTGCCGAATATACCGATGAGCGGGCACGAAAGGTCCTTGGTCATGTCGATCGGCGCGACCGGCGTCTTGGCATTGAGTTCTTCCTTGCTCATCACGACGCGACCACCCCAAAGCTCGGCGCAGGCGTCGACGTCCTTCTTCTGACAGGCATAGATGAAAGCGTGGCGACCGCCGGAACAAGAACCGAACAGTCCGACCTTGCCATTATGATTGGGCTGCCCACGCATCCACTTCACCGCGGCCTCGGTATCGCCGACCATCTGGGAGTCGGGAATGCCGCCATCGGCGCGAACCTTGGCGGCGACGTCGTCCGGGTTCCCACCTCCGGTGCGCTCATAGAGATTGGCACAGATCGCGAGATAGCCGTGATGGGCGAAGCGCCGTGTTGTCTCGATGTAGAACTCGCTCCAGCCTGGGAGATGGTGGACAAGCACCACGCCGGGAAATGGGCCCTTGCCTTCCGGCTTGGCTACGTAAGCCGTGATCGGAGTTCCATTATCACCGTTGATGGTCACGTTTTCGCAGTTCATGCCTCGATAGAATGACATTCTCATACCTCCACAGACGCCAGCCTCGATCGGCGTCGTTGCATTCCGACGCCGAGCAGCCATCGATACCCGGACAATCGGCGTGAAGGCAACTCATCAAAAGTGGACATCGAAGCCTGGGTTGTCGTGATCGCGGCCGTCGGATCACGTTGCATTCTGGCCCTT
>JBFWYV010000351.1:0-4524 GCA_050186055.1 Hyphomicrobiaceae bacterium | reverse complement strand
GTCCCTTGATCGCACGCCAACACCATGCGTGCGCGATCGGGCAGGTGTTGGACAGCCAGTCATAGGCGAGCTTGACGTGCTCCGGATGGGCTTTCTGGTAGTCCGCGTTGAACCAGCGATTGAGCGTGGTCCAGATGCCGTCGGGCATACCTTTCTCAGCAGACACCGCACGGCTCTCCATCACCGCCCTGATCTTGTCATTGCGGCGGTGCGCGGTGTTGGAGATGAAGATGCCGTTGAGGATCTCCGGCGCGCGGACGCCCACGCCCTGCGCGATCTGACCGCCAAGCGAGCACCCCCCGACGATCACCTTTCCGCCACCGATCGCCTTGGCGAGCTCGATCACGTCGTCAGCCAGATCGTCCATGGTGAACGGCCCGCCCGGCGTATCGCTGTCGCCATGCCCCCGGACATCGACGGCGATGACACGATACTGCGTCTCCAGCTCGGCGATCACCGGATCCCACATGTCCTTCGGGCAGCCGATCGAGGGGATGGTGATGATGGTCGGGCCGATGCCCCGCGTCTTGTAGCCGATCGCCAGCCCGTTCTTGAGACGAAATCGCATGGATGATGCTCCCGGTGAGATGATGCGGTTGGAAGGTTGCAGGGGGTCGGTCCGATTATCAACTGCTGGTCTTGACGACGCCGGCGGCGATCAAGGCGTCGATGTCGCTATCCGGCAGTCCAAGCCGGGCGCCGAGCACATCCCGCGTGTCCTCGCCGAGACGGGGCGGAAAGCGGTGCCCCGTCATGTCGTTGGCCGACATCTTGAGGGGGTTGCCGGCGACGCGGACATGCTCTGCGCCGGGGCCGGGAATGTCGAGGATCATGCCCCGGTGCAGGACCTGCGGGTCGCTCAAGGAGCGGTCGAGCGTATTGACGGGAGCGACCGGAACCTCGTGTGCGCGCAAGACCTCGACCCACTCGTCGGCGGTCCGCGTGAGGAACGCCGCCTCCAAGGCCTCCCAGATCTCGAAGCGGCGGTTATAGCGGCCTTCGCGCGACTGCAGGCCTGGATCGTCACGCAGGTCGGTGCGAGCGATGGCGTCGCACAGCGAGCGCCACATCCGATCCGTGTTGGCGCAGATCACCACGTCGAGACCGTCCCTGGCCGTGAACGAGCGATAGGACGGGATCGACTCGTGCCCACGGCCCTGGGGACCCGGCACCTTGCCCGAGGCGAGAAAGTAGGCGGCCTGATAGCACAGCATTGCGACCTGGCAATCGAGCATGGCGACATCGATGTACTGGCCCTTGCCGGTCGAATGGCGGGCCTCGAGCGCGGCGAGAATTCCGATCACGGAATAGGCGCCGGCGGCCAGATCGCCGATCGGGATTCCGGCCCGCACCGGCCGGCCGTCCGACTCGCCGGTGAGGCTCATGCCGCCGGAAAGCGCCTGCACCACCATGTCGTAGGCGGGCTGATCGCGATAGGGGCCATCCTGGCCGAAGCCGGTCAGGGCCGCATAGATCAGACGAGGGTTGAGCTCGGCCAGGCTGGCGTAATCGAGGCCGTACTTGTCCATGCCGCCGGGGCGCATGTTCTCAATGAGCACGTCCGATTTCGTCGCAAGGCGGCGCACCAGATCCTGCCCCTTGGGGTCCCGCAGATTGATGGCGACGCTCTTCTTGTTGCGGTTGATCGAATGGTAGTAGGCGCTGTCGCCGGCAATGAAGTTCGGCGGCAGGCGGCGGGTATCGTCGCCCGTCATCGGCTCGACCTTGATCACGTCGGCGCCGAGATCACCCAGGATCTGCGTCGCAAAAGGCCCCGAGAGGAACGTGGTTATATCGAGCACCGTGATGTGGCCGAGGACGCCTTTGGCGCTCATCGATTGTCCTTTCCCAGGTTCCGTCGTTGTCGGCGCGCTCTCCGAGCGCTACGACGCCGGCTGTCCCGCGGCGCGCACGAGCTCGACGATCCGCTGCGGCGTGATCGGCGTCTCGGAGATGCGAACGCCGAACGGCGAGAGCGCATTCTCCACAGCACCGACGATGGCTGCAATAGCAGCGATCGTGCCGCCTTCGCCGGCGCCCTTGACCCCCAGCGGATTGAGGGGCGAGGGCGTCTCGATATGATGCAGCTCCAGGTGCTGCGGCATGTCGGTCGCCATCGGCATCAGGTATTCGGCGAAGCTGGTGGCGACGGGCGTCGCCTGATCGTCGTGGACCAGGCGCTCCAGCAGGGCGTTGCCGATGCCGTGGCCAACTCCTCCGATGACCTGCCCCTTGACGATCAGAGGGTTGATGACCCGGCCGCAGTCGTGATTGACGACGAAATTCAGGATACGGACCTCGCCGGTATCGATGTCGACCTCGACCTCGGCAATGTGGGTCGAAGACGCGTAGGTGGACTGGTCCGGCTTGAAGTAGACCGTGGCCTCGAGCCCCGGATCGCGGTGAGCCGGCATCGAGAAGCCGTACATGCCGATCGCCAGATTGGCAACCTCGCGGAACGTCTTGCGCATGCCGGGCGCGCCGCGGACGTTGACGGCACCATCCTTCAGCTCGAGGTCCGCCTCGGCCACTTCCATCATCTCGGACGCAACCTTCTTGATCTTGGTGGCGACCTCGATCGCGGCGAGATGGCTGGAGTTGCCGGCGTTGACGGCCGAGCGCGACGCGAACGTGCCCATGCCGAGCGGGATCGCACCGGTATCTCCCGTCACCACGGTCACGTCGTCGACGGATACGCCGAGCTGATCGGCAACGACCTGGGCAAACGCCGTCTTGTGGCCCTGGCCGTGTGGCGTAGCTCCGGTCGACAGGGTAATCCTGCCGGTCGTCGAGACCCTGACCGTGGCGCCCTCATACGGTCCAAGGCCGGTGCCCTCGACGGCGTTGGACAGTCCCATGCCGATGTAACGGCCCTGTTTCAGGGCTGCTGCCTGGCGGGCAGGGAAGTCCAGCCATCCGGCAGCGGAAAGAGCTCCCTCCTGGCACGCGGGATAATCGCCGCTGTCGTAGGTGACGGGACGCCCGTCGCGGAAGACGATGCCAACCTTGTAGGGAAACTGATCGGGCTGGATGAGATTGCGGCGGCGAACCTCGGCACGATCTAGCCGCATGCGATCGGCGACGAGATCCATCATGCGTTCCATGGCGAACACGGCTTGCGGCCGGCCGGCGCCGCGCACCGGCGTGCATGACGTCTTATTGGTGAATGCGACAAGCAGCTCCAGATCATAGGCCGGCAGCACGTAGGGGCCGGGAACCGTCGTTGCCGCGATCCAGGGCAATACGAGCCCCCAGGGCAGGTAGGCGCCATTGTCGTGAAGAAGCCGGCCGCGCAAGCCAAGCAGCTTCGCGCCGGCATCGACGGCGATCTCCAGGTCCCACCACTGGTCGCGCTCCTGATGGGTCATCAGGAAGTTCTCGCGCCGGTCCTCGATCCACTTGACCGCTCGGCCCAGACGCATGGCGGCAGCCGCGACGGCTCCATATTCGCAGTAGAAGGCACCCTTCGGCCCGAACCCGCCGCCAACCTCCGGAGCAACGACGCGGACCTGGCTGTCGCCGAGGTCGAGCATGTCCATGAAAGCGCGCTTCAGCCGATGCGCGCCCTGGCAGGCAACGAAAGCCGTGAGCTGATCCGTCACCGCATCGTGCTGGACGACGAGGCCGCGGCATTCGATGAAGAACGGCCCGCCGCGGTGTTGAAAGATGCGGTCCTTGAACACGTGGGCCGCCGTGCGGAAGGCGCTGTCGGCATCGCCGTAACGCATCGGCACGCGCGCGACCACGTTGTCCGCAGCGCCGACGTGAGCGGTCAGGCTCGTGTCGTCGACCGCCTTGCGGAGATCGGCGACCGGCGTGAGCACGTCATAGTCGACATCGACCCGTGCGGCGGCGTCCTCGGCTGCATAGCGGCTATCGGCAATGACGACGGCAACCGGGTCGCCCACCATGCAGACCTCGTCCCTGGCCAGCGCATGCTGCATGCGGACCTGGCGGATCGCGGGATTGGGAACGTAAAGCGGGAGGCGATCGGTACGCATCGGCTCCGGCAGGTCAGCGTGGACAAGCACGGCCTGGACACCCGGCATTGCGGCCGCGGCGGCCGGATCAATCGAGCGGATCCGGGCGTGAGCGTGCGGACTGCGCACGAACGCTGCATGCAGCATGCCCGGCAGGTCTATGTCGTCAACGAACTTGCCGCCGCCGGACAGGAGCTGCGCATCCTCCTTGCGCTTGACGGCAGCCCCGAACCATTTGCCGCCCTGGCTTTCGCCGGCCTTTTCGCTCATGGCGGCTTCCCCTCGGATCGCTCGTTCGGGCTACGCCGACTTTTCCTTCTTGTAGCGGTCGCGGGCGTCCAGCGCGGCATCGACGATGCCCTGGTATCCGGTGCATCGGCAAAGATGGCCGGACAACGCCTCACGCACCTGCTTCTCGTCCGTATCGGGAACATCGCGCAGGTGCTCGGTGAGGGTCATCAGCACACCGGGCGTACAGAAACCGCATTGCAGGCCATGGTTGTCGCGCATGGCTTCCTGAAGCGGATTGAGGCTCCCATCCGGG
>JBFWYV010000350.1:0-4533 GCA_050186055.1 Hyphomicrobiaceae bacterium | reverse complement strand
ACAAGCCCTGGGTCGCATTCCTGGCGGCGCGCATCGCCTCCGCGTCGTACTCTCCCGACGGCCGCCTGTAGCCGGACGGCCCTCCCGGCAGATCGACTCCCTCGTGAGCGGGGTCGACGAGGATGCCGATGCTGTCGGCACCGTGGCGCCTGCGACGCACGAGCCCGAGGTCAAGGCCGCCCAGCGACACGGTGCGACCTGCCGCGGGAGACGCGACGAACAGGGACCAGTCGGTCAGCTCGCCAACCGCGCACCTCTCCATGATCCAGTCTGCAAGCAGCTCGCCGCGAAACACGACTGCATCATCGTGACACGCGTAGCTGCGCAGGAACGCGGCAACCAGTTCTGGCGATACGTCTCTGGCGAGCAGCCCCCCGCCTATCGCCTGCCAACGGCCCGCATCACGCAGCAGTTGATCCGCCAGCGCAAAGTTCTGCCGCAGCTTCTCCGCGTCCGAGAGTGGGAGAAGCACGGTCTGCGGATGCTCGCCCGACCAGGAGTCGTGCCTGGTCGTCGCTGTGGCCGACTTGTTTCTTGCCGTGAGCAGCAGGCTGCTGTGCGCGCGCAGCTTGATTGCCATTTGATCCGGTCGGCGCCCTGCTCGCCCCAGCGCCACTATCGAGTCCCGCAGCGACTGCTCGACCAGCGCAAGCTCGGAGAACCATCGTGCGATGCCATCTGTCGTCCAGATTCGGATCAGGTCTTCGTATCCGCGTCGGAACCCGTACCACCTCGCCATCTGCAGCAGCGTGTCGCACATGCTGGCTGTCCGCAAGAAGTACGAAACGGTGAGGCCCTCGAGTGTCAGCCCCCGGGACAGTCGGTTTCCACCCACGGCCACGATATGGCGCCCGGGCCTCGTGTCATATTCAAGGTCCTCGCCGGCCACGCTGTTGAGGCGTACCACCGCAATGCTGTGCAGCACTCGAACGGCCGCTTCAAGAACGACGGTGTCGTCCGGCGGAGACTGGATGCCCTCCCTCATCTCTTCCCAGACAGGTGCCAGCACCTGTGACTCCAGATCCTGCCCCTGCAACTTGGCAGCGCACCAGAGATCGATCTGTTCCACGAGCGAGGATGCAATGCGCTCCTGGTCTGCCGTCAGCTGGCTGACGTGAACCAGCATCGTGTGCGACTGGCCTTCGAAGCCGCGTAGACCGCGGACGGCACCTGCCAGGCAAAACGAAAGAAGAGCCTGCGCAAGCGAACCTGGCACCGCGGGCGCGGGCGCTAGCCCGATGACGATCTCCCCCCTTCGACGCTGCCGCCGCTGCCTGAGCAGCCCCACGTCCTCGGTCGGGACCAAGTTCAGGACTTTCCTGCCCTGAGACGAAACGCCGAACAGCTCTTCCGTGCCTGTGTAGCCCTCCGGACGAGGCAGCTGTATGACGAAGTCCTTGGGGAACAGATCCAAGCCTACTCGCCTGTCGATCGCCTCCGGATTGATGAGCAGGTTCGCGAAGGGCGTCGCCGTGTACGCGACATATGTTGCCTTCGGGGCCCGCCCTAGGATGGAGCGGATCAGTGCGTTGGTCAGCGATGGCCGAGTACCCGCTTCGTCGGGCGCATCGTCGTCTTCCAACGATGGATCCGGCGGCCGGTTGCCCTTCGTGTTGATCGAGGCCTGATCCGCTTCGTCGTCGATGACCAGCATGGGAAGTCCCGACAGCAACGGACCAGCAGCCTCGAGCCAGCTGTCCAGCTTCTGCAGGACGGCGGTGTTCTTCTTGACGACGGCCAGGAAGATTGCGTCCTCCGAAAGGACATCGACGCTCGGTCCCTGGAAGTCCTCCGTCAGCGACGTGAGCGAAAGCCACGGTAGAGGAAGGGCAGCAGTTGACAAGTCGGAGCCGAAATCGACCAGTTCCCGTTGAAGTCTTCTCTGCGTCTGATTTCGCAGCGAGTCATGGATACCCGAGAGAACGATGACGATCCGGTAGCCCGCATCAGCCGCGCGAGCCGCGACCGCGGTGTAGTTGGCGGTCTTGCCGCTCTGCACGTATCCGACGACCAGCCCCCGCCCCTGAAACGGTTCGGCCTGAATAGGGTCTGGCATATGGGCCAGGATCCGCATTGACTCGGCCGAGACCGAGCCGACCTGCGCAGCGGGCCAACGCTGAACGTCTGCAAGATAGGCGGCCAGTGCGGACCAGCGATGCCACCGATCGGACAACCGGTCTGTCCAGCGCTGGGGCGCCACCGAGCGCTCGACGATGCGCAAGACGGAAGTCATGTCAGTTCGCCTTTGGCAGCTTGCCTGTCGGCTGGGACATCAGCTTTGCCTGTACATCCACTCGATCCAGTTGGCCGAGGAAGTGCGCGAAGTGAACCAGTGCCTGGGGATTGGCGGAGATCGAGTGGACAAGTTCACCGAGGCCTGGAGCAGCTTCGCTGATCTGGACCTCCACACTTCCGGTCAGGCCCTTCGAGACTTTCCAGAGGAACTTGTCCGTCTTCACCTGGCGAACTTCCACCTTTGGCATTCCGGAACTGCCTTTCGCGCCGGCACCCTTGACCACCACGCCAGGAACAGGGCCGACAGCTGGCGCGCCTGCGGGCGTGCCCGCGTTCGTCCCGTTCCCGGTCGAAGCAGGGGGCGTCGAGGGTGGCTGCTGCGGTACCTTGGGGCGTCGGTACTTCTTCTGGCTGTCCTTTCGAGCAACGTCTGCGAGCTTCTTGATCTCAGCCTGCAGCTGCTGCGGGAGCTGAACGGTCTGCTTACTGATGTTGATCTTGAACGCATCGTCCAGGGCCTTGTCGAAGTCCACGACCACGCGCGCCAGCTTCGTCTTCTCGTCATTGGTCTCCCACATCTGCGCCCATCCACCCCACTTGATGAGCCGACCGTGACGGTAGATGTAGAGCCCCTGTGACTCGTTCCTCTTGCCGTAGAGGCCGATCCGATCCAGAGCGAGCTTCACGGCCTCGGGCCCATCTGCCTTGTGGTGCGCAGCGATCTCGTCCTCCGACGGCAGTAGAAAGGCCTGCACATGCACTCGGCCCTCGCCTGACTCCGTCGGAATCTTGATCGGCTTCAGGTCATAGGCCTTCGCGAGGGGATGGCCCACCGGATTGTTGGCAGCGATCCGCTTGCCGTTGATCTTGATTGCAACCGGCTTGCGGCCCTGTGCCTTTCCCTCGATGAACCTGTGGAACACCAGGGCGAGATGCCTCTCCAGGGCGGCGATCTCGGAGGAGTAGGGATCCAAGCCCTTGAGAGTAGCGGTAGCCTGGGGCGGCTTCATGTCCTTCCATAGCACCACCGTCCCGTGCTTCTTGAGTGCGGTGGCCTTGACTTCCCATGCTTCGAGGGGGTCGCTCTTGACCTCCCATTCGCGCATGTCATGGGCGTCCCAGGTCATGTGGTGGGCGGCCTGGCCGTCCTCCTTGGTGACGACAGTGAACACCTTGGTCTGGGACCAGGACGCGCCCTTGAGACCAAACCCATACTTTCCGAGCGAATTACCCGAGTAGTCGGACTTGCCGCCAATCCTCATCGCCTCCTCGAGGCGCTCGGGACTCATGCCGGATCCGTTGTCCGATATGGCCATCCAGCGCCCATTACCCGCATCGGGTCGGCCGAACGTGATGTCGACCTCGGTCGCGTCGTACGTGATCGAGTTGTCCACGAGATCGGCCACGGCAGATGGCATCGTGTGTCCGACGCTTCCGAGCATCTCGGCGAGCCTGGTCGGATCGGGAGGAAGCTGCTTCCTTCCGTTTGCCTTTGGCGCTTTCCCCATGGCGGTAGTCCTTCGTTCTCGTTGCGTCTTCATCGGCGCTGCTCTAGCTGGAAACAGTTCCGGCCGGCTCTTGCTGAGCAGGGCTCGAATCTGGCCGCCCTCATCGTCATGCAGCGCAATCATCGCGGAACCAGCGAGCGCACCACTTTCCGCATTTGCGAGGATCGCCTTCGTCGTGCGGTCGCTCTCGGGGAACACTGCCCAGGCCCCGACCGCCGGAGCAACACCCGCGTCCACCTCCATGACAAAGAGGCAGCCAGGATCGACGAATTCGTAGAACCTGTCCTTCGGGCAGTTGCCCTCCAGACGCCAGTTCTTCTTCTGCCGCTTCAGCCATTGGTCCGCGTGTGCCGTGCCGGTGTCTGTCTGATACCGCAGCTGAAGTCTGATGATGTCGGTGTCCTTCGCAGCGGGAAACACTCTGTCGACGACATCCCAATCGAAATTGATCGCGCGCTGCTTGGAACCCTCCTTTCCAAGGCGCCGGTACTCGTGGAACATCCCGAGTTCGCTGTGAGTGAGTAGCCTCAGGATCAGAAATCTCATGTTCTCGTTTCTCCCTTTCCCACTGGACTCAGTCAGGTCTTCAGGCCGAGCAGACTCGCCCGCATGTCACCTAACGGTTGACAACCGAGCGAAGCTCGGATCTCCCTGGCGATCGCATATGCAACCAGTGGCGGCACGGCGTTCCCAACTTGCTTGAAGGCGGGGTTCATCGATCCCTTGAAGACGAAGCCGTCCGGGAAAGACTGCAGGCGCGCAGCCTCACGGATCGAGATCGGACGTGCCT
>JBFWYV010000349.1:0-4580 GCA_050186055.1 Hyphomicrobiaceae bacterium | reverse complement strand
CTTCGGACCTCGTCCGCTGATCGAGGACAATTCCGTCCGCTCGAAGTCCACAGCCCCCCACTCGGCGCAGATCGGCTACAAGTTCTCGGATACGTTCATTGCGCGGCTCGACGGTTTCAATCTGCTCAATCAGAAAGCCAGTCAGATCGACTATTACTATGCCTCGAGGCTGCAAAGCGAGGTCGGAGCGGTGAGCGGCGTCGACGACATTCATTTCCATCCGCTGGAGCCCACGTCCGTGCGGTTGACGCTCACCAAGCTGTTCTGAAAGCCTGCCGTTCTCGCCGCCGCTCCGTCCCATGGCGGAGCCTGATCGCTGGCCGACGATCCCGACCCGGCCAGGTTCCGGTCAGGCACCCTTAATCCGGCTATTGCCAAATGCCCCCGCTAGCCCCCACACTCGCACTCAATAACAAGCAAGGGGTGAAACGAGGAGGATGGCGACAATGGCATTGGCAAGTTGGCAGGGAACACACGTCCGTTCGGTCGCGGCAGCGCTCGGCTTGGCAGCAGGTCTGATACCGGCCATCGCAGTGGCCGATCCGATAGCGGATTTCTACAAGGGCAAAACCGTGACGCTCTACGTCGGGTTCGCTGCCGGCGGCGGGTATGATACGACTGCCCGCATTCTCACGCGTCATCTCGGCAAGCATATTCCCGGAAACCCGACTGTCATCGTGTCCAATATGGGTGGCGCCGGCAGCATGCGCGCGCTCAACTATATCTATAATGCAGCGCCGAAGGACGGTACTGCGCTAGGCATGTTTTCTGCGGCGATCGTCCTGGAGCCGTTATTCGGCAACAAGAATGCACAGTTCGATCCTAAAAAGATCGGATACGTCGGCAATATCCACACCGACATCTGTTCTTGCGGCGTATGGAAGGGAGCCGGTGTCGGGGTCAAGACATTCGGCGATGCCATGAAGTCCAAGAAAACCATCATATTCGGTGCGATCGCGCCTGAGAACGTCACGGCGCGCCATCCCCTCTTTCTCAAGAAGGCCTTGAATGCGCCGTTCAAGGTCGTCAACGGATACAAGGGCACCAAGGCGATCAATCTGGCCATGCAGAATGGCGAGGTCGATGCGACGTGCGGCATGTACGAATCAACGATCCTCGGCGCATTCCGTCACGATTTCGAAGCCGGCAATCTCAAGATTATATTCCAGACAGCCTTCGAGCAGAAGGTCGGCACCTTTGGCGATGCCAAATCGATCGGGGAGCTGATTGCAGGCAAAGGCGAGGAAATGCGCCAGATTGCCGAGCTGATATTCCGGCCGACTGAGATTACGCGCCCGGTCGTGGCGCCGCCGGGAATCCCGGCCGACCGTCTGACTGCGCTCAAGACCGCCTTCAACGCCACCATGAAGGATCCCGAAATGATCGCGGACGGCAAACGTATATCCGTAGACTTTCATCCGATGACGGGAGAGCGAGTCGCCGAAATCGTCAACGGCTTCTTCAAGACGCCGCCCGCCTTGGTCAAGAAAGCACAACAGCTCAGCAGCGAGACCAACAATTAGAACCGAATTCGAATTCGGTCACATCCGACTTGAAATTCGCCGCCCGCGCTCGATCGAGCGCGGGCGGCATTGATCGACACCTGTCCAACCGCATAGAACGCAGCAATTCCGTACACATTATTTTCGTGCCGCGTTGACCGCCTGACGTTTCCGACTTTTTCGAGACTTCCGGTCCAGCATGGCGGAGCGGAGCGCGACCCAGCGTCGGCATGATGGCAGCTTCAAATTGCACCTGACGTTGATCCGCGGACGATGGGATGCACCATGAGAGATATTGGCCGCGATGCCGGCTCTGCTGTTGGGATCGATCTCGAGGTCTCGCGCGCACCTGGCAATGAGCGCTTCCGCGGTCAGCCACCCCATGAAGGGATTCGCGGCAATTGCAGCCGAACTGAGCAAAGTCGAGACCTCGGTCTGCGGCGGCGCGCGCAAGACGCGCACAGCGCCGCTCGGCCCCGCGAGGAAGGCGAGCCGCAAATTCGTGAAACTCGCAGGCAAGCCCTCTCTCGCGAGATGCTCTGCATTGTCCTTCGAATACGCGGCGGCCGCCCGGCGCGCGAAAGCACGATTTTCACGCAATGCAAGCACCTCCGTGGCGGAGAGAGACTTCGTCTCCTCCGCGAAATGCCGCCGGACAACGTGAAGAAACGTTTCACGGATAAACTGGAATGCGCCGACGGCCGTGGACCGCGAATTGCGCGCCGTGTCTCTCCCGCCCGATTCCGCGATCATGAGGCGATCGAGAAAGCCCTCCAGCGTAAGGGCGGGCGGCGCCTTCGCGGCGGCCTCGTTCGCCTCGGCCGGCTTCAATCCGCTCTGCGCTTTTCCTGCTTCCTCGGCCGTGGCCGAGGCCAGCCCCGCCGCGAGCGCCACAAGGCCAGCCCATGCCGGAGCGGCATACCGCCGAGCCTTCGCGAGCGTCCGGCGTCTGCATTCGAGCATCCCAAGGCTCCGATCCGGCAAGTTGAACCAGGACTGGGCAGGCAAAATTGCGGCCCTCAATCCCACCGCATAACTCAACGAACTCCGTCCGGGTTGCACATCGTGCAAATGTTACCCGTGGCAAAATTGCGACGGGTGTTACCGCTCCGGCCTTGTCGTCGATGCTGGCGGCCATCCCAACGGCGAAGACATCATCTGTGGAAGTGCGCAATTATCCGAGCAGTTGTCTATAGCAGTGATGAGGCGATTCAGCGCCAAACCGCTCGAGCAAACTTGCATCGACGGTAAACGGGGCAAAGGGAGCGTGTATGTCCGGCGAACTGTACGGGTGAAAAGCGGATAACACGTGTTAACCGACCATGCCTGCGACGGGACCATTGCCCCCAATCGACCATGGCCGCATGGCCGCACTCGAGGACGCCCTCCTGCTGACAAAAGCTGCCGGAGGTGTCGGATTTGCCTGCGCTGTAGCGTCCTTCCAGCAAGGACAACCGACTATTGCTCGAGGAGACCAGCAATGAAGACGTCTGCGATGCATTGGACAGGCCGCGTTCTCACCGTACTTTTTGCCCTGTTCATGCTGGGGGCCTCGATTGCTCCCAAGCTCCTCCAGATGCCGATAGCCGAGCAGACCATGACCGAACTCGGCTGGCCATCCGGCTACGCGTTTGCGATCGGAATTATCGAGTTGGGCTGCCTCGTGCTCTATCTGATCCCCCGCACGAGTGTACTCGGCGCAGTGCTGATGATGGGGCTGCTCGGCGGCGCGATGGCTACCCAGATCCGGGCAGGAAGCCCGTTGTTCAGCCACGTGCTGTTCAGCGTATATCTCGGGCTGTTCATGTGGGGCGGACTTTGGCTTCGCAACCGTGGCCTCAGAGCAGTCTTTCCCATTGCATGCGAGCAGTCGGCTGCTGCGACCGGCGAGCCGGTTTGATAGTCTGCATCACGATTCGTTGTACGGCTGCGGCACGTCGTCCATCGGGGACGAGCGCGTTATCGGCTTCGCGCTTGTATCCGCCGTTGCCAGCCGCTTTTGACGGGACGGCGGACGAGAAATTCGACGCTTAACCAAGGCGCTACCAAAGGAACTGCGCCGCAGGAAAACCAGATTCTTCGCCTAGCCCATCCGGCATCCCATCCTGCTGCGAACATAGGTAAGCAACATGCCAGATCAGCTTGGTGGCGTCGCGCCCGACTGGCTCCATCCTCTCTGCAACGCTGCATGGTGCAGCGCGCTCACTCTCGCGGTCTCCGTGTCGGCACTGGCGGCGGCGTTGGTGCTCGGGACACCAGCGTCCGCCGAAGAGGCGCACACGTCATGCACGCATAGCCGCGCGACCAACGCATCCGCCAAAGCCGTCGTAGCTTCCGACTTTGATCTTTGCGCAGAGAGCGAGACCGACGCGGCAATGGACGATGCCCTCTCGCTCGACGCGCAACTCGGATACCGCGGTGCCGCCGAGACGCATGAAAGCCTGACCTATCGCTGGTTCAGTTCGCTTCCTCAGGTGCCGACATTGCCCGACGGCCCGCTCGACTTGGCCGTCAATCGCGACGTGAAGAGCGCAGATGACACGCGCCTGGCGCATGGAGGACTGTCGCTCGACTACAAGGTCAGTCCAAGCACCAAGCTCGGCATGAAGATGGAATCGACAGAGCAGTCAAATGTCGAGACCGCCTTCCGGCAGCACGGCAACCAGGCGCTCGCTGCCTATTTCGGCCTCAATGCGCCCGCGGGCCTATCATTCGACGCGCAGGCACGCTGGGCGCTGGACAGCGGCGCCATAGCCGGCCGCTCCACGGAAACGGAGCGCAACGAGGTCAAGGCGCAGCTCAAAGGCGGCTGGAGCATCGGCGGGATCAAGCTCTCCCCGAGCGTTGCCGTGCAGCAGACCGAGGAGATGTCCAGTGCCAGCGCAAGCGCCGTGCATAGCGGCGCCGTCATTGTTGCCCCACGCATCAGCCGACCGATAGAGCTTGCAAACGACAGCAAGCTGGAGCCATTCGTAACCTTCAGCCGCACACTGAACGTGGGGCCACTCGGCTCCTTCGAAGGTGGCGATCTGCTCGAGCCTGCCCAACGCTCGGCGGGGGTCGGCATCATCCTCGACA
>JBFWYV010000348.1:0-4597 GCA_050186055.1 Hyphomicrobiaceae bacterium | reverse complement strand
AGAGCCTGGAGGCGATCGGCGAGGCGATCGACAACAACGGCCGCGTCATCGTCACCGGCTGCCTGGGCGTCGAGAAGGACCGCATCCTCGATGCCCACCCTGGCGTGCTGGCCGTCACCGGCCCCCATCAGTACGAAGCGGTGATGGAGGCGGTGCACGACGCCGTCCCGCCGCTGCACGACCCTCACCTCGATCTGGTCCCGCCGCAAGGACTGCGGCTGACGCCGCGCCACTACGCCTATTTGAAGATCTCCGAGGGCTGCAACAACAAGTGCTCGTTCTGCATCATCCCTCAGCTGCGCGGCCGATTGGCGAGCCGTCCGGCCGCGCACGTGATGACGGAGGCCGAGCGTCTGGTGAAAGCCGGCGTGAAAGAGCTGATCGTCATCAGCCAGGACACCAGCGCCTACGGCCTCGACCTCAAGTACGCCGAGAGCGCGTGGAAGCGTAAGCCGCTCAAGGCGCGGTTCTACGAGTTGTCGGAAGCGCTCGGCTCGCTCGGCGCCTGGGTGCGGCTGCACTACGTCTACCCTTACCCGCACGTCGACGAGGTGATCCCCTTGATGGCGGAGGGCAAGATCCTTCCCTACCTCGATATTCCGTTCCAGCACGCCTCGCCCACCGTGCTGAAGGCGATGCGCCGCCCGGCAGCACAGGCCAAGACGCTCGAGCGCATCGAGAAGTGGCGCAGCATCTGCCCCGACATCGCGATACGCTCCACCTTCATCGTCGGCTTTCCCGGCGAGACCGACGATGACTTCCGCCAGCTTCTGGAGTTCTTGCAGGAGGCGCGTCTCACACGCGTCGGCTGCTTCCAGTACGAGGACGTCGAGGGCGCCGCCTCCAACAAGCTCCCCGGACAGGTGCCCGAGGATGTCAAGGAGGAGCGCTGGACAACACTGATGGCGTTGCAGCGTGCGGTCTCGAGCCACGTGCTCGCCGCCCGCATCGGCGAGACGATCCCGGTGTTGGTCGACGATGTCGACGAGGAAGGCGCCATCGCACGCTCCGCCTGGGACGCGCCGGAGATCGACGGCTGCGTGTTCCTCAACGGCGAGACCCGCGTCAAGCCGGGGGACATGGTGATGGCGCGCATAATGCACGCCGACGAATACGATTTGTGGGGTGAGGTGATGGAATAGGGGTCAGCCCAATCGGTTTGTCTCCAGAAGCGGACCATTCATCGGCTCACGCAGCGCCGCCAGCAGACCATTTCCCAGATTTGCGTTTCCCCAACGACATTGTCGCGGCAATGGAACGCCTGCCGCTTCTGATCATTGTTCCTACCATCGCGAACAATGACGGAGAATCCAAAGTGAATATTCGAATTGTGGCTGGTGCTGCACTGGCACTTGCGATGCTGGGAGCTACAGCAGCGCAAGCGGCAGCACCAGGCTATACGACAGCCAATGTGAACATTCGCACCGGTCCCGATACCGAGTTCCCGAGTGTGGGCGTTATCCGCGAAGGCGACGATATCTTCGTCGAAGGGTGTCTTCGCGACGAGTCGTGGTGCGATGTCCGATGGGACGGAAATCGCGGCTGGGTCTACAGCGAGTACATCGCGTTCAAGCAACGCGGAGAGACGGTGCTGCTGCCCGACGTCGGCCTGTCTGTATTCAACATTCCAACCATCACATTCACCGCAAACGATTATTGGCGACGCCACTATACCGGACGCCCATGGTACAAGAACCGCGACCGGTGGGTCGCCTTCAAGCCACGCCCCCGCAAAGGTTGGCGTGCACCTCCGCCGGGTCCACGTAAGCATGGCTGGTGGAGGTCGGGGTATCGCGCGCCGGAGGGGATGCGAGCACCGCCTGAGCGCGGCTGGAAGCGTCCTGAGCGTTCGGAGGATCGTCGCGGGCGCATGGATGAACGTCGCGGCGAACATCGAGACCGACCGAATGATAGGCCGCATGACAAGCAGGATGGGAATCGCGACCGTCGCTGATTCTCCGGTGCCTGTCTGAAAAGCAATGCACCTGACGATAACGTAGCGTCCAGTCGGCCTCGTCGATGGGCGCTACGTCCTTGCTTGTCGCGCATCACTCAAAATTGTAGTGATGATATCCGAATGAGCAGCAGTCACTCGCTGCACGTCGAGGTGGGAGAAGAAGATCGCGTCCGGCATTGGCGCGGTTGATGACGGCGCAGCAGGCGCCCGAAGCCCGTCAGCCTCTGGTGGCCCTCCGCATCCTTGTTCATCTGTCGGCTTCCGTCGCAGTGCGACGTCCCCCTAAACCAAACCCCGCTCCCGATACCACCGCTCCGCACCTGGATGCAGCGGCACGTCCATCGGCGTCGCATCGGTCTCCTTGCCGATTTGGCCGATGCCCTCATGCGTGCCCGTCTCCCACGCCATCTCGTCGTGCCGCGCGCCGAACGCGCCGCAGATCTCGTACGCCGTCGCATCCGGCATCGATGCGCTCGCGTAAAGCGGCCAGCCGGAGAAATCGATGCACATGTGCCCCGCCGGCAGATGCGAGAACCGGCCATGGTTCAGCGGCCCGCAGCGCCAGCCGAGCGCCGTCAGATGCGCGACAGCTGCCGCGTCGAGATCGAGCGGCACGAAGCCGTTCTCCAACGCCGCATCGATCCACGTGCTGATCCCCTCGTCGAGGATCATGTCCAGCGAACCGTCGCGGATGCCGGCCATCCGCCGCTTGTCGCCGGGCCCGCCGATCGGATGCAGGCTGCCGCCCCACGACTTGATCTCGTCGAGGCTCATGCCGTGAAACGCCAGCATCTGGTCGATCAGCACCAGCGTCGAGTGGGTCGGGTCCTCGCGGATCGAGATCTTCAGCGGGTATTTGGCCTGCTTGATGTCGTGCAGCGATTTGAACCCAAGGCTCTTCCTGATCCCGATCACGAACCGGTCCATGCTCGGATAAGAAGCGAGAATCCTGAGATCGAGCGGCTTATCGAACAGTCCGACCCCGCGATAGGCTTGCGTCAGCATCGCCGACGGATTGACGAATGCGGCCGTCACCTCGCCACTCGCCACCGCATGCGCCATCACCGCCGAGCCGGTCGCCAGCTTGAGCCACGGCTTGAAGCTCTCGCCCGATCCGCTGCCGACGACGATGCACATGTCCCGGTTGCCGCCGTACGGCGTCTCCGGATTGCCGGCAATGTGCAGCCCGAGTTCCCACAGGATCTTGCCGCGCTTGAAATTCGCCCCGACCGGTAGATAGGCCATGTCATGTCCCACCGGAAAATGGGGACAGCCACCATTTTCAATCTGCTCCAAATTTCTCTACGCTCGTAAGGAGGAAAATGGTGGCTGTCCCCATTTTCCTCCGGCAGGCACCGGCAACTAAGCCGCCTTCGCGAACTGCTCCATCGTCGACTTTTCGAACGCCAAGAGCTTCTGAACGCTGGGCCGCTTCTGCATCTGCTCGAAATGCGCGGCGCAATTCGGGACGCTTTCGAACGTGATGCCGAACTGGCTTGCCCGGCGCATGCACCAGAAGAAGTGCGCGTCCGGCGCCGTGTAATGATCGAAGAAGAACTCCCGGCCCGCGAGCTTGGCGTCTGCGACCTTCAGCGCCTCGAGGATCGCCGCCTTGGAGATGCGCACGATGCTCTCCTCCCCGCCCGGCGCCTCGCACACCTTTATCGGCGAGTTGATCCGCGTCAGGAACGGATGGATGCCGGATGCGCACCACGACATCAGCGAGATCGCCTCCAATTCCTTCCACGGGTCTGACGGCAGCAGCTTCGCATCGGGAAACGTGCGCGCGATCCAGGTGTTGATGCCGGTGTTCTCGGTCAGCGGCTTGCCGTCTACGATCAGCAGCGGCACCTTGTGCTTGGGATTGAGCTTCAGATACTCCGCCGACATCTGCTGCTGCGTCTTGAGATTGATCGGGTGCACCTGGAACTGGGCCTTGGCCTCGGTCAAATTGATGTAAGGCACCATCGAGCAGGCGGTCGGTGCGTAATAGAGATGGATGTCCATTGGCGTCTCCCTGCGGCTGAGCTTCGCGATTACGGCACGAGGGTCGGCAAAACTGCGCCGCCCGATCATCCGGCCGACGCCACTATAGGCAACCCGCAAGCGCCAAGCCAAGCACCGTCCAACTGTTCGCGAATGGCTCAGCCCGCAGTCCGGTCGGTCCGTATCGCCGAACGGCGGACGTGTTCAATGCGTGCACACGATCTCGCAATATGTTCAAAAAATATGATTTCTTGAACATATTACATTGACACGTTCACCGCTTGCACATATCGTCCACAACATGGTCAAAAAAGCTAAAAATTTGAACATGACAGCCAAGGCTGGTTTCGATCCCGCCAAGCCGTACAACGACCTTCCTCCATTGGCCCCTGCCCAGGGCTTGGAAACGCTGCCCGTCATGCGCAAGTGCGTGACCGCGAGCCGGGCGCTGGCCGGCCTTCAACAGGCCGCCAAGCTGATCCCCAACCAGGATGTACTCATCAACACCATCCCATTGAGGGAAGCGAAGGAAAGCTCCGCCATCGAGAACATCGTCACCACCAACGATCGGCTTTTCAGATTCGCCAACATCCATCCCGAGCAAGCCGACGCGGCGACGAAGGAAACGCTGCGCTATCGAACAGCCTTGATGCG
>JBFWYV010000347.1:0-4598 GCA_050186055.1 Hyphomicrobiaceae bacterium | reverse complement strand
TCTCAATGGGAAAATGAACTGATAGCACAACCAATCGCCCGACGCTCGCAAGCGCAGACAATCACACCATGATGCACGGCAGAAGTTCGATCGGACCGGCGTCCATCGCTCTCCACTTCTCTGCAAGTGATTCAGAAACAAAAACATCACCACTGGCAATGGGCCTGACAGACATCCAGAGGTGATGCTGGCGAACGACCGATGCCTTTACTGCAATCGTCGCATCATCAGTTGGGCGTCCCAGAGATACAGAGCCAGGCACCGGGCTAACAAGCTCGGATCTCGATATGTCGATTGCTTCAAGTCGAGTGCAGCAGTTGAGCCAATAGTATTGCGTGTCGACTAGAAGCCGCTTCCAGGCGTTGGGCGCAACCAATTCCATCGGAATGAACTGGTGCAGCCCTGGCTCCAACTCCTCGACGGTCGAGCGAATGCGATCCGAAACGAGAAATTCGGCACTTTTGGGAGCGCTTAGGAAGTCTGATGGACCTTCAGGTGGTCTCGCATAAAATTTGACGCGATTGTTGAAGCGCGAAAGCTCTTCATCCGATAGTGGCTTATCTTTTCGATGGAAATCGGTCATCGGCAGGATAAACCGTGCACGGCTTGGGTCGCGGACGGACTCAGTGATCGGCAAATACACGCCGACTTTTGTCGGGTACGCTATTCGATAGTGCAACACAGCTGACATTCGATGAACCCAGGAACGATTGCAAAATAAGTGAGAGTATCAATGATAACGACCGGCTCAATGGCCCGGAGTATTTGACGCCTGCGCGCAGTCTTTTCAAATGATTGGGCGGTCCCGCGATCCGCAAGCGGTCTCCCGCCTCCCGCCGTCGATCACACCATCAAGGCTTCGGCGCGTCTTCGTCTTCGGCCGCGTCCGTGTCCGGCTGCTCCGGCGCTTCACCGGACTCGTCCTCGGACTCTCCCTTGAGACCCTTGAGGCTCGCCAGCACCCGCGCGGTCTCCTCGGCCTCGCTCTCCTCGGGCTCTTCGGGAACCGGCGCTTCCTCCATGGCGGCGCCGCCCGTCGTCTCGTCGGCAGGCATCAGCGTTCCGCCCGGCTCCATCTCCGGCGTATCGACGCGATCCCTGGCGGCGCGCTTGGCAGCCTTCGCCACCTCTTCGTCGAGGTCGATCTGCGAGCACAGCCCCAGCGTCACCGGGTCCTGCGGCACGAGGTTGGAAGAGTTCCAGTGGGTGCGGTTGCGGACCTGTGCGATGGTCGGCTTGGTCGTTCCGACAAGCCGCATGATCTGGCTTTCCTTCAGCTCAGGGTGGTTCCGGAGCAGCCACAGCACGGCGTTGGGGCGGTCGTGGCGCCTCGATACCGGCGTGTAGCGCGGCCCCCGCTTGGTCTTGACCTGGGGGATCTCGACCTTGGAGACGGCAAGCTTCAGGCGATAGGCCGGGTCGGCCTCGCCGCGCTGGATCTCCTCGCGGCTGAGCTGGCCGGACGAGATCGGGTCCATGCCCTTGATTCCGGCCGCGACATCGCCATCGGCAATGCCCTTGACCTCGAGCATGTGCATCCCGCAGAAATCCGCGATCTGCTCGAACGTCAAGGCGGTATTGTCGACCAGCCAGGCGGCCGTCGCCTTCGGCATCAATGGTTTGCGGTCGCTCATAAGTGTTTTCTCCCGACCCTGGCAGGTCTCGCCATGGCCAAACTTCTGATGAAAAAGGGGGTGGCGCGTATATAGCGGCCGGATCGCGCCTGTGCAATGCCAACATAAGACGTTGACCGGTTTCAATGCGCTTGACACCGTCAGGCTTTGGCGGCAGCTCCAATCCCAGGAGGCCCTGGCTCCGCACCATGTTGAAGCTGACGCAGTTTCCGCTTTGCCCCCTGTCACGCTCGATCCGGCTCGCGCTGGCGGATCTGGATCTGCCGTTCGAGATGGCCGAAGAGCATGCCTGGAAATGGCGCCCGGCCTTCCTGGCGCTCAATCCAGCCGGTGACCTCCCGGTGCTGGAAGCGGGCGGCCGCAGCGTCATCTGCGGCGCCTACGCGATCTCGGAGTACCTGGCCGAGGCATCATGGGTCGAAACCTGTGCCGATCCGGAGAAGGCTGCGCGCGGCATCGTGCTCTTTCCGGGCGATCCGGAGCAGCGCGCGGAAGTGCGCAGGCTGGTCGATTGGTTTCATCTCAAGTTCGATCGGGAGGTGTCGCGCGACCTGCTGATCGAGAAAGTCTATCCGCGTGTCCTGAGTTCCAGGGCCGACGACGAAAGCGGAGACAGCATGAGCCTGCCGCCGCCACCCGACCCGCAGGTCCAGCGTGCGATCCGCGCCAATCTGAAGTATCATTTGAGCTATATCGGGTTTCTGTCGGATCAGCGCCGCTGGCTGGCGGGCGATGCACCGAGCTTCGCCGATCTCGCTGCCGCGGCTCATGTCTCCGTCGCCGATTTCCTCGGCGAGATCGCCTGGGAGCAGCATCCCTCCGCCAAGGCCTGGTATCAGAGGATCAAATCCCGGCCGTCGTTCCGGCCGCTGCTGGCCGACCGGTTGCCGGGCTTTCAGCCGCCGTCACACTATGCCGACCTCGATTTCTGAAGCCGATATATCTGAAGCCGGTGTGAGCCCGGCAAGCCTCAAGACGCGGCTGCGCGGCCTCGCACGAGACCTCGGCTTTCTCGATCTGCGCGTGACGACGCCGGCCGGCATCGGCGTGGCGGGAGAGCGGCTGCGGCACTTTCTCGAGCAGGGCCAGCATGGCGATATGGACTGGCTCGAACGCAATGCGGAGCGACGCGCCGACCCGACCACGCTTTGGCCGGAAGTGAGATCGATCCTCATGGTCGGGTCGAGCTACGCCCCCGACGATGATCCGCTGGCGGCCTTGAACGAGCCCATGCGCGGCGCGATCTCGTGCTATGCGCGCGGCAAGGACTATCACGACATCGTCAAGCGCGGCCTGGTCGTGATCGCGCGCGAGATCGCCGACAAGCTCGGCGCGCAGGTGCGCGTGCTGGTCGATACGGCCCCGCTGATGGAGAAGCCGCTGGCTGAGGCCGCCGGGCTCGGCTGGCAGGGCAAGCACACCAATCTGGTCTCGCGCACGGCCGGGTCATGGCTGTTCCTCGGCGCAATCCTCACGGACGCGGACATCGAGCCCGATCGGGGCGAAGCCG
The DNA here is from genome assembly GCA_050186055.1 of Hyphomicrobiaceae bacterium. Taxonomy (GTDB): domain Bacteria; phylum Pseudomonadota; class Alphaproteobacteria; order Rhizobiales; family Hyphomicrobiaceae; genus CAMDPA01. The sequence goes on along the minus strand of JBFWYV010000347.1, from coordinate 1,454 downwards.
ATCATTGCGGTAACTGCCGCCGCTGTCTCGACATCTGTCCGACGGCGGCCTTTCCCGCCCCCTATCAGCTCGATGCGAGGCGCTGCATCGCCTATCTCACGATCGAGTACAAAGGACACATCGCACCGGAGTTCCGCGAAGCGATCGGCAACCGTGTGTTCGGCTGCGACGACTGCCTTGCGGTCTGTCCATGGAACAAGTTTGCGGAAGCCTCGCAGGAGATGCGGTTTCGCGCACGGGCGGAGACGGACAACCCGCCGCTGGCCGAGCTGCTGGCGCTCGACGACGCGGCGTTCCGGACGCGGTTCGCGGGTACACCGGTCAAACGGACCGGCCGTGACCGGTTCGTGCGGAACGTTCTGATTGCGGCCGGCAACGCGGGCGATGAACAGCTCATTCCGCCGGTCCTCCGTCTCCTCGGCGATGCCTCGCCGCTGGTGCGCGCAATGGCGGTCTGGGCCGCGCGGCGGCTGCTGACTGCCGCGGCCTTTCAGGAACTGCGGCGGACACAGACGCCAGCCGAGAGCGATGCGGATGTGCTCGCCGAATGGGATGGTCTGTCGTAGAGGTCGACATCAAGCGCGCCAGCCTAGCCGGGCGCGTGTTGGTGCAGCAATGTCGCCAAGCGCTGATTGCGCAATGAGGAGCAGACGATGAGCTACAAAACGATAAAGACCGAGGTGAAGGGCCGCGTCGGCTTCATCACGCTGAACCGGCCGGAAGCCCTCAACGCCCTCAACGCCGAGCTGATCGGCGAACTGAACCACGCCGTCGATGGCTACGAGGCGGATTCCAGCATCGGCTGCATCGTCGTCACCGGCTCGGAGAAGGCGTTCGCCGCCGGCGCCGACATCAAGGAGATGCAGTCGAAATCCTACATGGATGCCTATCTCGGCGACTTCATCGGACCGTGGGAGCGCCTTTCACGCTGCCGCAAGCCGGTGGTGGCGGCGGTCGCCGGGTTCGCGCTCGGCGGCGGCTGCGAACTCGCCATGATGTGCGACTTCATCATCGCGGCCGACACCGCCAGGTTCGGCCAGCCCGAGATCAATCTCGGCATCCTGCCCGGCGCCGGCGGCACGCAGCGCCTGACCCGCCTGGTCGGCAAGTCGAAGGCGATGGACATGTGCCTGACCGGCCGCATGATGGATGCGGCCGAGGCTGAAAAGTGCGGACTGGTCAGCAGGGTGGTGCCGGCGGCAGACCTTCTCACCGAGGCGCTGAAGGCTGCCGAGACGATCGCGGCGAAATCGCTGCCGGCTGCGATGATGGTCAAGGACTGCGTCAATCGCGCCTATGAGACGACGCTGTCTGAAGGCGTGAGATTCGAGCGCAGGCAGTTCTACTCGACTTTCGCGACTGACGATCAGAAGGAGGGCATGGCCGCCTTCGTCGAGAAGCGCAAGCCGATGTTCAAGCACAGGTAGACCGTTCCGACGCCGGCGCCGCGTTCA
>JBFWYV010000346.1:0-4614 GCA_050186055.1 Hyphomicrobiaceae bacterium | reverse complement strand
GCAGCTGCCGCCCATCTCGCTGCTGCAATCGTATCGGGCTGAGGCGCGGGGAGGGTCCGCATGAGCGCAACATCCGAGCTTCCCGGACGCATCGTCGTAGCCATCGGCGGAAATGCGACGCATCCGGACAACGTCACCGGAACTTCGGAGCAGCAAAAGCAGATTGCGGCAGATGCGGCTCGCGCCCTGCTTCCGCTCGCCCTCGCCGATAACGAGCTTGTTCTCGTTCACGGCAACGGGCCTGTCGTCGGCAAGATCCTTATGCGGCAGGCGTTGACCGCGGACCGCGTACCGCCAATGCCGCTCGACATCTGCGTCGCCCACAGCCAGGGCGGCATCGCCTATATCCTGGTTCAGGCCATCGAGAATGCCTTGCGGGAAGCCGGCAGCGCACGCCATGCCGCCTGTCTGCTCACGCAGGTAGAGGTCGATCCCGACGACCCTGCCTTCGCCAATCCAACGAAATTCGTCGGGACATTCTACACGCGCGAGCAAGCGAACCGGATCGGCGCAGAGCTTGGCTGGACGATGAAGCCCGATTCAAAACGTGGCTTCCGTCACGTCGTACCGAGCCCGCCGCCGAAACACATTTGCGACATCTCTCTGGTCGAGGTGCTGTCACGCCGCGGCACCATAGTGATCGCTGGCGGCGGCGGCGGTATCCCTGTCGTACGGCAACCCAACGGCGTGCGTCATGGCATCGAAGCCGTGATCGACAAGGACCTGACGGCAGCATTGATGGCAAGCGTGCTCGGGATGGATACCCTTCTGATCCTGACCTCCGTCGACAAAGTCGCTATCGATTTTGGAAAGCCGACCGAACGCAGGCTTGACAGAACCCGGCTCAGCGAACTCCGTCGGTATCGCGATCAAGGCCAGTTCCCGCCCGGCAGCATGGGACCGAAAATCGATGCCGCGATCTCATTCATCGAGCGGGGCGGCAAGCGCGCAATCATCGCCGCGCTGCATGAGCCGATGGCCGCACTCGAAGGGCGGGCCGGCACACTGATCATTCCCGACGATGACTGACCAACGTGCGATCTGCGTTTCCGTCAGCCATGGCGGACGCCAATTCATCGAGATGGCAAAGCGGCATAGCCGCCTCACTGTCGTCGCCAGGTTCGCAAATGTCATTCACGTCGCAGCGGGCGATGACTACGGCTGCCTGTGCGACGCCTCCGTTCCGTGCGGACCGCTCAATGCCGTTCCGGAAGGCCCGGCCAAGAGCATCATCGCCGAAGCCGTTATCGGCCAGAAGATCGCATTCGACGTCAGCCAGGTGCGTGTCTACGCTCCGCCCGCACCTCGCGGACATGCTAGCCGGAATGCTCGGCTTGAACGCATCGCGGCGTTACGCGCATTCGCCATCACATCGGCACCGCCCGATGGTCTTGCCGGTCCCGCGCTCGACCACGCACTGCCGCCGTCAGCAGTGACGAAACTCGCGGTTCCGCGGCTCGATGGATTCAAACGCTGGCTTCTCATGGCTGTCGACCCTTCGGATGAAACCATGCCGCCGCCACCGACGAGCTTCGTCGGCTTCGGGCCGGGTCTCACCCCATCGGGCGACGATTTCATCTGCGGCGCATTGATTGCCTTGCGGGCTTGCGGGCGCCGTTCGGAAGCCGTCGCCCTGGGAAGCGCAGCCGTCGAGGCCGCACGGGACACGACGACGCGGTTTTCGCGTGCGCTCTTGAGGGCTGCGGCTCAAGGCGAAGCGATCGAACCGCTTCACCACGTCGTCAACGCCATTCTCGATGGCAGCCCGGCGCTATTGGAGGTGCACCTGAAGCGGCTGACTGCAATCGGCCACACGTCGGGCTGGGATGCGCTGGCTGGTGTCATCGTCACGCTGGAAGCCGAACTTCAACGCACGCCATCGCGCTCCACAGTTGCGAATGCGCTCCTCACTTCACTGCCGTCACCATGATCTCGACCAGAATGCGCGGATCGGCGAGCTTGGCCTCGACGCAGGCGCGGGCCGGCAAGTGCTTGCCGCCCGTCCACGCAATCCAGACCTCGTTCAGCTCATCGCGCGACTTGATATGAGGAACCCAGATCATCGCCTGCACGATCTTCGATTTGTCGGTGCCGCTTTCAGCCAGCAGGGAATCAATCTGATCCAGGACATTCTGCACCTGGTTCTTGAATCCGCCCGCAAGATCCGTTGGCACAATACCCGACAGGAACACGAAACCGTTCGCCTCAACCGCCCTGCTGAGGATGCTGGACGACTGATGCCGCCTGATCGATGCAGCTCCTCCGCCCTTGGCCGCCGGCTTTTTGGCCGGTGTCTTCTGCGCCGCCTTGCCCGTCATGCCGATGTCTCCTCGCTCCTGAACAATCACGCTGGTCGATAGCACGCACACTCAATCACATGGCCGACGCGATATCATCAACGAAGCGATCAACCGTCTCCGGTCTTGTATCCCAGGCGCACATCAGCCTGCATACGGTTTCGCCTTCGAAAGTATAGAAGCGCCATCCGCGCGCACGAACCGCGACCTGCAACACGGTCGGCATCTCGACGAACACCGCATTGGCCTCGACCGGATACACAATCGGCAACCCGGCTTCTGTTCCGATTCGATCGGCGAGGCGCCGCGCCATCGCGTTGGCGTGACGCGCATTGTCGAGCCAGACGTCATTAGAGAGCAGCGCACACCACGGCGCGGTGACAAGCCGCATCTTGGCGTTCAAGTGTCCCGCCTGCTTGACGCGCCACTCGAACTCGCAGGCCAGCACCGGGTCAAAGAAGATGACGGCTTCGCCCGCCGCCAGACCGTTCTTCACCCCGCCGAAAGAGAGGACATCGACGCCGGCCCGCCAGCTCAGATCGGCAGGCGAGCAGTCTTGCCTGGCAACGGCATTGGCGAATCGTGCGCCGTCCATGTGCACCGCCAGCCGTGCGGCGCGAGCTGCGGCAGTCAATGCGGCGACCTCGGCCACGCTGTAGACGGTGCCGAGCTCCGTCGCCTGGCTCAATGACAAGACGCGTGGCCGGTTGTGATGCACGCCGCGACCGGCTCCCGCGAGCCTCTCTACGACCGGCGGCGTCAGCTTGGCTCCCGGCGGATCCGCCGTGCACAGCCAGCCGCCGCCGGAGAAGAACCCCGGCGCACCTGCCTCGTCGGTTGCGATGTGCGCAGCGCCATGGGCGATGATGGCGTGATAGGGCCGGCAGAGCTGCGCCAGCGCCAGGGCATTCGCGGCAGTACCGTTGAATACGAAGTGAACCGAAGCCTGAGGCGCCTCGAACAGATCGCGTATCAGGCCGCACGCCCGTTCGGTCCAGGGATCCTCGCCATAGGCGGCAGCATGCCCGTCTGCATTGGCTGCCGTCAGCGCGGCCAGCGCCGCCGGACACATGCCGGCATTGTTATCGGACGCAAATTGATCGGCCATGACGTGTCATTCCCGGCTTGATCCGGCCCACGAAATGCAACCCTCCCCTGAGCATTTCGCATGGAAGGCAATAAGTGGATTGCTGCATAGCACGATCAGCCTTATCACCCCCTCCAACCGAAGTGGAGATGACGCGTGGAAATCAGGGAGCAGAGGGCTGCGGCCGGCGCCAACGCCACGGAGCCGCACCCGACCGCTGCCAGGCGGCCGGAGCCATCCATAATCAAGGCCATCGGCTGGATGACTGTTGCCTTGTTCGCCTTCACGCTCACCGCAGTGTCGATGCGTGAGGCGGGCAGGGCGATGACGTCCATCGATGCGATGTTCTACCGCAGTCTGATCTCGCTCGTCCTCCTGCTCATCGGCCTCAAAATCTGGGGCATTCCGGTGACGAGTCTCAAGACCCGCCAGCCTGGATACCAGATTGCCCGCGCATGGGCGCATTTTATCGGCCAATGGAGCTGGATGTCGGCCGTTCTCCTGATTCCGCTCGTGGAGCTGTTTGCAATCGAGTTCACCACGCCGCTTTGGGTTGCCGTGCTCGCGCCCTTTCTCCTGGGTGAACGCCTGACGCTCTACAGGATATCGGCTGCGGTGCTCGGGTTCATCGGCGTCATGATCATCGTCCAGCCCGGCTCCGCGAGCCTCGGCTTGGGAACCGGGCTGGCCGTGCTCTGTGCACTGATGTTCGCGTTCAATCTGATCGGCACCAAATACCTGACCCGCCAGGACAGCCCCCTGACGATCATTCTGTTCATGACGGTGAACCACACCGTACTGTCGTTTCTGATCGCCGCCCGGACGCTGCCGCTGCCAGACGCCTATACCGCGGTCTGGCTGTTCATGCTCGGGGCAGCGAGCCTTGCGGCGCATTTTGGCCTTGCCCAGGCCATCAGCCATGCCGATGCGATCGTCGTCGCGCCCATGGATTTCATGCGTCTGCCCCTGATCGCAGCCGTCGGCATGCTGGTCTATTCCGAGCAACCGCACGCGCTCGTGCTGCTCGGGGCAGCCATAGTGCTCGGCGCCAATGTGCTCAACCTGTGGGGCGAGCACCGAACGCGACAGCGCGCAAGTCTCCGCGTCAGCCGCTAATTCTGAACACGGATCGTTCCTGCTCGTCGATCCGCGCAATGAGCCCTGTTTCCCAGGCGAGGTACCGGCGGGCAGCCTCGGCGTTGCCTTCGTGCCTGTCGTGCACGAAGAAAA
>JBFWYV010000345.1:0-4614 GCA_050186055.1 Hyphomicrobiaceae bacterium | reverse complement strand
GGCAAGCGCCCATCGGCCAGCGATTGAAAGCTCCCGGAGCCACTGGAGAAAACGGATGACTGAACTGCCGGCGGGCGGAATGCCCCATCAACGTCGCCGCGCCCGCCGATGACGGAGCTTGGACTCGATCACATCGCCACCGCCGTCGCAGCGACCTTGCTGATCTCTTTCGTCAAGGGCGCTTTCGGCGGCGGCTTCGGTCTCGTCGGTATTCCGTTGATGTCGCTTTCGATGGATCCGATCACGGCAGGCGCAATCGTCGCCCCGCTCTTCATTCCGATGGATATCGTCGCCCTGCGCTACTATCCGCCCAAGACGTGGTCCTGGCCGGACCTGAAAGTCCTCTTGCCCGCGCTCATCATCGGAATCGGCTTCGGATATCTCGCCCTCGAGACACTCGACCCGCGCATCGTCTCCATTCTGATCGCCGTCGTCGCCCTCTACTTTGCCTATTTCTGGTATGCGGGCGGCCAGATCGTCAAAACCATGCCGCGCAGCAACTGGCTCGCGGCGCTCGCGGGCACCGCTTCCGGGGTGACGACCATGGTCGCCCACTCCGGCGCTCCGCCGCTGGCCGTCTACCTCCTGCGCCTGGGTCTCGCCAAGGAAGTCTATGTCGGAACCAATACGATCTACTTTGCCTGCGGCAACATCGTGAAGGTGTGGCCGTGGCTGATCGTCGGCAACCTGCCTGTGGCAGCCTGGACATTGATCGCCATCTGCGTTCCTGTTGCCGCCGCCGGAGTCGCCATCGGCTGGCGCCTGCACCGCCACCTCGATCAGAGACAGCTCTACAGCGCCTGCTACGGCTTGCTGGCCCTGGCATCCCTCAAGCTGTTGTGGGACGGCATTCGCGGCTTCCTCTGACGCGGCGCAACCGTCTCCAGGACCATCCCCTCATCCGTCACGGCCGCAGCCTACGGCAACCGTCCGCATACGCCGTGCCGGCAGTGAGCCGAGCGGATGGCCACCGCTACCCGGGCCAACGTTGACGTCGCCCCGGCGCGGCCATGACGGCCTATCGTGAGACTGTACTCTCGCCTCCCCCGCACCGTCACGGCCGCGACGGCGGCCGCCTACGGCAACCGTCCGCTTGCTCAGTGCCGACAGTGAGCCGCAAGGTGATCTCAAAAATTGTCTCGCACGAAGGCGAGCAGCTCCATGTCGGAGCCCAGCCGCCCCGCGAGGTGCACCGAACGCGGACCATCATCCGCCTCGCCCGGCAACGGCACGGCAACGGCTGGATTGCCCGATACGTTGAAGAGACAGGTTTCCGATACGAGCGCCCTCAGCACCGGCATGACGTCGCCGGCGACAGTCACCTTGCGCACACCGGCAAGCGGCGGCAGACACATCATGATCGGCCCGATCACGACATCCACTGCCCCGAACACTTCCCCCATCGCCGCCTGCGCACGCCTGATCGTTGCCTGCGCCCATCGCGTCAGCCCGATGTCGATATTTTCGGCGTGGGACAGCGTACGCCGCACCGTCTCGCCAAGCTGAGCGGCGCCATGCGGCCAGGCATCGGCCCACGCCTCTCTCGCCTCCAGGCAGGCCAGCACGCCGTGCGCATCCGTCAGTTCATCGCGATCGGGCAGCTCGATCTCGACGATCTTGTGCCCGAGGCTGCGCAGCCTCGCCGCCTCGTCCAGCACGCCCCCCGAAACCGCCGGTTCGATGCACTTGAGACGACGAGGATCGTAGCCGATCACCCGAGGAGCATCCGTCGCCTCCGGAACTTCATCGCCTAGCAGTATGCTGCTTGCCTGGACCAGGATAGCGACATCGGCGCCGATCAGCCCCACGTGATCCAGGGAACGGGACAGGGCCACCACCCCGTCCACGCCGACCCGGCCGTATGTCGGCTTGAAGCCATAAAGCCCGCAGCAGGCGGCAGGCACCCTGACCGATCCTCCGGTATCGGTGCCGAGCGCCAGATCCGCGAACCCGCCGGCGACCGCTGCCGCACTGCCGCCGCTGGAGCCGCCCGCTGCCAGCTTCGGCCATCGCGGATTGACGACGCCCGGCGTCATCATGCCGAAGCCCGCGGCGTCCGTCGCCGTGACCCCAACCACCCGAGCCCCGGCACGCTGCAGCGCCAGCACGCACGATGCCGTCTCGCGCGCACGCCGCTCGTCGAACAGCGGCACACCCGCGGTCCATTTGAGACCCTTGACAGCGATGTTGTCTTTCACCGCCAGGCGCAAACCGGCGAGTGGTCCGCCTCCTGCCCCATCCAGGGCATCGGCGGCATCTCTCACTCGCTCCACGAAGGCATGGAAAGGATCGGGCTCCGGTCCGTCGGGCTGCACCGCCATGCGCTGGTCTCGATCGAAAGACGGAGCCGCCGCTCACCGGTCCCGGTACTGATCCATCAACACCTTCGACTGGCCGCCGTCGATCTCGATCTGCGTGCCGTTCACGAAATACGCGAGCGGAGAGCACAGGTAGACGACGAGGTTGGCGACCTCCTCGACCTCGGCGATGCGCCCCAGCGGAATCGATCCCGGCGCCAGCGTATCCGCCTTCTCTTCGGAGATCTTCATGTCCCGCGCCATCGCCTTGACGAGACCCGCCCATCGTTCCGTGCGCACCGGGCCGGGGTTCACCGCACACATCGAGATATTGTGCTTGCCGTACTGGCCGGCGAGCGACATCGTCAGGTTCTGCCCTGCCGCATTGGCCGCCCCCGGAGCGATCTCCCAGTACGACTCCTTCACGCCGTCATTGCCGATCAGGTTGACGACGCGCCCGCCGCCTTGCGCGACCATGATCGGCAGCGCGTGCTTGAGACACCGCACATAGCCCATGAACTTGAGCTGCAGCGCCTGCGCCCAATCCTCCTCGCTCAGGAATTCGATGATCCCGCCCGGCGCCGAGCCGGCGTTGTTGACCAGGATATCGATACGCCCCAGCGCCTCGTTCGCCGTCTTGATGAACGCCTCCGCATCGGACGCTTTGGTCAGGTCAGCCGGAATCGGAATGATCTTGCGGTTGGTCGTCCGCGCCAGTTCGGCTGCTGCCGCTTCCAGCGGTTCCTTGCGCCGGGCACAGATCGCGACATCGCAGCCTTGCTCGGCCAGCACCTTGGCGATGCCCTTGCCGATGCCCTCGCTGCCGCCGGTCACGACCGCTTTCTTGCCGTCGAGCTTCAGATCCAGTGCCATGCGTCTCTCCTTGGAAAATCGCGCTGACCGATAGAGATCAGCGCTTGCCTGCATCAGCCGTGAACAGCTCCCGCCACTGGTCACGCAACTTGTTCTTCTCCACCTTGCCCCTGCGGTTGCGCGGTATCTCGTCTGTCACGATGACCCGTTTGGGCGTCTTGTATGGCGCAAGCCGCTCGCGCGCGGCGGCAATGATGCCCCGCTCGTCGAATGGCGTATCGTTCCTCATTTCCACCGCCGCCACAACTGCCTCGCCGAAATCGGGGTGAGGGGCGGCGAACACCGCCGAGCACGCAACGCCCGGCAGCGTATCGAGCACCGTCTCCACCTCCATCGGATAGACGTTGAGCCCGCCGGAGATGATCAGGTCCTTGTTGCGCCCGAGCAGCCGCACCAGACCGGACCCGTCGATCTCCGCAACGTCGCCGGTATCGAACCAGCCTGGCTCCGGAAACGCCGCGACGTCCGCATCCGCGTTTCGCCAGTAGCCTCTGAACACGTTGTGCCCGCGCGTTTCGAGCACGCCGATGCCGGTCGCGGCCCGTCGCCCATCCTCGTTTCTCAGCCGCACCTCGATTCCCGGCAGCGCCATGCCGACGGAACCTTCCCCGCCCTCGACGTCCAGCGGCATCGCCGTGATGATCGCCGCCTCCGTCGAGCCGTACCGTTCCCGGATCGTCAGCCCCGTCGCGTCCTTGAACCTGCGCCCGACCTCCAGCGGCAGCGGTGCCGAGCCGGAGATTACCAGCCGCAGGTTCCGTGTCGCCACCTTGAGTTCAGGCTCTTCGAGCAGACGCGCATAGATCGTCGGCACCGCCATGATCACGCTCGCCCGGGGCAGTGCGGCGACCGCCGCAGTCGCCTCGAATCTCGGATGAAACAGAACGGACGCCCCCGCCACCATCGCTGTGTTCAACGCGGTCAGCAGCCCATGCGCATGATAGACCGGCAATGCATGATACAGCACGTCGGCCGCCGTCATTTTCCAGACCTGCCCTAGCGCCCGCGCGCTCTCGATCAGGTTGCCATGCGTGATCATTGCGCCTTTGGGGCGGCCGGTCGTCCCTGACGTATAGAGAATGGCCGCAACGTCATCGGCAGCAACCGCTGCGACCCCGGTCAATGCCGGACGGGCTGCCGCCGCTTCGCCCAGCGATCCTGCGCCCTGCTCCGACAGCGTCGCGAGCGTCGCTCCCGCCTTTCCCGCGACCGCTTGAAATCTCCCGCTCGCCTGCGGCGCCACCACCAGCACACGCGGCTCCGCGTCGCCCAGCAGTCCGGATACCTCGGCGTCCGTGTAGCTCGTATTGAGCGGGTGCAGGATCGCGCCAAGCCTCAAACAGGCATGCGCCAGCACGACAACCTGCGGCGACTTCTCGATCAGGAATGAACCCCTGTCGCCCCTCCCCACCCCAAGACCGGCAAGCGCCGCCGCCATCTGCCC
>JBFWYV010000344.1:0-4618 GCA_050186055.1 Hyphomicrobiaceae bacterium | reverse complement strand
TTCGGGCCGACCCGACCGGAAAAAGATCCGCGCGCGCATCGGCGGGCTGCACTGCTCGCTCTGCACCGGCACGATCGAGAAGGCGGTCGGCCGGATGGCGGGCGTAGACAAGGTCGCCGTCAGCCTCACGCATGAACAAGCGCTCGTCGAATACGATCCGAAGGTCGTACGGCCCGATGCTGTCCTGCAGACGCTCCGAGATATCGGTTATACGATTCACGACCCGCGCAAGCTCCGCGGCTTTGAGGAGGAAGAACGCGACCTCGTGCGGGAGGCGCGGCGGTTCGTAACCGCAGTGGCCTTGAGCGTGGGGTCGATCCCCATCATCGCCAACCCTTCGGTGGGGTGGGCGGGATATCTCCCGGCGCTCGTCTGTTTGAGCCTTGCCGGCCTTGTGTTCCTGGCGCTGCGATCGAGCGGTTTCTGGGCGGCGGTGACGGTGACCGCAGGTCTGATTGCCATGGTCCTAGCGCTCCTCTACCTCAACCTTGAGGGTTACCTGACTGGAGCGGCGCCCTGGGTCACCGGCGCATTGGCGCTGGTGCTTGTCTTTGGCGTTGCCCGGCACATCCTGTACATGGCCTGGCAGGCGCTCCGCCGCGGCATTCTCAATCAGCATGTCTTACTCGAGATGGGCGCGTTTGCTGGCCTGGCAGGCGGCGTCATCGGCCTTGTCCTCCATCTGCCAGGCTATCCGACCGCGCCGTTCTTCGCTGTCTCGGTGATGGTCACGACGTATCATATCTTTTCGGAATGGCTGTCGCTCATCGTCAAGACCCGCAGCTCACAAGCGGTGAAGCGGCTTCTCGACCTCCAGCCGGACATGGCGCGTGTTGTGCGCGACAACCGGGAAGAGGAGGTCCGGGTTTCGGAAGTCGCTGTCGGTGATCTCGTCCGCGTCCGGCCGGGCGAGCGGATCCCGGTCGACGGAACGGTCTCGGCAGGACATTCCGCCGTCGACCAGTCGTTCGTCACGGGCGAACCGGCTCCCATCGAGAAGACAGAGGGCGATACGGTTGTGGGGGGCTCGGTCAACGGGACAGGCAGCCTTCTCATTCGGGTTGCCGCCGTCGGCGAGGAGAGTTTTCTGCAGCGGGTGGTGCGGCAAGTCGAGGATGCTCGCGCTCTCAAGCCCGGCATCCTGCATCTCGTCGACCGCGTGCTGCGGGTCTACACGCCGACCGTCCTTCTGATAGCCGCCGCAGCATTCATCTTATGGATCGTCGGTCCGCTTCTGGTCGGGCACGATCCCGACATAAGCCGGGCGGTGTTCGCAGGTTTGAGCGTGCTCGTGATGGGCTACCCGTGTGCCGTGGGAATCTCGGCCCCGCTTTCGATCGTTCGCGGCGCGGGCGAAGCCGCGGACCAAGGGATTCTCATGCGCACCGGCGAAGCCTTCCAGACCTACCGCCTGGTTCAGACTATCGTGCTCGACAAGACGGGAACGCTCACGGAAGGACGACCCACGATGCGGGAGGTCGAAGCGTCTAATGCAAGCGAGGTCGAGTTGCTGGCCGTCGCCGCCGCAGCCGAATCCTCCTCAGAGCATCCTCTGGCCGACGCAATCGTAAAGGCGGCGTTCGAGCGCAAGGTCATTCCGCCCGCCGTGGAAGCCTTTGAAGCAATCCCCGGCAAGGGCATTGTTGCCCGGATCGAAGGCGAGGAGGTTCTAGTCGGTAATCCCCGCTTCCTGAGCGAGCACGGCATAGAGCTTAGCTCCGTTACGGACCGGATCGATGCCCTCGAACAACGCGGCCGCACCGTCATCGCCGCTGCGCGGGCCAGTCGGTTGCTCGGCATCATCGCTCTCGGCGACGCCCTTAAAGCCGACGCCATCGAGACCGTAGCCGCGTTGCGCAAAGCTGGTCTGAAGACCGTTCTGATTACCGGCGACAACGAGCGGGCCGCGAGGCGGGTCGCCCGAGATCTCGGCATCGACGAGGTTCACGCCGGCGTCCTGCCCGGCGCCAAGGCCGACATCATCCGCGAGCTCCAGAAGAACGGGAAAGTGGCGATGGTCGGAGACGGCATCAACGATGCGCCGGCGCTGATGCAGGCGGATGTTGGCATCGCGCTCGGCACCGGCACCGACATCGCGATCGAGTCCGCGGACATCATCATTCTGGGGAAGGAACTGGGCCCTATCATCCGGGCGCGCGAGATCAGCCGCACCAGCTACCACAAGATGGTCCAGAATGTGCTGCTCGCGTTCAGCTTCAACGGCATCGGCATTCCCATTGCGGCGACGGGACTGCTCTATCCCGTCTGGGCGCTCGTAGCCATGGCCTTCAGCGTAACGGCCATCTTCATCAACTCGCTCTGGGGCCGCCCTTCGCTCTTTATCAGTGCGATCCTGAGCGTCGGCCGACGCGACCAGTTTGTGAGGAAGCCAGCATAGCAGCTTGAGGCGCTTGCCGGAGAACAATTCCGCGCTCGGATCGCCAAAACGCCAGGTTCGGCATCAGCATTCGATCTCGATTAGCTTGATGAGATCGATGACGACGAAGCGGCTCACGGAAACCTTTAGACCGGCATCGCTAACCTCTCGGCAGCCTCGAACGAACCATCTCAAAGAGAGCCGGACGTCCGGACGATTCTGGAACTGGCGTATCAGATCGTCCGCCAGAGCACTGGCTGGAATTTCGCAGGAGGCAGCCCAAGCCGGTTGGTTTGGCAACGATCGTGTTTTGAGATTCAATAAATATCTCAACTGGTTATGTCGCATGAATTGGAACCCATCCGGCCTTCAGCCCTTTATCCGATATCGGTATTCGCATCTGACAAGGAGATGATAGCCGTGAACAATGGAACGAACATAGCAAAGGGGATTGGCAGCGGCTTCGTCGCAACGGTCGTCCTTTCCGCCATCATGCTCATGAAGCAGGCGATGGGGGTCATGCCGCAGCTCAATCCGATTCAAATGATCACAGAGATGAGCGGCATGGGGACACCGCTTGTAGGATGGCTCATGCACTTCTTCATCGGGATGATCTTGTGGGGTGTCCTTTACGCCTGGCTCGATCGGTCGCTGCCGGGACCTCATTGGTTCCGGGGCGCAACCTTTGCGACAGGTGCTTGGCTCCTCATGATGATTTTGATGATGCCGATAGCCGGCGCAGGGTTCTTCGGCTTGCAGATAGGGATGATGGCGCCGATGGCTACGCTCGTTATGCATTGGATCTATGGCGCAGTTCTCGGGGCTGTCTACGGAGCCTGGGCCCGTCCGGAAGGCGCGCAAGCCGCCCATGCGTGATGACGAGCGGAGTCCTGGAGGTTCGTACGTTGGCAGTCTAACTAGCAGTACGTGAGTCGTCCGATGCCAAGCCAATATGATCTTGTCGTCCTGGGCACTGGAGTCGCCGCGACAACGGCAGCGTTCCGATGCCGTGCCGGCGGCTGGCGGGTCGCAATCATTGATCATCTACCGTTCGGAGGAACCTGTGCTCTGCGCGGCTGCGATCCGAAGAAGGTGCTGGTTGGGATTGCAGAAGCATTGGACCAGAGTCGGCGGTTGCGAGACAAAGGCATCGATGGCGGCGAACCGTCGATCGATTGGCATCATCTCATGGCTTTCAAGCAGAGCTTTACCGACCCCGTGCCGCAGCAGCGGGAGGAGGAATTTGCGAAGAATGGAATTGAGGCCTTCCATGGCCCGGCTCGGTTCGTTGGACCACAGACGATCGAGGTCGACGGTCAGCGGCTCGAAGCGCGTTTCATACTGATCGCAACCGGTGCCACGCCGATGCACCTTGGCATCGAAGGCGAGGAGCACCTCGCGAGCAGCACCGACTTCTTGGACCTTGAAGAGCTTCCGAAGCGGCTGGTGTTTGTCGGTGGCGGATTCATCGCGCAGGAATTCTCGCATGTCGCGTCACGTGCCGGCGCCTCGGTGGTCGTTCTCGAGCAGTCGGATCGCATTCTGGGGCAATTTGATCAGGACCTCGTAAGCTGGTTGCAGGCGAAGTCCGCCTCGTTGGGAATCGATATTCGCGTGAATGCACATGTGCAGCGCGTCGAGAAGAGCGGGGGTGGCTTCAAGGTCACGGTCGCGTCCCATGGTGACACGACGAGTCTTGATGGCGATCTCGTCGTCCATGCGGCCGGTCGTATTCCGGACATCGATTCGCTCGATCTCGCCGCGGGAAACGTCGCGCAGGAGAAAGGGCGCCTCGTGCTTAACGAGTTCCTGCAGAGCACCTCCAATTCAGCGGTCTACGCCGCGGGCGATGCCGCATCGAGCGGACCGCCTTTGACCCCAGTCGCAAGCCGCGAGGGAGCGGTCGTAGCTTCCAACATGATGAAGGGCAATCATCGGCAGCCCGACTATGCGGGAGTTGCAAGCGTGGTGTTCACGATCCCTCCGCTTGCGCGAGTCGGATTGTTGGAAGACGAGGCGCGCCGGCGCAAACTGCGCTATCGCGTCCGACATGAGAAGACCTCCGACTGGTACACCGCGCGGCGTGTCAACGAGGATTGTTCAGGCTTCAAGCTTCTGATCGAGGAAGAGACGGAACGCATTCTCGGTGCCCACCTCATCGGACCGCATGTGGAGGACGTCATCAACATCTTTGCGCTTGCCATTCGCGCCGGCCTGCCTGCGTCGCGATTGAAAGAGACC
>JBFWYV010000343.1:0-4630 GCA_050186055.1 Hyphomicrobiaceae bacterium | reverse complement strand
GGCCGCCGATCTTGTTTGCCGGCGCACTGGCTGCCGGCTGGCTTCTGGGACGCATCCTGCCGCTGAGATGGCCCAGCCTCGACGATGTCGCCAGCCGCATCGTCGGCTATGGCTTCGGCCTCGCCGGACTCGCATTGGCGGCCTGGGCGTTGATCACATTCATCCGCGCGGGCGCCAATATCCGGCCCGACCGCGCCGCCGGCACCCTGGTGACGTCGGGCCCTTACTCCCGCTTTCGCAACCCGATGTATCTCTCCGAAGTGTTCATGCTGCTTGGCTTGGCCGAGGTGACGCACAATCCGTGGTTTGCAATCGCCGCTGCAATATTCGGGGTGCTTGTGACCTGGCTCGCAGTCATTCCCGAAGAACGTCACCTCGAAGCGAAGTTCGGTGATATATATCGTGACTACAAATCGCGTTCGCGTCGCTGGATCTGACCTCAAACGCTCACACATTGAATGCTCTGCGCGCCATGTCACGCAACTTCGCCGATCTCGAACGCGAGCTCATCGAGGACCTGGAACACCGGACCGGTCGCAATCTCGCCGACTGGATGTCGGCCATCGATGCCGCCGGCCTGACCGGCAAGAACGCCGTCATCGATTGGCTGCGCCCACAAGGCTTCACGTTCGCCAACGCGTCGTGGCTGGAGCGAATTCACAATAACGGCGGCCGGCCGATTTATCTCGATCAGCCGGCACCGTCATCGCCTGGCCCCGTTCGATCGCCGCAAAAGCCGGTTGAAATCCCTCAGGCTTCGCCGCCGGCCGCCGCGCTCGCGCCGATGCCTGCTCCCACTCCGGTAACCCCTGCTCCACCGGCCCCGGGCAGACCCCTGCCCGCTGCACCCGCTCCTCAGTCCGCGCCGGCGACCGGTGGTGACCCGGACCGGCTCGCCGAACTGCTGACCCGCGGCAAGGCGTATCGCCCGCTCGCCGAAATGCTCCTGCGTGAGATCGAACGTACGCTGCCGGATGTCGTCATCGACGCTGACGGCGAGTTGGCCCGCCTCTATCGCCCGCGCGAGCTGGCCGCTTTGCAGGTCACGCCCAAGGAGCTCCGCCTCTGCCTTGACCTTGGCGATGCGCCTTATTCAGCTCCGCTTGCCCGGACCCGCGTGCCGGGCGCCAGCACCGGTCTTACCCACATGATCATCCTCAAGGACGCCCGGCAGATCGACGCCGCCCTGATGGCTCTGGTCTCGAGTGCCGATCAGCGCGCCAATCCTCCGCCCCCAGGTGCCGGGCCAGACCATTGATTTGCCGGAATTTCAAGGCTTGTATTCTCCTTTTGGAGGACCGTTGCCATGTTTGCCCGCCGTCACGGTACCGTCATAGCGTTCGCGCTTGCCGTCTGGACAGCAGCCCCGGTGACATCCGCAAGCGCTCAATCTTCGGTGCTGGATCGCATCGGCGACCTGATCCGCAGCAGCGAGCCCGCGCGCAACGACCGGTCAGCGCAATCCACGCCCCCGGCCACGTCACGACCGGAGTCCGCACCTGCCGCCGGTCCCGCCACGCCCAAGGATCCGCGCCAAGGCGAAGCCAGCTACGAGCAGGCGCGCCGCCTCATGCAGGCGATCGATTCGATCCTCAAGGACACGGCGCAGCAGCGCTCCGACGCACGCAAGCTGCCGTCCAAGGACGATTACCTGCTCACACCGCTGTGGACCGAAACGCGCCAGGATCGCGAGCAGAAAGTCCGCGCCCTGCTCGACGCCGCGCTGGGTATTATCACCGACGTACCGATCGTCGATGTGCAAAAGCAGATCGAGCAGAACCGCCGCAACATCCGCGAACTGGAAGATGCGATCGTCAAACTGCGGGAGCGCCAGCTCACCGCACCGAAGGATGCCCTGCTGCCCGGCATTCTCAACGATACCGTCGACAGCCTTGCCAAGCAGATCACCGACACCGAGCAGCGCATCAAGTCGAACCGCCAGCAGATCGCCGACGCCAAGTCCAAAGTCGCCGAAGCGCTGCAGCGCTCGGACGTTAAGCTGACCAGGCAGCAGGTCGACCTGCTGCTCGACAGCGTCTTGTCCGGCGATCTCGTCCGCCTCGTCGCCGTGTTCGATGGCGCCAAGGCCATCGACACCCAGCTCGGAAAGCTGATGGCCCAGTCCGGCGAGAACCTGAACGCCGCACGCAAGTATTTCGCCATGCACGCCGCCCTGTTCGCGCTGCTCGTCCACGCGCAGGACACCACGATCGCCAAGATCGACACCCGGTACATGCCGAGGCTCGACGCAATCATGAAGGATCTGCAGGCGGCCAAGCAGCGGACGGCCGAGTTGCTGCGCGCGGAGAACCGCCCCGACCAGTTGCGCGTGCTGAAGTCCAACCAGAACAGCCAGAAGCTGACGGAGCAGGCCGCCAAGGGCTATCGCCGCTATCTGCTTCAGCAACGCGAGCAGATTGCCAGCGCCCGCAAACGCGCAGCCCATGACCTCGGGATCGCCGACAACACCTATGAAACGGTGGAGGCGAGCTTCCAGCTTCGCAATCTGATGCGGGAATCGACATCCTCGTTCGAGGCGATCCAGAAGCTGGAGGCGCCGACCTTCGAGCAGATATTCAAGAACGAGGAGCTCAGGCGCGAGTTCGAGAACCTGACCCGAAAGCTCGACGCACCTTCGAGCTGATCGCCTGAACATACGCGGGCTGCCGCATCGCGCGCACCATTCTCTGGTTTCGGCCGGCCATTGGAGTTAGGATGCTCCACTGAGCGGGTGGGGGTATCATGTTGTCCGGTGCGCGCGCGCTGGCGGGCCGATTGTTCGATCCGGTGTCCGGCCGCCAGGAGTTCGACGAGATATATGTCTATGAGCGCGTGCTTGATGCAGGCGGCCGCACCATTGCCGTTGATTCGATTGCCACTGTCTCAGTCGATGCCGCCACCTACCGTATCGTCCGTTGGCTGTGCTGGGCGCTCGCTGCCGCTGCCGCGATTCTCTCCCTCAACGGCTTCATTTCCTCCTGGCTGATCGTCTCGTCATCCGGATGGGCGCACGCCACTGTGTTTGCCGTCTCCTCCGTCGGGTATGCGACGTTCGCCGTCGGCCTCTTTTTTCTCGGCCGCCGGTTTCGCGACAGTCCCATCCTGGTCATCGGCGCATCGGACGGGACCCGCACGATTTTCCGGTGCCGCGATGAGCAGTATTTGCAGGAGGCGAAGTCGGTTCTCGGCCGCAAGATCGACGAAGGCGACCGCAACCTGACTCTCGTGCTGAATTTCAAGGATGCCCACTCCTACCCGATCGCGCAGGCGGTGCACGGCGCACCCCAGATGCGTAGTGATCGAAGTTTCATGCCGGCTCAAGGACAACGCATCGCAGATGCCAGGGGCCAGAACCTGCGCTTGAACGGTCACGCCGCTCATGCCGTCCCGCACGATGCGGCGCCTGTCGCCAGATCATCGTCCGGCACCCGAATGCCCGTCGAGCGCGGACAGCATTCGGGCCGCACAACCACCATCCTGATCGATTTCACCCAGGTGCTGCCGCAAATCGTCGAATTGCAGCGATTCTATGCCCAGCACCCCGACATGCGCCACATCGATCAAAGGCTGTCGGAGATGGAACTGCTGATGCGCGCCGGCGCTGCTACGCACCAGCAGAAAGGCCGCGTCCGCAGTCTGGCCCTCGACCTCGGCGAAATCTTGCAGACGTACCCGGCCATGACCCAGCTCTTCGGACATATCATCCGCATGGTCGACGGATAGGATACCCGATCGGAGCTGTCTCTCAGCATACGTCGCTTTATTCAGCCGCCTTCGGCTTGGCCCCGGTGCCGCCGCTCATGCCGCGCACCGTGCGCTCATCCGTAGACGGATGCCGGAGCTCGAAAACGTCCGTGACCGACGTATAGTCAAGGTAGCCCATCCGCGCCAGCGGCCGTATTTTGACGATATCCAGCTTCCCGGACGGCGCAATCACATCGTCGGCGATGTGCACGCCGACCACCCGGCCGATGACCAGCGAGTTCATCGCGCCTGGCGTGTCGCAAGGTACAATCACGGTCTGATAGTGCTTGCATTCGAAATTGATCGGCGATTCCCGCAGGCGTGGCGGCTTGACCAGACGGGACGGTTCCGCCGTCAATCCGGCTGCCGCCATTTCGTCGACGCCCGCGTCCATGATCATGCTGGTCTGCACGACCGCCTCACGCAACGCCCAGGTCGCCATGTTGAAGACGAACTCGCCCGTTTCCTCCGCGTTGACGACGCTGTCTTTTCGGCGTCCGTCGAAGTGCGTGTTGGCCGAGAACATGACATAGGGTGGATCCCAGCCCAGGATGTTGCATTGGCTGAATGGCGCCAGGTTGACGATGCCGGACCGGCTCAATGTCGAGATCCAGGCGATCGGCCGTGGCACTACGCATGACTTGAACGGCGCGAACGGCAGACCGTGATCGTTCTTGTCCGGCTGATAGAACATCATTCCCTCCTCTCGGTTTGCGAGCTCGTTCGTGCGCAGCGCCCGCGCTTGGATCACCGGATCAATCGGGGAAACTCGCCGCTTGGCAATGCCGGACCGTCAGCCGCCAGTCTGTGGCCGCCGTCTTTCGTTCAGCCAGCGCGCCGTCCTCAGCAGCCGTCCGTCGTCGCGGCGCGCGCCTACGAGCTGGAC
>JBFWYV010000342.1:0-4640 GCA_050186055.1 Hyphomicrobiaceae bacterium | reverse complement strand
CAGTTTGTAGCCGCCGTGGTGACGCCGCGCATTCACGCCGAGCTGACGAGTTGGGACACTGTCGGCTACGGCATCGACTTCACGCCGGCGCGGACCATGACCCTCAACAACATCTATGTCCGCATCCTGGAGCCGGCCGATCTGTTGGATCGGGGCCGCAGCGCCACCGAGTGGGATACCTTCGATCTGCAGGCGTCTCCGTCGTCTTCGCGCAAGGGCGACGTGGAGTTTCGACTGAAGGGCGCCGCCTGCATCTACGGTTTTGCAACATGGTGGACGGCGGAACTCGTGCCCGGCATCGTCCTGTCGACCGCGCCCGATGCACCGCGCACGCACTGGGAGCAGCTCTACCTGCCGCTGCTCGATCCGATCGAAGCAGGCGCAGGCGACAAGGTGCGCGTATCTGTCCGCTCCCGGACGTCGCCCGAGAGCGGCACGACGCTCAATTGGAGCGCGCTCCACCTCGATCCGTCCGGCAAACAGCTCGCCCGTCAATCGCTGGACCTGGAGAAGGGCTATCTGCCCTGAAGCCGGGCGCGCACGTCTTCCCATCAGGCGGCATCGCCGACGGTGCAGGCAAACGCATCATCGGCGACGGCAACGAAACGGAATGAATGCCCGTACCCGGATGAACCGGCTCAGCCCTTCTTCTTGTCGCCCTTTGGCTTGATCTTCAGCGTCTTTTTGACCATGTCGACGACCGGCTGCGGCGTATCCAGGATTTCGTTGACGGTCTTTTCAAGCTCCGCGCCGGAGGCCGGATCGAGATCGAGTTTCCACGATTTCGCCAGATCCAGGATTTCGGGGTCCTTGATGCCCTTGTCGAAGGCTTCGCGCAGCGCCTTGGCGCGATCAGCCGGAATCCCAGGCGTCGCTGCCAGCGAGCGGCCCATCTGGGACGCCGCGCCGATCAGGAGCAGCGCCTTCTTATGCTCGGGATTTTTGGCGAGATCCTGCACCAGCGGCACGTTCTCGAAGCCCTTCGCCCGCTTCGAGCCGATCTGTACCAGATGGGCGATCTTGTTGTCCTTCACCCACTGAGGCTGCGTGATGGCCCAGCTAATGATCGTGCCGCCGCGGCCATGGATCTCGCCGCGCTCCATCGCGATGTTTTCTTCGCTGACGCTCTTGAAACCGAGAATGATCTTGAACTTGGTGCCTAGCAGCGCATTCATCAGCGCCGGGAGCTGGTACTGGTAGGATCCCGCGCCGGTCGATCCGAGGACCACCTCCTTTTTCATCGCTTCCTGAATCGTCACCGCCGGAGAAGTGGGGCGCCACACTGTAAGGGAGGAGTTGAGCGGCACGAACTGGCCGATCATCAGGAATTTTCTGAGATCGTACCGGTTGCCGGTGACTCCAAGCACCTGGTTCTGCGGCGAGCTTGCGTGGAGCGACAAGAGCACCGTGCCGTCCTTGGCAGCGACATTGGCCAGATAGGCCGCGGCGACGGCACCGCCGGCGCCTGTCATCAACTGTGTGATGGCAGTGGGCTTGCCCGGAAGATATTTCTCCATGATCTTGGCGCCGAGCCGGCCATAGAAGTCGTAGGTTCCGCCCGGGCCGATCGGCACGATCACGGTGATTGTCTTGCCCTTGTAGAAGTCTGCGACCGAGTCTGCGCTGGCTGCGGTGACGCCCGCCGCGGCGGCAAGCGCTCCTGCCAGGGTTGCTGTCGCGACGATCTTGTGCATGCGTATTCCCTCCCTTGGGTTCGGCTGCTTCGGGAAACCCCCTCGGCTTTTAGCTCATCATTGTTGCCGCTACCCGGCAATAGCGCAACCTGTCAACGGGCTGGTCTCACTAAGTAGGCCGCAAAAACACAGTTTCACGTTGCCAGCGGCAATGTTCGGAGCCTATCGTCCGTCCCGCATGTGATGGAATGAGCTGGACGTCGGAACGTCCCGCAATGGAGGTCTGCCCAAATGCCGAAAAAGACGCTGAAGAACGTGACGGTCGCTGATGCCTATATCGCAATCCTGGCCGATCGCGGCGTCGATTATTTCTTTGCCAACGCCGGCACCGATTTCGCCCCGATCATCGAGGCGCTGGCGAAGGCGCAGGCGCTGGGCACGCCCCATCCCAAGCCCGTTACCTGCCCGCACGAGAACACGGCCCAGCACTGCGCCATCGGCTACTATCTGGTCTCGGGCAAGCCCTCCCTGACGATGCACCACGTCAACGTCGGCACCGCCAACGCCCTCAACGGACTGCTCAATGCGGCACGCGGGCAGGTGCCGATGCTGTTCACGGCCGGCCGCACGCCGACCAACGAGGACACGCTCAAGGGTCACCGCTCGCTCGACATCCACTGGACGCAGGAGATGTACGACCAGGCCGGGATGACCCGCGAGAGCGTCAAATGGGATTACGAGCTCAGGAACGGCGAGCAGCTCGAGACCGTGATCGACCGCATGCTGTCGATCACCATGAGCGACCCGAAGGGCCCCGTCTATCTCTCGCTTCCACGCGAGGTGCTGGCGATCGAGATGCCCGAGTTCTCGTTCACGAGCCCGACCCGCGTGAAGCCCGTGGCGCCGATGGCGCCTGCGCCTGAAGCGCTGGACGAGGCGGCGAGCATTCTCGCCAAGGCGCAGAACCCGGTCATCATCACCAACTGGGGTGGCCGCAACCCGGGCGTCATGCCCGCATTGACCGCGCTTGCCGAACGCTATGCCATCCCCGTCGTGGAGTTCCGCAACCGCTATGTTGCGATGCCGACGCATCACCCGATGATGGCCGGCAACAATCCGGATGCGTACGTCAAGGAAGCGGATGCGATCCTCGTGTTCGACACTGCGGTGCCGTGGCTGCCCTCGCGCGTGAAGCCGAGCGAGGACTGCAAGGTGATCCATCTTGCTCCCGATCCGCTCTATCAGTTCGTGCCCATCCGCGGCTTCCCGGCCGATCTGTCGCTGGCGTGCGCCTCCGACATCGGGCTGCTGATGCTTGCCGAGGCGATGGCGCCTTATGCCAAGTCGAACGAGGTGGCGATCGGCCGCCGTCGCGATCAGTGCGCGGAACGCCATGCCAGGATGGAGGAGGCCTGGGCCAAGAAGCTCAAGGACCAGTCCGACGCATCGCCGATTTCGCCGGCCTGGATCTCGCATTGCATCAACCAGGTTCGCACCAAGGACTCGACTATCGTCAAGGAGTCGCCGCTGCAGACGCAGTACATCGACATCGACCGTCCGTGCACCATTCTGAATGCCGGCGCCGCTTCCGGCCTCGGCCACGGCATGGGCGTCGCCATCGGCGCCAAGCTTGCCGAGCCGGATCGGCTGGTGATCGGGACCGAGGGCGACGGTGCCTACATGTTCAACGTGCCGGTATCGGCCCACTATGTCTCCGCCGAGCAAGAGGCACCGGTTTTGTGGATCGTGTTCAACAACCAGCGGTGGCAGGCCGTACGTGGCGCGACGCTGGGCCTCAATCCGGATGGCTATGCAGCCAAGTCGAACCGTGCCCCGCTCACCTATTTCAACGTCGATCAGCGCTACGAGAAGCTGGTGGAGGTGTCCGGCGGCTACGGCGAACAGGTCACCGATCCGCAGCAGATGATCCCCGCTCTGGAGCGGGCGATGAAGGCCGTCATGGTCGACAAGCGGCAGGCGCTTCTCAACGTCGTGTGCTCGGTCGACACGGCCGGCGCCGCAGGCTGAGGCTCAAGCCGGCTCTCGCGGGACCATCGAACATTGCAGCCATCGCCCATGTCGGTTAGGAGTGACCGGACAAACATCAAGGGAGGTTGCGATGAGATCCGCCATCAATCGATTGGTCTTCGCCGGAGCCGGCGTGCTGCTGTTGGGGGCGGGCACGGCCGGCGCCCAGACATTGACGTTGGCCACCGACAACGTCGGCTCGACCTACAATGCGGTCGGGTCGGGGTTCGCCAAGACGATCACCGAGAACTCAAAGCGCCGCGTCATCGTGCGCCCCCATGCGGGGCCTGACGCCTACCTGGACCAGCTCGACCGCGGCGAAATCAATTTCGCGACGTTCTCGTCCTCAACCGCCTTCATCGCCCGCCAGGGCAACAACAGGGCGAAGAAGAAATACCTCAACCTTCGCCTGATCACCGCGGGTGAAGGCGGCCTTTATGTCGGTTTCGCAACCCTTGCAAAATCCGGCATCAAGACACTGGCCGACCTCAAGGGTAAGCGCGTGGCAAGCGATTTCGGCGGTCACGCAGTGATCGGCAAATCGATTTCCGGCGCGCTCGCTGCTGCCGGTCTCACGTGGGCCGACGTCAAGCCCGTGCCCGTGACAGGGGCCAACGACGGTATCAGGGCGATGGACAATGGCCGCGTCGACGCGTCGTGGTCCTCGCTCGGCCAGCCGGTGGCGCGCGAGCTCCATGCCAAGGAGGGCCTGCGTTATCTGAGCGTTCCGGATACCCCTGAAGCGCTCGCAAAGATGCGGTCCATCATATTCCCGGGCGTCAATGTCGTAACTGTGAAAGCCACGCCCGCAATCGGACTGCCGGAGGACACCAAGCTCATCAACTACGATGCCTATCTTGCCGGCAATGCGAAGCTGAAAGATGAGGATGTGAAGGCCGTGCTCGAGGCGGTCTGGGACCATTTCGATCAACTGCAGAAGATACATCGCGGCCTCAGAGGTTTCTCCCAGAAGGCTGC
>JBFWYV010000341.1:0-4659 GCA_050186055.1 Hyphomicrobiaceae bacterium | reverse complement strand
CCGGTCGACAAGGAAGGGCGAGGTTTCAGTCATGCGCCGAGGGTTAACCGATCCGCCCGATTCGCAGAAACCGCACGCGCAGTTCGCCCCCGTTTGTCCTCGCTGCCCACAGCGTCGAGACAAAGCGCTTGCTGGCCGCCGAATCACCTCAGGTCCCGATTGCAATACTGTTTCGTGCCGGCTTTGAACACAGTGTTGCCGTCGCAGCGAACCGCGCAATTCCGGCTGCGTGATAGACGTTGTGTCCGGACCTATTCGGAGTAGATCCACGGACTTGCTCGATCAAATCAAAAACAGGACGTGAGGACACGCCCATGAAAGCCAGACTTGTTGTTCCGGCGCTTGCAGCTCTCTCGCTCGCCGGGCTGGGGATCACCGCATCCCTGCAGGCGCAGACGGCAGCCAGCATGTCGTTTTTCGTCACCAGCGTGGGGCTCGGCAAAGGCGCCGACCTTGGCGGCCTGGAAGGGGCGGATGCGCATTGCGCCGCGCTCGCCAAGGCCGCGGGCTCGAAGCGCAAGACCTGGAAAGCCTATCTGAGCCTGGCCCCGACCGCTGACCGCTCCAAGACCCCGCCCGTGTACGTCCCCGGCGTCGATGCCCGCGACCGCATCGGCAAGGGTCCGTGGCGTAACGCCAAAGGCGTGGTCGTGGCCAGGAACGTAGCCAGTCTGCACAGCTCAAAGAACAACATCAACATGGGCACCGCCCTCGACGAGAAGGGGCGGCCCATCAGCGGCCGTGCCGACGCACAGGCGAAGAAGGGTCCCAACAAGCATGACATCCTCACCGGCTCGGACCCGCAAGGCCGCTATTCGACGGCCGGCGGCGATACGACCTGCGGCAACTGGACGAAAAACTCGGCGGACGGCTCCGCCATCGTCGGCCATCATGACCGTGCAGGCCTGAACGACCAGCGCCATTCCCTTTCCTGGAACTCCGCGCACGGCTCGCGCGGCTGCACGCAGGACAACCTGAAATCGTCGGGCGGCGACGGACTGTTCTACTGCTTCTCGCCGAACTGACACGCTCGGGGCGAGTGCGCTTGCAACAACCGGCGGGCGGGATCACGGTCCCGCTCGCTTTTTTTGCCGCGGCTGCGTTTCACCCGCCCTCCGGAAGCAGGTCTTTGCCAGCGGCCTCTGATCTGGGCTAGGCTCGGCCGGCCTTCAGCAAGCCCGCATCGCGCCGGCGCTTGTCCGTACCCAGCTCCCACGCACTCGGAGACCCCACGCCCATGAACTACGGCATCACCCTGTCCAACCGCGGCGTGCTGGTGGGCCTGACGACGCCGAAGCTCCTGCTCGAGCAGGCTGACGCGGTCGAGGCATCGCCGCTGATGGATTCGGTCTGGTGCGGGGACGCCCTGTTCGTCAACCGCCGTCTCGATGCGCTGACCCTGCTGGCTGCCGTCGCAGGGCGTACGGAGCGCGTGTTGCTGGGGCCGGCGTGCATGGGCTCGTTCGCGCTCAGAAACCCGATGGTGCTTGCTTATGAGTGGGCCTCCCTCGACGTCATCTCCGGCGGGCGCACCCGCATGGTGGCCTGCTCGGGCGGTGGCGCCGGCCCCGTATGGGAAGCCGAAACCAAGGCCATGGGTTATGAGGCCGAAGATCGCCACAAGCTCATGGTCGAAGCCATCGCGGTCATGCGCCATCTGTGGACCAGGGACGACGCGCCGTTCGAGGGACAGTTCTTCAACTTCTCCGGTCTGACGCTCGAGCCCAAGCCGGTGCAGTCGCCGTGCCCGATCTGGATGGCGACCAATCCCGGCCGCCAAGCGCGCGGCGCCACTGAAATGGCGGGGTCCACGTTTGCTCTGAAGCGGGTCGGCCGTATCGCCGACGGCTGGATGACCCATTCCGTCACGCCGGAGGGCTTCGAAAGGTCTTGGAAGCTCATTCTCGAAACTGCCCAGGCGGAGGGCCGCGACACCTCCCGCTTCGACCATGTTGTCTATCACCACGTCAACATCGGGGACGATGCTGAACAATGCCTCGCGGACTCCAAGACGTTCCTCGATCTGTACTACGGCGCGAACTACACGCGTGAACGCCTCGAAGGCTGGCTGACCTATGGCCCGCCGCAACGCTGCATCGAGGATCTGAAGCGGTGGAAGGCCGCCGGCTGCAACCGGATCACATTCCGGCTGTCGACGATGGGCGATCAGCTCGCCCAGTTGAAGCGGCTCACGGAAGAGGTGCTGCCGTACGTCTAGCTGGCAGTGGTCCGTTCGATGAACAGTACCCCGATCGAGTTCCCGTTGCCAGTGGCGGCAGCCGTAGCGGACGCAGCCCTGCGCGACATCGCCAGCGACTGGCCGCTCGAAAAGCTGATGCAGACCGCAGCCGCGTTGCGCGACGAGGGCCACGGCTCGGTTGTGTCCTACTCGCGCAAGGTTTTCATTCCGCTGACCCGGCTATGCCGCGACGTGTGTCACTACTGCACGTTCGCAAAGCCGCCACGCGCCGGAGAACCGCTCTATCTCAGCGAGGACGAGGTGCTGGGGATCGCCCGCGCCGGCGTCGCGGCCGGCTGCCGCGAAGCGCTGTTCACGCTCGGCGAGAAACCCGAGCTCCGCTACCGGCTTGCACGCGAAACGCTCGAGAAGCTGGGCTTTGCTTCGACGACGGCGTACCTTGCCCACGTGGCCGATCTGGTGTTCCGCGAGACCGGCTTTCTCCCGCACGTCAATCCCGGCACGATGACGGCGGTGGAGCTTGCCCGGCTGCGGCAGGTCTCGATCAGCCAGGGGCTCATGCTGGAGTCGGCTGCGGCGCGCCTGTGCGAGAAGGGCGGTCCGCATTTCGGCTCGCCCGACAAGCATCCATCGGTGCGGATCGAGACCATCAGGCGCGCGGGCGCGGCTCGCATACCATTCACGTCCGGCATCCTGATCGGCATCGGCGAGACCAGAAGCGAGCGCATCGACGCCCTGCTCGCTCTGCGTGATCTGCATGCACGCTATGGCCACATCCAGGAGATCATCATCCAGAACTTCCGGGCCAAGCCCGCGACCCGGATGGCGGCCGCACCCGAACCCGGTCTCGATGAGCTGAAGTGGACGATCGCCGTTGCGCGCCTGGCGTTCGGACCGGCCATGAATATCCAGGCGCCGCCGAACCTGACCAGTGAACGCTATGGCGAACTGATCGATGCCGGCATCAACGACTGGGGCGGCGTCTCGCCGGTGACGCCCGATCACGTCAACCCGGAAGCGGCCTGGCCGCAAATCGTCCGCCTTGAGCAGGTCACGGCCGGCAAAGGCAAGGTGCTGGTCGAGCGGCTGGCAACGTATCCCGCCTATCTCGGTCATCGAGCGGTCCGGCATTGGCACGATCATCGCTTCCTCAGTGCGCTGTCGAATGCGACCGATGCGACCGGGCTCGCCCGCACCGACCCATGGGCGCCCGGGCTCGCTGTACCGCCGGCGCTTGCTGCCGAGCTCCTGCGCAAACCTTCCAATAAGCGTCGGATCAACGGTGCCCGCGTCTGGGCGGGCGATGGCCTGCCGGCGCTCGTTGCCAAGGCGATGTCGGGGCGGCGTCTGGAAACAGGTGAAATCGTGCGCCTGTTCTCGGCGCGCGGGGGCGAAGTCGGTCATATTCTGGCGTCGGCCGACGAACTGCGCCAGGCGATGTGCGGCGATACCGTTTCCTACGTCGTCACGCGCAACATCAACTACACGAATATCTGCGGGTTTCGCTGCCGCTTTTGCGCCTTCTCGAAAGGGCGGACGGCAGCCGCCCTGCGTGGCGCGCCATACGATCTCGGCCTCGACGAAATCGTGCGCCGGAGCCGCGAGGCCTGGCAGCGCGGCGCCACCGAGGTCTGCCTGCAGGGCGGCATTCATCCCGACTACACGGGCGCCACCTATCTCGCGGTGTGCCGGGCCATCAAGGCGGCCGTGCCGGGCATCCACGTGCACGCCTTCTCCCCGCTGGAGGTGGCACAGGGCGCCGGCACTTTGGGGATCAGCGTTCCCGAATTCCTGTCGGAGCTGAAATCGGCTGGCCTCGGATCGTTGCCGGGCACCGCCGCCGAGATCCTCGATGACGAGGTGCGCGCCGATCTGTGCCCGGACAAACTCGACACGAGGCGCTGGCTGGAGGTCGTCGAGCACGCACACGACGTGGGCCTAACGACGACGGCCACCATCATGTTCGGCCATATCGACCACCCGGTCCATTGGGCGCGACATCTGCTCGCCATCCGCGATCTGCAGGAGCGCACCGGCGGCTTCACCGAGATGGTGCCGCTGCCGTTCGTGCACATGGAAGCGCCCATGTACGTGAAGGGCGAAGCGCGGCGCGGACCGACGTTCCGCGAAGCCATCCTCATGCATGCGCTGGCCCGACTGGTGCTGCATCCGAGCATCGCCAACATCCAGGTGTCGTGGGTCAAGCTCGGTGAAATCGGTGCTGCCGTAGCCTTGAATGCAGGCGCAAACGATCTCGGTGGTACACTGATGAACGAGAGCATCTCGCGCGCGGCCGGCACCGTCCATGGCGAGGTAATGCCGCCCGCCGTGATGGAGCGCATCATTCGCGACATCGGTCGCGCGCCGCGCCAGCGTACGACGCGCTACGGCGATGCCCCCTCGGATCTGGTGAAGGCGTCGTTCTATGCCGCGCCGATCGAGCCGAAGCAGGTGCCTTC
>JBFWYV010000340.1:0-4687 GCA_050186055.1 Hyphomicrobiaceae bacterium | reverse complement strand
GCTCTCTTGACTATGCTGTATCGCTCGACGGACTGCCGCTGTCGTCGTGGCGCTCCCGTGGTGAACCTGGCCCATAGTGCATCCTTCCATTCATGCGAAAAGATTGCACCATCAAATGCCGGGATCAGACACCTAGTCCGGATTGCCGTCCTGTTCCATGACCTCGGGAAGGCGACGAGGCTTTTTCAAGACAAGTTGCGGCGCGGCCTCAAGCGCGGCGCCATACTTGAAGCCGACGCAGTGCGCCATGAGCTCTTTTCCGCAGTCTTTTGGGATTTACTTGTCGGCGGTCTCGGCGATGCAGACCTGATCAAACGGTTTGGCGCGTCTCAACCGTCGCATGACGCGCAGCCGCATGTTCCGCCGCAGTACGATGTGGGATCTTCGCTATTTCCAAGACGGCGAGGATTTTAATGATGCGAGGTGGAAGCTCGACCTTGCACCCGGCACGCGAAACAGCACCCGCGCCCGGCGGATTTGAGTGGTCTCTTTATCCACAACGGAAGCGAGCCCCACCTTGTGTTTCCGAACCTCAAGGGGGGCTCGAGCCGCAGACTACTTCCGCAAGAGGATGCTCTGGACCCACTTGTCGGCTTTCCTTCCGAAGTCCAGAAGCGAATTTCTACGTGTCGTCAACGATCTCCTTTCGCGGACGACACTTCACTTCTCCTATTTATTCTTCACGACCGCTGGCGGCGTCCACTGGCCGCGGGTAATCGCATCATCGGGCCAATACGCTCGCACGTAGAGCGAGAATTCGGCGTTCTTTGGTGATGGCAGCCAGTTGGCGCGCTCGACAGGTCCTTTCGGCTCATCCGCCTGAACGTGAATCGTGAGCGATCCGTCCGCTGCCTTTCGGAGATCTTTGTTCTTGGTGCCCACCGAGTAGCGTTTGATCGCGTTGGGCTCAAAGAAGTGGTGCCGGTTGTACATCGTGAGCGACCAGAAGCCCTTCACCGGCGGGAGCTGGCCGTCCGCGAATGTGACGGTGTAGCGATTGGCACTGTTCAGCCGCTGCCCGGCCGCGTCCAGGTCCTGATAGAAGTACTTCGTCTCAAGAGGTTTGTTGACGAGCATGACCGCCTCGACCGCACGCCGCTCGATGGTTCGGCGACTGAGTTCTTCTGGTGAGAATGCGTCGATCATGGGCTTCGACCTTTACGAAGCCCCCCATATGTCCTCGAGCCTAGCCGGAGACGATGACGAATCCAAGTCTCGCCAGCAGAGTGGTAAACGTCTCATTTTGGCCCATCGCGAACTTACTCCGTTAGCGGCAAGCTGGAGCATATCGACTATCCGAAGGCCCTCCATTCCTTGAAGCGAGTGATCGATGGAGGCCAACTCATTGGACCGCGAATCTATTCCTTCCGGAGCAGATATCTCACAAACCTCCGGACATTCCCAATTTCCGACCGATTACAGCGCTGCCGCGTGAACCGGGCGCATCCCTCGACTATAGTGAACGATCTGGCGCGTCCGCCATCGCGGATGGCGCGGACGAGATCCTGCGGAAGACGCGCGAGAATCTCATGCGCGGGGCCTCGCAGATTAGGCTGATGGCCGGCGGAGAAAGGCATCTGGCTCAGCATTCAACCGTTCATGGATGACGAAGACTGTCTTCCTTTTCCGGAAGGATCGATCAATCGGGTGAAATGGTTATCCGTACAAGGAGCAGCGAAACTCCACGGCAGCCCCACATTCGGCAGCGGACGCTCGGCACCTCGGTTGCCGTTTCGGTCAGATACAGCCAGGGGGCCTCGACGCGGCGGGCCAACAGGTGACATTCACCAGGAACGAATGAGCCTGTCGTGAATGGCCACGGTGAAAACCGCGTTACCGATCTTTGAGGTCGATGCGGCAGCTACTCGGGATAGACTTCGATGCCGTCCGGCGTCGTCTTATTGAAAAGGATCATTACCAAAGGGTTGCCGGGTTCGGTCATCGCATCGCTGCGCTGCCCCACTACCTCTCCCGCAACCGCGCTTGTGTATTCCGCCATCACTTCGCCGAAGCTGTTGCGCTGGATGGCCACCTTCTGTCCGGGTTCGACCTTGTCGTTGAGCTTGACCAGATGCTCTACGATCCCACCCTCGGTGGCCAGGACCGGGAACCCGCTGTTGCCGACAAAGACGGTCATGTCCCTGCCGGTACGGCCCATCGGTCCGGCAACGATGCCGTGATGCTTGAGTACGTTCATCGTGCCTTCTACAAACAGCGCGATTGTCTCGGGGTCCAGCACGCGCGCGGCACCGACCTCCGGGCAAAAGGCCGGGATTCCCACGTCGATGAACGCGTTATGCAGGACTGTGGGATAGGCCGCTTTCGGCATATTGAAGATCTGGCCGACGGGATAGAGATCCAGCATTGCCTTGACCTCGGGTCTATCTATCTCGCCGATGTTGAACGCGGAGACATCGAATCCAGTTGTCCCGGTATGGAAATCGATCGCGGCGTCGGCGTTCGGCCGCAGCAGCCGGTTGAACAGCAGCCCGGCATGGCGGCTCGCTGCGGTCAGGCCGTTCTCGTTCCCGGGCCATTCCCGGTTCATGTCGATCAGATCGATGCCTCTGCCCTGGTTGGGCCACCGGCGTTGCATGCTTTCCAGGGCCGGACGGGATACGTCGGTGACCGCCATCACTGTGCCCGACATCTGCGCCGGATCAAGCTGGTTCATCACCGTCTGGACCGCATGGATGGAACTCATCTCGTCGCCATGCACACCGCTTGTCAGAACGACACGCTTGCCCGGCTTCGCCCCCCTGGCGACCGTCACGGACACATACCAATGCTGTCCAGTAGGCGTCTTCTCACCCTGAAAATACAAAAAGTGCTTCTGCCCGGCCTCTAGGCCGTTGACGTCGAGCGCGCTGACAACCTTCTTCCCTTTGATTACATCGCCGGTATAAACCGTCGCTGATGGTCCGCCCGCTGCCGGCCTGGCAGAGGGAGTCGCCGAGTCCTGGGCGTTTGCTGAGCCGGCATTGGCGGCAAAGGCGGCCGCGGCGCCCACCGTGGCAATGGTTGCCAGCATCACATCGCGGCGATCGATGCCGTTTATGGATTTGTCCGACACGATGGGATCCTCTGCTATTGTGAAGGGCGATGTCGCGCATCGGCATCCACTCAAGCAAGACCTTATCCGGCATGAACGCCGCGTGCACGGGTCATTTTCGTTTTTGATCAGCCACTCCCGCGAAGCGGGTTCGTTCTCCTCGTCGGAAGGAAGAAAGACCGCGGGGTCATCACGCCACAGCTCCAATGCGGCGCACAGGACTGATGCTTCAGCCAGGCCCTGCTCGTCGAGCAGGTCGACGATCCACAGAACACCGTGGACCTCGATATCATGTGCCGCGGCTGCCGCGCGAAGCTGGGCATCGCCGATCAGCAGGATTGCGTCATCTTTCCTTTGGCTTGCAACCAGACAGAAGCAGTCGTTCGCCGACAGCCGCGGATACCGCGCCTTGCCCTGCTCGTCTCTTCCACCTCTACCCCTGTGCTCATCTCATGCCTCGTTGGTTGTCGTTTCTATTGGCCTACTTGCCGTCGAGCGCCTTGACGCGGTCGTGCGCCGATGGGAACCCCTTCAGCGAAATCGTAAGCGCCACGGCCTGCCCGCTGTCGTTGGCGACGGCCGCCAGCTTCAAAACCTTGCTGGTGCGCAGCGCGGTGACGGTCGGCGCATCCAGCGCGAGCGGCACCAGGCAGCCCACAGGCAGGCAGGTCGAGAACGATAGCGGCTTCGATGCCGGCTCATCGTCGAGCTGCAACGTGATGCCGGCCGCCAATCTCAGCCCGAACGGCATCACGATCGTGCCGGTCGCCGTGTTCTTCGCGCCGGCCTCCAGATCGATCGCAAGCGCGAGTTGATTGGTCTCCCGATGCCGCTGCTGCTGTTGCAGCTTGCAGATGCGGGTGTTGTTCTGAACGGCGCAGCGTACCGTCCAATCCTCGAACGTTTCCTGCAGGGAGGACGAGCCACCCGGGAGGGCAGCCCCCTTCCCGGCGTCGCCTTTGCCTGCGGTCTGGGCGGAGGCTGCTGCCGTCATCGCCAGGATCACGGCAACAGAGATTGTCAGTTGTCTCATCATCAGAACTTCAGGTTGAGCCGTGCGTTGAGACCGTTCTCGCTCGCGCCGGCGGCATACTGGCCCGAGTAGAACAGGCCGAGCGTCCCGGTCGGCGAGACCTGGAAGTCGAGGCCTGCGTCGAACACCGCCGCGTCCTGCGCGATCGGCGCGCCGGCGACGGTGAAGGCGTCGCCTGTCGCGAAGCGGTGCGTCGACAGCGGACTGGTGTCGCCAAACGCATGCCGCCAGCCCACCGTGCCGCGCGCCGTGGTCTGCACGCTACCGAGCCCAAACACCGACGACAGCCGGACGCCGAGCGTGGTGAAGCTGGTGCTGGTCTTCGTGGCTTCCACCGTCAGCGCCGCGGCACCGCCATCCTCCTTGAAGCCGTCGGTCTCGAGTGCCACGTGCGCGACGTTGGCGAACGGCTCAAAGCCGAACGACGATGTACCGAGCCTCCAGCCAAGCTCGCCGAACGCCTGCATGGTCCGACTCTCGTAGGCCGCTTTCATGCTGTCCCCGAAGGTCGCATTGGTGATGAGCCCAATGTCGACGGTGCGCCTGGCGGCGATCTCGTGCCAGGAGTATCGGGCCACGCCTGCGCATGCTTGGGCGCATCC
>JBFWYV010000339.1:0-4687 GCA_050186055.1 Hyphomicrobiaceae bacterium | reverse complement strand
ACAGCGAGGACCGCCGCATCCTCGGCCTGATGCCGCATCCCGAGCGCCTTTACGAAAGCGCGCTCGGCGGCACCGACGGCCGCCGCATGTTCGAGAGCCTGCTTGCTGCCGCCTGATCGACGCGGATCTCAGATCTTCAACAGCCGCTTGGCGTTGCCGGACAGCAGCTTCACCTTGTCCTCGTCGCACAGCGGAATGGTCGGGATCCACTCCACCCCTGGCGGGTTGAGCACGAACGGATAGTCGATCGCAAACAGGATGCGGTCGATCCCGATCTCCATCACGCAGCACAGCAGCGCCGGGTTCGAGAAGTTGCCGCTCGTGGTGATGTAGAAGTTGTGCGTGAAGGTATCACGGAAGCCGACGGTCTTGGCACCCGGCCGCTTCAGCGCCTGATCGATGCGCCACTGCAGGAACGGCAGCGTCTCGCCGAGATGGCCCAGGATGATCTTCAGGTTGGGATAGCGCTCGAACACGCCGCCCAGCACCATCCGGATCGCAATCGTCGCCGTCTCCACCGTGAACCCCCACGCGGCGCGGATCACCATCGGGAAGTCCTTGGCGTACTTGGCGTAGTAGATGTCGGCCACGTCGGGATGCGGCACCGAAGGATGCAGGTAGATCGGCACGTCGAGCGCCTGCGCCCGCTCCCAGATCGGGTCGAAGCGCGGATCGTCCAGAAACGCGCCGTTCGAAATCCCGTGGATCATCGCACCGACGAATTTGTGCTTCGTCACGCACCGCTCCAGTTCGTCGGCAGCCGCTTTTGGATCGTCGGTCGGCAAGGCCGCAAATCCGGCAAGCCGCGTCGGGTTTGCGGCAACGGCCGCGGCCAGTCGGTCGTTGACGCCGCTGCCGAGCGGAACCGCCACGTCCGCCTTGAGCTTCTGCAGCGACGGCGCGCCGTGCGAAACCACCTGGATGTCGACGCCGGCCTCGTCCATTTCGCGTATGCGCAAAGCGCCGAGATCGTAGAGCCGCTCGAGCTGATCGGCATTCCGCGTACCCTCGACCCCTTGGTACTGGCCGGCCAGCTCCTTGTCCCAGTAATGCTCTTCGATCGCGATGATCGGACAGTTCGGACTCTTGTTCATGGCGCTTCTCCCTCGTCGTTCCTTGGATAACCGTACCGCGACCCTCGCCGGCCCTACGCTGCCGCACAACGGCAGGGTTGCGCAAGCTCTGTACTCGCGAGCCGGCGATTTGGTGATACTCTCGCCCTGAAGTCGTCCGGATGCGATCGGCATCGGGCGCCGGCCCAATTCGAACCGGGAGGTGCATGACATGCAAAACCACTGCTGCGGATCGTTTCGAGCACCAAGCCTGGGGCTGGCGGGGCACGTCCCGTGGTCCCCGGCGGATCAGCGAGGGGCAGGCGGACCTGCTCCGAAGTCGGGTGGCCCGGTCGACCGCTCGGTGCTTGAGGATCTGGCGGCGGCGGCGCGCATTCTCGCCGCCGAAGGCGTCGTGGATGCGTTTGGTCATGTCTCGATCAGGCACCCGAAGGAACCCGGGCGCTTCCTGATGTCGCGATCGATGGCGCCCGCCCTTCAAGGGCCCGACGACATCATCGAATACGACCTCCATTCGACGCCGGTGAACGCCAATGGCCGCAACAGCTTCCTCGAGCGTTTCATTCATGGCGAGATCTACCGCGCCCGGCCGGATGTCATGAGCGTGGTGCACAGCCACTCGCCGTCGGTCATCCCGTACTCGCTGACCGGACTGCCGATGAAGGCGATGTATCACAACGCCGCGCACCTCGCGGCTGGCGTGCCGATCTTCCGTATCGAGGAAAAGTTCGGCGCCACCGACATGCTCGTCGGCAACAACGACAAGGGCATCGAGCTGGCACGCATCATGGGCAAATCCAATGTGGTCCTGATGCGCGCGCACGGCAGTGTCGCGTCCGGCCCCAACCTGCAGCTTGCCGTGTTCAGGGCCGTCTACACCGAGGTCAGCGCACGCGTTCAGCAGGCCGCGCTGCTCCACAACCTACCCATCGCCGCCCTCAGCACAGAGGAAGGCCGCCTTGCCGATCTTACCAACGAGACGGCATGCATGCGCGCATGGGAGCTATGGCGCGGCAAGATCAAGTTTTGACCCGCATCGCCTTGCCTGCACCCATCATGCATTGATACGGCAAAGACCCGGCCGCGGTTGCCGCCACAGCCGGGTCTTTCCTTTGCATGTCCACGCAGCGGGAAACTTTACGCGCCCGCCTTCGCCACGCTTGCCGCGGTCTGGCCGTAGAGGATCTTGCGCGACTCCTCATCCGACGCCCGCTGGCTCTGGTAGGGCTCGCCGATCTCGTAAGCTTTCTTGACCGCCGGACGCGCCGCCATGCGCGCCATCCAGGCTTTGAGGTTCGCGAACTCGTCGTAGGTCGTGCCGTACCGCCCCGCCGAGACGCACCAGGGATAGCACGCCATATCCGCGATCGAGTATTCTCCGCAGATATAGTCCCGCCCCTCCAGACGCTTGTCCAGCACGCCATGCAGCCGGTTGACCTCGTTGGAATAGCGTTTCAAAGCATAATCGTTGCCGTCCTGCGGCGCATGGTTGATGAAATGCCCGCGTTGTCCCGACATCGGGCCGAGCCCGCCCATCTGCCAGAACAGCCACTCCTGCACCTCCGTCTTCCCCCGAACGTCGCGCGGCATGAACTTGCCGGTCTTCTCGGCGAGGTAAACGAGTATTGCGCCGGATTCGAATACCGGGACCGGCTTGCCGCCGTCGGCCGGCGCGTTGTCGATAATGGCCGGCATCCGATTGTTCGGCGAGATCGCCAGGAAATCCGGCTTGAACTGATCGCCCTTCGATATGTTGACCGGCTTGATCGTATAGGGGAGCCCCGTCTCCTCCAGATAGATCGTGATCTTGTGACCGTTTGACGTCGGCCAGTAATAGAGGTCTATCATGTTGCGCTCCCGATCGTACATTTGGACTGCATGAGTCTGTGTCCGGTGCAACCGGAGCGTCGCTTGACCCCGGCAGGAGGTATTCTACGATGCGGGTCCGCAACCGCCAGAGGAAACCCGCCGGCTGAGCCAATCACATCATCGTGCGCACTGGGAGGTCGCCATGGTCGAATACCGCAAACTGTCGAAGCACACCGGCGCCGAGATCCTCGGTGTCGATCTGAGCCGGAACATCCCGCAGGAGACCATCGCGGAAATCTGGAACGTGCTGGTGGATCGCTGCGTGGTTCTGTTTCGCGGCCAGACGCTGGAGCAGTCCGACCTGGTGCGGGCAACGAGTCAGTTCGGCGAATGCGGCGAATACGACCGGCCCAAGGAATTCCACACCAGCGGCCAGAAGAAGGTGCTACCGCAGATCATGCTGATCACCAACATCCGCGAGAACGGCGAGCCCATCGGCAGCCTGCCCGACGGCGAGATGTGGTTCCATCACGACACCATTCACCGCAAGGTTCCGCACAAGTCGACCCTGCTTTATTCCATCGA
Organism: Hyphomicrobiaceae bacterium; assembly: GCA_050186055.1. Lineage (GTDB taxonomy): Bacteria > Pseudomonadota > Alphaproteobacteria > Rhizobiales > Hyphomicrobiaceae > CAMDPA01. The sequence continues at coordinate 1,220 of JBFWYV010000339.1, read as the reverse complement.
GATCCCGACCTGGGGCGGCAACACGGCGTTCTCCAATCTGATGGCGGCTTATGACGCCCTGCCCGACGATCTCAGGATTGCGCTGGAAGGGCGCAAAGCCTACAACGCCTTCAGCTACGGCAGCACGCACAAGGGCGATCCCAATGCGGTTGCCGCCCGCAACGCCGCCATCCACCCCGCAATCCGCACGTGTCCGGACAATGGCCGCAAGGCGATCTACCTCGACCGCCTGATGACCCAGCATCTCGTGGACGTACCCACTGAAGAAAGCGACGCCATACTGAACCGCGTCTACGACTTCATCGAGCAGGACGAGTTCTGCTACGAGCATGTCTGGAAAAAAGGCGACGTGCTGATGTGGGACAACCGAACGTCCGTGCACGCGCGGCGCGATTTCCCGGCCGAGCAGACCCGCCTGATGTGGCGGACGACCTTGTCGGACACGGTCGCGCCTTACTGAGCGGCCGCCCGCCTCGCGACGGACGGCCACAGCGATCGGCTAGCGCTTGCGCGACACCACCGTGTCCACCAGCGCCGGCTTGCCCGACTTCACCACCTCGATGGCGCGCAGCAGCGAAGCCTTCACATCCTTGGGATCCTCGATCGGCCCCTCGCCCCAAACCCCCATGGAGCGGGCCAGCGCACCGAAGTCCGGCTCCGGACCGTAGAGGTCCATCCCGATGTGCGCTTTCGACTCGTCGGTTCCACGCACGCGCGCCATCCGGATCTGATGCTCCCAATCGTTGTAATAGGCGCGGTTGTTGTACATCACGATCAGCATCGGGATCTCGTACTTCGCCGCCACCCACAGCGCACCCGCGTCGAACATCAGATCCCCGTCCGGCTGCAGGTCGACGACGAGACGGCCCGAGCCCTTGTGCGCGAGCGCCACGCCCAGCGAGATACCGATCTGCGTCGAGGTGCCGAGCTCCCATCCCGGATGCCGGTAAGCCTTGTCGAAGTCCCACTGCTTGCGCACCTGGGTCTTCAGGTTGTTCGCGGTCAGCACCCAGTCGTGCTCCTTGATGACCTCCCAGACCTCGTGCGCCAGCCGCGCCATCGTCATCGGCTGATCGTCCCAGCCTTCGCGCGCCTGCTCCTGCCAGCGCGCCCAGGTCTTCTCGTGCCGTGCCGCGATATCCTTCGCCCGCTGGTCGATCTTCGTCTGCAGCTTCGGATTCTTGGCGATCCCGTCTTTGCACAGCCGCGTCAGCTCGGGG
>JBFWYV010000338.1:0-4709 GCA_050186055.1 Hyphomicrobiaceae bacterium | reverse complement strand
ACATGCAGGCTTGCACCGAATGGCGCAACCATGTCGATCCCGGGTTTTCCGGTCATCTCGTCCGCCAGTTCGTTGATGTCAGGCCCGCTCAGCGTGTACGTGCGCAGACCTGCCTTCGCGATGACCACATCGATGGTGCCATGCGCCAGCAGCCGTCCGTAGGCGAGATAGGCGATCTCGTGGCAGCGTTCGGCCTCGTCCATGTAGTGGGTTGAGACGAGCACCGTCATGCCGTTCGCGGCAAGCCTGTGAATTTCGTCCCAGAACTCGCGGCGCGCCTTCGGATCGACACCCGCCGTCGGTTCATCGAGCAGGAGCAGCTTCGGTTTGGGCAGGATGCACGCTCCCAGCGCGAGGCGCTGCTTCCAGCCGCCGGACAGCTCGCGGGCAAGCTGGCTTTCCCGCCCCGCCAGTCCCAGTTGCCCGATGGCCTCCTCGGCGGCCTGCCGCGGCTTCTCCAGTCCGTACACGCGTGCAACGAACTCGAGATTCTCCCGGATCGAGAGATCCTCATAGAGACTGAAGCGTTGCGTCATATACCCGACCTGGCGCTTGATCTCCGCGCTATTGCGCGTGATGTCGTAGCCGAGCGCGGTGCCGCGCCCGCTGTCAGGCGTGAGCAGTCCGCACAGCATCCGCAGCGTCGTCGTCTTGCCAGAGCCGTTGGGCCCCAGAAACCCGTAGATCTGCCCGCGCCGGACTTTCATCGACAGATCGCGTACGACCACCTTCCCGCCGAATGACTTGGTAAGGCCCTCGACCTCGACTGCAATGTCGCCGTTGTTATCAGCGCTCGACATCGGTGGCTTTTCCTTCCGGGGGCAGCACTGCGCTGACCGGCTGGCCAACCCTGAGCTTTTCCGGCTGCACCGGCAGGGCCTCGATCCGAAACACCAGGCGTGCACGTTCCTCCTGACTGTAGATCACTGGAGGCGTGAATTCGGCTTCGGCCGAGATGAAATTGACTTTTGCCGTCAGGTCCCCCGCACAGCCGTCGCATTTGATCTGAATGACATCGCCGAGCTTGATCCGCGGTATTTCCGCCTGCGGGACGAAGAACCTGACGCGGATATTTCCCGGTGGCAGGATCGACACGATGGCTTGCCCGCTTTGCACCATTTCGCCGACCCTGAAGTACACTTCCTGCACCATGCCGCTGGCCGGGCTCGCCACGCTGCGGCGATCGAGCCGCGTCCGCGCCGAATTGAGACGCGCCTGCGCCGTGCGCATCGCCGCCTCGGCATCATCAAATGCTTTCTGTGAACCGACCTTTTTGTTGAGCAGATCCTTCGCCCGCTCGAAGACGATTTTCGAGTTGGTTAGGGAAGCCTCGGCCTCCGCCACCGCTGCCCGCTGCAGATCGTCATCGAGCGAAAACAACGGATCGCCTGCCGCGACCTGATCACCCTCGCGCACCGACACCGTCTCCAGGCGCCCGACCTCATCGGGACTGACGAACACGAAGCGGCCCTCGATCCACCCCTCGAACTGCCGGTTCCCTGAACCGTGAAACTGGAAATCGAACCAACCGATCCCGATCGCCGCCGCGGCGACCGCAACGATGATCAGACCTCCAACCATCTTCTTTCTCATGGGCCCTTGCCTTCTGGCAGTCGGATGAAACTTGAAATATGAGCCCGCATCAGCTTGCCGACGTCGAGCGCTTCGATCGTTCCGAACAGGCCGTCCCAGACAACCGCCATCAGCAGAGGCGCAACCACGAGCTGCGGGTGGTCGGAGACAGCTGGATTGACGAGCAGGCCCTCGCGCTCCGCTCGTTTGAGCAGGGAACGGAACATTCGCAACCCCGGCGAAACGATCTCACGGTAGTAGAAGGCGGCGATGTCCGGGAACCGGCTGCCTTCCGATATGATGAGGCGCATCAGCAGCCTGCGCCTCGTCCCCAGGACCTCGTTCTGGAACATCCCGAAAATCGCCTCGAAAGCGGCCGGCACGGACGCCGAGCCATCGGCTGCAATGGACTTGAGATGCGCAATAATCGGCGCAACCATCGTCATGATCAGTTGCTCGAACAGGGCTTCCTTGCTCTCGAAATAGAGGTAGAGCGTACCCTTGGCGACGCCCGCGCGCTTCGCGACATCATCCAGCCGCGCCGCCTCGAAACCCTTGCTGGAGAAAATATCGAGAGCGGCCTCGAGGATTTTTTCACGACGGGCTTCACGCGTTATTTTCCTCGAACCCTTGGGAGCCCGCGCGACCCTGGCGGCGCGCTGCTCGTCGCCGCCGCCGGCGTCGCGCGCGATGCCGCGGCCCACGCGGGTGCGCTGCCGTGAGCGTTGATTGGTCAATGGACGCCTCATCGCCATCAATGACTGAACAGTCAGTCATATATCACATCAGCGTCGATTGTGCTAGAGTGCTTCCGGAAAAGTGGGAACCGGTTTTTCCGATAAGAAGCACGACAAAACAAAGATCTAGGGCCTTTCTGGAATTCAACCAAAACTAGAAAGGCCCTAGGGGGTGCCTCCTGCCTGCGGGCGTTGGCCATCCGTTGATCGGGCTTGAAAAGCTGGACACGCGACCGATGCGCCAAATTAAATCAACGCAAAATCATTCGGTTACAGCGCTGAATCACAATCAACGGCTCGACGCCTGTCAGACCGCTTTCGCCTGCCGCCCCGGCACGAAATCATCGCACTGCCCGTAGATCGGAAGCGAGATCGCCCACACTATGGAGTTCGCGGTTTCGGCGCGATTGTACCGCCCGCCCGCCGCGGCGAGAAGCGGCGTTTCGAGAATCGTCGATATGTATCGCTCACCTGGTCCTGCAAACGGCTGATCGGCTTCTTCCCGCCAGATGAGCTCCAGAATGCGCTGGCGCGATGTCTTTCTTTCCTCTCCGACGATGCGAACGCGCCCATTCCGATGTGCAAGCGCCCCGCCGCGCACGGAACGGTCGAGCAGTTCGTTCAGAACCATGCCGAGAAACACTGTCGATTGGGCATTCAGCACGACCTGAGACCCCGAATAGGTGACACGCGCGGCCTGCTGAGACCACGCGCTCTCCAGCAGCCCCTCAACGATCCGGTCGACACCCAACGGCCTCCAACTGCAATCGTTCAGCAGGTCATGCGAGATCCGCAAAGATTGAATGCGATGCTCCAGCGCCGAGGCGAACTCCTCGCGGGTGCGGGTCACGCGCAGGAGCTGCCGCGTCATGCCTTGCACGATCGCCAGCGTATTGTTGACCCGGTGATTGATCTCCCCGAGCAGGACGTGACTTGAGTGCTCCGCACGCAGCCGATCATTGATGTTTTCCGCAATGACGATGACGCAACGCGCCCGGTCATCGACCCCGGCCAGAATCGATGTCGAAATCTTCAGCCAGACCGGCTCACCGGAGCGGGCAATGAAGCGCGCCTCCCGCTGATAGGTATCGATTTGCCCGCTCGCCATCAGGCGGTGGTAATTCGCCCCCTCCGCAACGTCGTCCGGATGCATGAGCGACCCGACCGGCCGCGAAATGATCTCCTCCCGCGTATAGTCGAGGAATTCGCAGAAGCGCGTATTGCAGGCAATGCGCCGCCCGTCGAGGCTATTGACCAGAATCCCGACGGCCGCATTGTCGAAGATCGTTGCAAGCAACTGCTCCCTTGCGTGCGTTTCCGCCAGCGCCCGGGTGAGATTGACCTCGTCCGCAACAGCAATCGCGAACTGCTGCAGAAGGTTGACCTCGGCGTCGCTGAACTCTCTGGGAACCACATCCCAGACAATCACGGCACCCAGCCACGCCACCTGATCCGACCTGAACGGAACGGCGACGGCGGAGCGTGCAAATGGCGTCGCCACGACACGAGGGTGCTCCCGATAGCGCGGGTCAGCCAGCAGATCGGGCATGACCATCGGCCCCTGATGCTGCACGCAGGCTTGTGTGATCGAAAGTTCCTTCGCCGTCATGAGGACGGGCGGAAACCCCACCACAGCGATCATCTGCAGCCGCGTTTCCGGCAGCAGAGTGATCGTGACGATCGGCACGCGCAACGCGCCGCTGATCAGCCGCACCAAATGATCGATGTGCCGCCGGTCACGCTCTCCCAGAATACCATAGCGCTCCAGGCCGGTCGCGCGTGCGCCGTGTTGCGCTCCGTGCATTCTTGCCTCCGAATACGAAAATTCGTCCATGGGCCCGTAACGCGGCCACCGATAAATCGGCTGAACGGTCGCTGGTCGGTGTTGCGAAAAACTTAGGACATGCGCCGCACCTTGCGTTTTACGTTGTGCACCGGTGTGCTTCGCCTCGCGTTGGCGCCGAACACGAGTGCCTGGCTTGTCAGCGCGCACACGATGTCCATGCGGATCGGTTTGCTGAGGATGAAGCACGGTTCTGGCCGCATTCCGGTCAACAGTCGCTCCGGATAGGCCGTTATGAACACGACTGGAACCTCGCAGAAACCGAGTATCTCATTCGCGGCATCGACACCGCTGCTGCCGTCAGCCAGCTGAATATCCGCAAGTACGAGCCCAGGACGGCACGTCTCGATGGCCTGCACCGCGTCCGCATGCGTGCGCTCTACGGCGATGACCTCATGACCGAGCGATTTCATGGTCTCGGCCAGATCTGCCGCGATGAAAAACTCGTCCTCGATGATCAGCACTTTGGTCGCGACCAGCCTGGTCACCAGATCGCGGACAACGGCCTTCGCCGCCGGCAGCGCCGCTGCTTCGATGCCCAGGATCCGGCCGATGGC
>JBFWYV010000337.1:0-4731 GCA_050186055.1 Hyphomicrobiaceae bacterium | reverse complement strand
AGCGCATCGAGGGAGTTCGTGACCTCCCGCTCGAGCTCCTGCCGGGGCGTGTTGATGAAGCGCAGCATGGCTGCGGCAACCGCGCCGATCACGTCCGCCGCCGGCGCCTGCCCGCCATTCCTGCCCGACGTGAGGCGCTGGCTGAGGTGATTGAAATAGGACAGCGAGTTCTGCAGCAGTGCATTCTCCGACTTGAAGGATTCGACGAGCGCCTCGTGCTCGGCGACGGCTTTGTCGATCCCGGCGGTCTTTCCCGCTATGTCGCTTTCGGCAGCGCCGGTCGCGACTTCATTCGCGGCGGGCAGGTCGGCCACAGCCGCCCGGAGGCTGTCCATGGACTCGACCAGCGTGTCGTAGTTGGGCAGCAAGCCTGCCCGACCGCGCAACACATCCCTTTGAAGCGCAGCGTGATACAGGATCACCGCCTGCAGCACGTCTGCCCGTTCGTGGTGCGGTGCGTTGATGGAAGTGCCCTGCATCAGGAAGTACGTCAGGACGACGAGCAGCACCGACAGCATTGCGGCGAGCAATGGAAAGCGTCTCATCGCTCCGGTACTTTCCCGAAAGGATGGCCCTGGTATTCGCCGGTCAGCGTATCCAGGAAGCGGCGGATCGCATCGACATCCGGTTCGGACAGCTCGCGGCCGAGTTGCGTCCGGGCCATGATCCTGATGGCGTCCTCGAGCGAGCCGGTGCGCCCGTCATGGAAATAGGGCGCTGTGAGGGCAACGTTGCGCAGGCTGGGAACCCGGAATACATGACGGTCCCGCTCAAGCCCCGTGACGATGAAACGGCCCAGATCGCTGTCGTCGTCTCTCCCTCGCTGCGCGAAGGGATCGGCGAAGATGCCGAACTTCTGGAAGAGGTTGCCGCCCACATTCGCTCCCTGGTGACAGGCGACGCAGCCATAGCGCTTGAAAAGCTCATAGCCACGCAGCTCCTCTGCGGTGAGAGCGTTCCGCTCGCCTCTCAGATACCGATCGAAACGCGCGTCGACCGTGACCAGGGAACGCTGGAAGGCGGCAAGCGCGTCGAGCACACTGGTTCTGGTGGGAGATGAACCGTATGCGGAGTCGAAGCTGCGCACATAGCCCGGATCGCTCTGTAATTTGCTGAGCAGGTCGCTCCAGTTCGTGTTCATTACAGCCGGGTCGAGCAAGGCAGCTTCGTTCTGCTCCTCGATGCTGCGGAACTCTCCCCGCCAGTTCAGCCTGAAGTTGCGCGAGACATTGAAGATCGTCGGAGCATTGAAAGCCAGAGGTTTGCCGTCGGCTCCGATGGAATGGTCGCGGTCATCATCTCCCCCGGCATTCAGATCGTGACAGGACGTGCAGGCTGCAGTCCCGTCCCCCGAGAGACGCGCATCGTGAAAGAGCCGCTTCCCCAGCGATACCTTGGCGGGATCTCCCGGCTCCGGCGGCCGGACGATCGTGATCGGCTCGCTGCCATCTCGCACGGCCTGGTCCTGCGCGACCTGGCCCAGCGCCTTCGGCGCCGACGTCATCGAAGCGGCGAGCCACAGCAGCAGGCCCAGAGCGGCCGCTCCGGCAGCCAGCGTTCTCGGGGCCCAGCCGATTGGGGAGCGGGGCGGCAGCCAAGCAGGACGCACGACCATTCCAACAAAAAACGTGAGAGATCGGCGCTTCGATGGTAGTACGTGGAGCGCTAGCGCGCCCGGGAACTCCACGGCTTCAGCCCCGATACACTATCGGTGTCCACAACCGATCGGCTCGCTTCGCGTCACCGCTCTCTGTTCCGTCCAGGCTCATTCCTGAACTGAAAAGGACTGCATCCTCCATGGTCTCTCCGGCAGCAACCCACGTGCTGATCGTGGATGACGATCCGAACATGCGCAGCATGCTCGCGGAATATCTGGAAGGAGAAGGCTTCAAAGTCAGCGCGGTGGCGGACGGGAAGGCCATGGCGCTGGTGCTGCTGGAAAATCCTGTCGATCTGATCATTCTCGACATGAAGCTGGGAGCGGAGGATGGGCTTGATCTGATGCGGGGGCTCGGCAGCCCTCCCCAGGCCCCGATCATCGTCGTCACAGGCCATCGCCGGGAAGAGACGGACAGAGTCGTCGGCCTCGAGCTGGGGGCTGATGACTATCTGACAAAACCCTTCAGCCCACGTGAACTTCTGGCACGCATACGGGCGGTGCTGCGCCGATCCGCCGCAGCTCAGCAGCGAATGCGCGAGCGAGCAAGCCGGGTCCGCTATCGGTTCGCCGATTGGCACCTGGACATGCGCACACGCCGACTTCTCTCTCCGGAAGGAAAGCCGGTCCCCCTGACCGTGGGGGAGCTCAACCTGCTGACGGTCTTCCTGCGTTCTCCGCAGCAATTGCTGACACGCGAGCAACTGCTGAATGCCAGCCGCCTGCACGACGAAGAGGTATATGACCGCAGCATCGACGTGCAGATCCTGCGGCTGCGCCGCAAGCTCGAGCCGAACCCGAGCGAACCGACGCTGATCGTCACCGAGCGCGGGGTCGGCTATCTATTTACCGCGGCTGTGACGGTCTCTTAGGGTCTCCATGAGAGTCTCCATGTTGCAGATGTAACCGTGTTCCGCCGATCCGAAACCATCGCGTAACCGAGCGCGCACGCCGCAATGAGATGATCAGCAGATCAGTCGCGCATGCCGACAGGTTTCAAGCGTAATCGAGTTCCTCCCCTTCTGAATTCGTAGCGTAACCGGGCACCGCCAGAATCGAACTTCAGCAGACGGCAACCAGACCTCGCCGAATGAAAAGGAGGCGACAGGAAAGGAGGCAACAAGCCAGCCGGCTGCGACTGCGACTCGATCTGAAACAGAGGTGATCATGACCATTGAACTTTCGCGGATGGCGCCTGCGGCCAAGCATGCAAACATCTGGCCAAACGTCCGCCCGATTGCCGCCACGCCAGAGCTTCCCTCTGCCGTCCCGCTGATGGCGCTTTCGACCGGCTTCTGGGCGTTCAAGACCCTGGCCGCTGCGCACGAGCTGGATCTCTTCAGCCGCCTTGCGGGCGGCGACGGCACCACGGTCGCCGGGTTGGCGCAAGCGCTGGGCCTGCATCCACGCCCGGCCGAGATGCTGTTGACCGGCTGCGCAGCACTCGGGCTTCTGGAGAAAGCGGACGGCCGTTATCGCAATACGCCGTTGAGCGAAGCCTATCTCGTGCGCGGGCAACCGTATTATTTCGGTGGCTTCGTGCAGATGGCCGACAAGCGGCTCTACGCGGGCTGGGGGAGGCTCGCAGAGGCTCTGCGCTCGAACCGGCCGACCACGTGGGACCCGGCGGTGCAATCCTCGCTGTTCGACGGCGAGGATCCGGCGATGCTGGCATTCTTCTGGGAGGCGATGCATTCGCTTTCCACGATGACCGCGCGCAAGCTCGGCGAAGCCGCGGACTTCGGACGATTCCGCCGCCTCCTGGACATCGGCGGCGGATCGGGCGCGTACGATATCGAGCTCTGCAAACAGTATGGGGAGCTGCGTGCAACCGTGCTCGAGTTGCCGCAGGTGGCCGCTATCGCTGCGGAAAAGATCGCCGAGGCCGGTTTGACCGACAGGATCGAGACCACGGGCGGCAGCTTCTTCGAGCCGCTTCCAAAGGATCACGACGTGCATCTCCTGTCGATGATCCTGCACGATTGGGACGAGGCGAATGACCGCGCCCTGCTGCGCCGGTCCTTCGAGGCTTTGCCGAGCGGCGGCGCTGTCGTCATCAGCGAGCTTCTCGTCGATGACGAAAAGACCGGACCGGCGCCGGCCGCGCTGATGAGCCTCAACATGCTCATCGAGACGGAAGGGGGGCGAAACTACACACCAGCCGAATACTCGGCGTGGCTCGAGGAAGCCGGATTTCGACAAGTCGAGACGGTCTGGTTCGATGCACCTGCTGCGAACGGCGCCGTGATCGGCCGCAAGCCGTAAGGCGTAGAGCACGGATCTCGTCATCCGTTCATGATCTAGGGCTGGCGTTTCCTGCGCCTGTCGCCGCTCCGACTCAGGGCAGCCTCGCAGGAAACAGCCGCCTCTCGAACGATGGCGATCAACGGCTCCCGTACGGCGCCATGCATCCAGAGCAGGCCGATGTGGCGATCGCCGTCCCCTCTGGGGACCGGGAGCTTGCGCAAGCTTATCCCGCCGGGCCAAGGGGGGCGCCAGTCGGGCACCAGGGCGACTCCGAGGCCGCGGTCGACGGCGACGGCGATCGCGGCAAGCGAGGTCAGCTCGAAACGCGTCTCCGGGCGAATCCCCATCCGGCGCAGATACCTGTCCGCCAGCCTGCCGCCCACGTTGCCGGGGCTGAGGCGAATGAACGGCTGCGTCCTCAGCAGATCCAGGGGATTGCTCCCCGGAAGCAGGGCCGGCGCAATGACGACCAGTGGCTCCTTGCGCAGTAGGGTGAAGCGGCAGTTCTTCGCCACGGGGAAATCGGGCTTGACCAGAATGGCCGCATCGAGGTCTCCGCTCAGTACCTGCGCATAGATGTCGCCGGAATCCCCCGGGATGGCCTCGATGTTGAGCGACGGGTAGCGCGGGGCGATGGCCGCCATGATCTCTGGCACGAAACTGGTCATGGCGGTCACGTTCGCGCCCAGCCGCAGATCGCCGCCGAAGGTGCGCTCCATGGCATGCAGATGCAGGTCCCGGACGGCCCGCAACACGCCGCGAGCCGCCGACACCACGCGGTCGCCGGCCGCGGTGACGACGATCCGCCGGCCGGAGCGAACCACGAG
>JBFWYV010000336.1:0-4733 GCA_050186055.1 Hyphomicrobiaceae bacterium | reverse complement strand
GAAGCCGGGCGCCGATGTCGTTGAAGAGCCGGTCGCCATAACAACCGACCGAGCCCATACGCAGTCGCCTCTGCTGAAGGTTTCAGACGTATTCGGAGCGAGTTTCTGGGTGTTCGGCGCAGGTGCGCTGATCGCCGGCACGGCGTGCTTCCTTACGCTGGGGGCTGATGCGTTCAACGCGAGCATCAGCGGCGATATCGACCTGCTGCTGTTGCTGATCCCCCGGTTTGCCGCAGGAATGTTGATCGCCGCATTCGTCAAAGAGCTGCTGCCGCGAGAGCGGATCGCCAACTACGTCGGCGACGGGGCCGGTGTGTCCGCAATCGGAATTGCGGCTGTCGTCGGGGCGATGACGCCAGGTGGACCGATGACGTCGTTCCCTTTGGTGCGGGCGTTGCAGGACGCAGGGACCGGGCGGGGACCGCTGGTGGCCTACATCACGTCATGGTCGACGCTCGGGTTTCAGCGTGTGCTGAACTGGGAGCTGCCGCTGCTGGGACCGGATCTGACAGCGCTGCGCGCGATCGTCTCCCTGCCATTGCCGATCATTGCAGGGCTGATTGCGAGGATGTGGCCAACTCCGGAAGCACGAGAAAAGAAGCGCTCGGAGGCAGGCAATGTCTGACGCAGGCTCGATTGTTCTCTGGTCGCTGGCAGCCGTATTGGGGATATTTGTCGCCCGGCGCGACTGGACCGCGTTCAGGAAGGGCCTGCACGTTGCCGTCTTGCAGGTCGTCGCCGTGCTTCCGCGCATTGCGTTGGCTCTGCTGCTGGCCGGCTTCATCGCGAAGCTGCTGCCGACCAACATCATCGCGCACATGCTGGGTCACGACAGCGGCTGGAGCGGTGTGCTGCTGGCCTGCCTGTTCGGAGGGTTCATGCCGGCCGGGCCGATGATCGCGTTTCCCCTGGTCGTCGTGCTTCGCCACGCCGATGCCGGCATTCCGCAACTCGTTGCGTTCCTCACCGCCTGGTCGGTGTTCGCCTGGCACCGGGTGCTCGTCTACGAAGTGACGATGATGGGCTGGCAGTTTGCAGCGATCAGGATGGTATCTTCGCTCATGCTGCCGCTGCTGGCTGCCGTGCTGGCGATGGTGGCATGCGCCGTGACGGGCATCAGGTAGCAGGCGCAGATGCCAGGCTCGAACCGGATTGCGGATGAGCCGTCAGCCGCCCCACGTACACTGCATCCGATGGCAGTTCCCGGAGCGCCCGCCGATCTCACACTGCGTCTTCACAAGCCTGCAGACGCGGCAAGTGTAAGTCGAGATGCAGCCTCTGTATGCGCCGCCTCGGCGATAGTTGCAGCTCTTGATGATCTGGCAGCGGCGGTTGCCGTCGACCACCGTCTGGCTGGTTGAGGATTGCGCCAGGTGGACGAGCGAATCGTCATTCGCCACGGGCGGGCTCAGTGGCGGCAGCGCCATTGCCTGCGTGGCCAAGGCCACAACGGCGCAGACGGCGAGGATCAAAGTCTTTAGGCGCCACATGCCATCAGTCCTCGAATGCTCAGCGTTCGAGGCTACAGTTCCGCAGGTGTGGTCACCATGCAACCGCACGCCCGCAGCAACCTAAATGGGATGTGGATACTGTGTCCCGCAGGCAACTTTTTCGTGCTCATGCAACCGTATTGCGGCGTGAGGGCGCGCAGAGTGCATGGGACGGCCAACGTCAGAGTTGCTGCGGCGGCTAATCGATCCGGCGTACCCAGCCATGCGGGTCCGGCGCGACTCCCCTCTGGATGTCGACAAGCTTCTGCTTCAGCCGCATCGTCGTCTGGCCGGGGCCGCCGCTGCCGATCCTGAATTCGCCGTCCGGACTCCTGACGCTGCCTATCGGCGTGACGACTGCGGCGGTGCCGCAGGCAAATGCCTCGGTCAGCTTTCCGGAGCGAACGTCCTCGCGCCACTCGTCGATCGCGTACGGCTGTTCGCGGACAGTCAAACCCTCGGATTTTGCGAGCGACATCAAGCTGTCGCGCGTAATGCCGGGCAGAATCGTCCCGGACAGCGGCGGCGTTTGCAGTGAGCCGTCGGAGAAGACGAAGAATACGTTCATGCCGCCCAGCTCCTCGACCCAGCGATGCTCGGCGGCGTCGAGAAACACGACCTGGTCGCAGCCGTGCTTGCCGGCTTCCGCCTGGGCGACAAGGCTTGCGGCGTAATTGCCGCCACACTTCGCGGCCCCTGTCCCGCCCGGCGCAGCCCGCGTGTAGTGTTGCGAGAGCCAGAGCGAAACGGCGCTTGCACCGCTCTTGAAGTAGCCGCCAACGGGGGAAAGGATAACGATGTAAAGGTACTCCGATGACGGCTTGACGCCGAGAAATACCTCGCTGGCGAACATGAACGGGCGGATGTAGAGCGACCCGCCTTCAACCGTCGGGAACCAGTCGCGGTCGATACGGACAAGCTGTTGGATCGATTCCAGAAATGTCTCTTCCGGCAGCTTCGGCATGGCAAGCCGTTCGGCCGAGGCGTTGAAGCGCCGCGCGTTGGCGTCAGGACGGAATGTCGCCATGCTGCCGTCCGCAAGACGGTAGGCCTTGAGGCCCTCGAAGATCTCCTGCGCGTAATGGAGGACTGCCGCGGCGGGGTCCAGGGCGAGCGGCTTTCGCGCCGTGATCCTGGCGTCGTGCCATCCTTTGGCATCGCTGTAGCGCACGATGGCCATATGGTCGGTGAAGACACGGCCGAAGCCGGGATCTTCTAGAAGTCTGGCACGCTCGGCCACCTGCACAGGCTGTTCATTTCGCTCCAGCGCGAACGACAGCGATGCAGAAGCCATATCTCCCTCCATCGGGCACGGTGTCGGCCAGTCGCCGACTTTAGAGTCATTCGATTTCGTGCGAGTGGTCGTCAGCGATCACGCTGCCAACAGCAGCGACGGCACGACGCGACATACGTCATAAACGGGTGTGCCGCAGCGGCGGTCAAGGCGTTTCCTCGAAACATCGGTCCGTGTTCTCATTTCGCACATATTGCTTCGCCACGAGTATTTCCTGAAAGGCTGCGGACGGCGTGCTGTTCCGGGTGCGGACCAACAAGGTTGCCATCTTTGGTCCTCCTTTTGCTGGCATCGAGTGCGGCCGGTGGGAAAACCCGTCCCTGGGGCATGCTGCACCCGGTCCGATGCCCAGCCTCGTTGACGCGCGAATGGGCGAGACAGGGTGTGGAAACCGCTTGCAGGGGTATCAATGCGCTCCTAATAAGTCAACATGGCTGACATAAATTCAGACGTGGCGGACAATCTGCGGTTCGGCGGAAAACCGGGCGGCCGTCGCATCGCCAAATCCTCGCCGCCGGACGAGGCGCTGGTCGCAATCGTAGAACTGCTGTTCTTTGCGTATCGCGATTTCACGCACGAGCCCGACGAAATACTTGCTCAGTTCGGCTTCGGTCGGGCGCATCACCGGGTTCTCCATTTCGTCAACCGCCGTCCAGGGATGCGCGTTGCCGACCTGCTCGACATCCTGCACATCACGAAGCAGAGCCTGGCGCGGGTGCTGAAGGAACTGGTGGACCGCGGCTTTATCCAGCAGGAAGCCGGTCCACGCGATCGGCGCGAGCGGCGCTTGCACCTCACGGCGAAGGGACGCCGCCTCGCAGGCGAGCTTGTGAAGCTACAGAAAGCACGCATCAAGCAGGCACTGACCAATCCAGAGACCAATCCGGATGCATCGGAGGTTGTGCGTCATTTTCTGCTCGGCATGATTGGCGCAGAGCATCGCGCTGAGGTCTTCAGCGTGGTAGGAGGGGGTGATATTGGAGCGGCGGGCGCATCGGAGGGAAATCGATGACACAGATCCGGGCCGCAGATCTGGCAAGGCGGCGGGAGCCGCTTCCGGATAATGCTCCGCATATTCTACTCGTCGACGACGACAGCCGCATCCGGGAGCTTCTGTGCCGGCTGCTGACGGAGCAGGGCTATCGCGTGACGCCGGCGGCCGAGGTTGCCGCGGCGCGCGCCGCCATGCGGTCACTCGCCTTCGATCTGATTCTCCTTGATGTCATGATGCCCGGACAAAGCGGGATTTCGTTCGCGCGGGAGCTGAAGGAACAGTCCGACGTACCGATCTGCATGCTGACGGCGCGATCGGAGGCGGTGGACAGGATCGAAGGACTCGAGGCGGGCGCCGACGACTATGTGGCAAAGCCATTCGAGCCGCGCGAACTGGTCCTGCGGATCAAGAACATCCTGCGGCGGGGAGGTCCTGCGCCGGGGCCCAGCGACGAGATCCGGATGGGCGAATATTGCTTCAACATCGGACGCGGCGAGCTGCGTAAGGGCCCGGATGTCGTCAAGCTGACGGAACGCGAGCGGGACCTGTTGAGGCAATTCGCCAGCCGGCCCGGCATGCCGTTCGCCCGGCATGAGCTCGCGGGGGACGACACGACCGGGAACGAGCGCGCTATCGACGTGCAGATCAATCGTCTGCGTCGTAAGATCGAAAGCAATCCGTCGAATCCGGTCTATCTGCAAACCGCGCGCGGCAAGGGCTACGTGCTGTATACGGACTGAGGAGGGGCAGGCGGCTCAGACCGATGGTTGCTGTCCGCGACATACCGATCGAAGAGCCGAGGCGGTGGCTGTCGGTGCTGACGGGCATGCTCAATGCGGCCAGCCGCGCGGTTGCGGGGGTGCTGTCCGATCTGGTGCCGAAGGGGCTTTACGCGCGGGCCCTGATCATCATCATCGCGCCCATCGTGCTGCTGGAGGGCGTCGTCGCGTTCACG
>JBFWYV010000335.1:0-4795 GCA_050186055.1 Hyphomicrobiaceae bacterium | reverse complement strand
GCGGATGATGTTCTGTTCGAACATGCGGGCGAGAATTGCGGTGTCCTTCTCGACCGTAAAGCGATTGGACTGACGCTCGACATCGAGCAACACGATCACGCCGGCCCACAGCAATGCGATCATTGCAATGCCGAAAACGCTGGTCGGTTGAAGCAGAGACTCTCGTATCAAGGCTTTGTAATAATGCGGGTGTGGCATGCAGTTGGCCCAATCGGAAAATGACCGTGCGATACATCCAATTGGGGTATGTATGACTTGCGAATTACTGAATGACGTCAACGGAACGAGTGAATTTTAGCAAAAAGCAATGGCGTTGCATAAGAAATGCGGGTGCAGGCATCGAGGCGATCCTGGTGGCGGAGAACCGGGAACACAGTATTGTCTCAAAATCCGATTAGTTGCGGGGTACGGTGGCGGGCATGAGCATCTTCCTTCGCGCCAGTGGGACGGCTCCATTCAGCGCATCCACTTTGGGCGAGGTGCGCGGAAAAGTCTGGCGCCGTTGCCGGCCGCTACCTCGCGGAATGGGGGCCTCGATGTCGAATGGGTTGATCGCTGCGGCGGGCGGCCTCGCACTGCTTGCACCGATCCATGCCGATGCCGCCACGCGGGCCTGGCCCGCGAGCATATCGGCTGTCTACGTGGTCAATGTCGCCGGCTTCGACCTCGGCAAATTCAACTTCAGGTCGTCCATCGAAGCACAAACCTACA
This sequence comes from Hyphomicrobiaceae bacterium, assembly GCA_050186055.1. Classification (GTDB taxonomy): domain Bacteria; phylum Pseudomonadota; class Alphaproteobacteria; order Rhizobiales; family Hyphomicrobiaceae; genus CAMDPA01. The sequence goes on along the minus strand of JBFWYV010000335.1, from coordinate 4,084 downwards.
GGCTGTCAGGCGACTCTGAGCTGAGCTGGGGCTTCGGGCTGTTCAAATGGTCGGCATCCACCAGCAGCTTTGGCACACTGTCCGGCGACCAGATCCAGCCCAAGGCCTATATCTTCGACTTCAGATCGAACCAGAAGGCCGGCAGCGTCAAGCTGAGCTTTGACGGCGGCAGCGTGAAATCGGTAAGCATCGTCCCGCCCAGCTCGGACGATGAGGGGCGGATTCCGCTGCGCCGGCAACACCTCAACGCCGTGTTCGATCCGATGTCGGCCCTGTTCTTTCTTTCGCGGGGGAGCGGTGGAAATCCCTGCGGCAAGCGCATCGCGGTGTTCGACGGCCAGCAGAGGTTCGATCTGCTGCTGTCATTCCGACGCCAACAACATGTGAAAGAGGAACGTCCCAGCGGCCTGCCCACCCTCACGTACGTTTGCGGCGTGAGATACGTGCCCGTCGCCGGCTACAAGCCCAACAGCGAGACGAAGGCGCTGGCAGACGCAACAGGCATCGAGGTGGCACTGCGGCCTGTGCCGGCAGCGAATATTGTCTTGCCCATCAAGGTCACGATTCCAACCCTGGTGGGCGAGGTCTCCATTGCAGCGCGTACTGTCGATATCGTCGGGCCCGACAATGGCCGGATCGCGCTGTCGCATTGATTTGGCGCATACGGGGATTTGGCGCACACGGGCGCAAGGGGCAGGCTGGGCAAACGGCAGCGGGTGAGCGGCGAGACGTACCTTCCAATAGCCGGCATCCCTAGTTTTGCTTGATCTCCCCGCTGCCGTCTGCAATGCCTTTGCGGAAAATCCTGGAGGACGGGACGACATGGGCTTCGACGTCGAGACACGCATCCGCAACGTCACAGCGGTGCTTGGGCCGACCAATACGGGCAAAACGCACCTCGCCATCGAGCGCATGCTGGGGCACGAAACCGGCATGATCGGGCTGCCGCTCAGGCTGCTGGCGCGCGAGGTGTACGACCGCATCGTGGCGCGCGTCGGTGCGGAGAAAGTGGCGCTGATCACCGGCGAAGAAAAGATCCGTCCGGAGAACCCCCGGTTCTGGGTGTCGACCGTGGAGGCCATGCCGCGCGAGATCGATGTCGATTTCCTCGCGATCGATGAGATTCAGCTGGCTGCCGACCCGGAACGCGGGCACGTGTTCACCGATCGGCTGCTCCATGCGCGCGGCAAGCTCGAAACGCTGATGCTTGGTGCCCTGACGATGAGGGAGGCGATCGCCGACCTCGTGCAGGGCGCGAACTTCATCACGCGTCCCCGGCTGTCGAAGCTGTCGTATGCCGGCCAGAAGAAGATCACCAGACTTCCGCCCCGCTCCGCCGTCGTCGCGTTCTCGGCAGGCGAGGTCTATTCGATTGCGGAGCTGATCCGGCGCCAGCAGGGTGGCGCGGCGGTCGTGCTGGGAGCACTTTCGCCACGAACCCGCAACGCCCAGGTGGAACTGTACCAGTCCGGCGATGTCGACTACCTGGTGGCAACCGACGCCATCGGCATGGGCCTCAATCTCGATGTCGACCACATCTCGTTTGCGGCGACCCGCAAGTTCGACGGCCACCATCATCGCAACCTCACGGCCTCCGAGCTCGCACAGATCGCGGGGCGCGCCGGGCGCTACATGAACGATGGCACATTCGGCGTGACGGGCAACGTCGAGCCGCTGGAGCCGGATGTCATCGACCGCCTGGAGACGCACACGTTCGATGCCGTAAAGACCCTGCAGTGGCGTGCGCGGGACCTCGATTTCTCCTCGCTCGCCGCATTGCAGGACAGCCTGCGCCAGCTTTCCCGCCATCCCCGCCTGCAGCGGGCCCGCACGGCCGATGACCTTGCGGTTCTGGAGACAGTCAGCGCCGATCGGGAAATATCCGCCGCGGCGACGGGACCGGCGGCGGTCGCGACGCTGTGGGACGTGTGCCAGATCCCAGACTACCGCAAGATCTCGAGCCAGAACCACGCCGAGCTGGTGGCCACGGTCTACAAGTACCTGATGCGCGGCGAGCAGCACATTCCGGAAGACTGGTTCGCAAAGCAGGTGGAGTATGCGGACCGCACCGATGGCGACATCGACACGCTCGCCAACCGGATCGCGCACATCAGGACGTGGACGTTCGTTTCCAACAGGCCGAACTGGCTGAAGGACCCGGCGCATTGGCAGGGGCGCACACGCGAGATCGAGGACAGCCTCTCCGACGCTCTGCATGAGCAGCTGACGCAGCGCTTCGTCGATCGTCGCACGAGCGCGCTCATGAGGGGACTGCGCGCCAAGGAGGACATGGTCGCCGACATCGGCACGGACGGAGCGATCCACGTCGAGTCGCATTATGTCGGACGGCTCAAGGGGTTTCGCTTCATCCCCGATTCCCAGGCTGACGGCATTCACGGAAAGGCGACCCGCCACGCAGCAGCCCAAGTGCTGGCCAAGGAGCTGGCGATGCGGGTGCGCCGCGTGGTATCCGCGCGAAACGACGCCTTCAAGACAACGCGCAACGGCAGGATCATCTGGCGCGACGAAGAAATCGCCACGCTCGAGCCCACCGACGATATCCTCAAGCCGCAGATCCTGCTGATCGCCGACGAGCACCTGCAGGCCGTCGACAAAGACAAAGTAGTCGAGCGGCTCAACACGTGGCTGGTCGAGACGGTGGCCGACAAGCTGCAACCGCTGGCCCAACTCGCCAAGGCGGAAGACGTCACCGGGCTCGCCAAAGGCATCGCGTTCAGGCTCGTCGAAAACGTCGGTTCACTCAAACGCGAGGACGTCGCGGAGGAAGTCAGGTCGCTCGACCAGGAAGCGCGGTCACACCTTCGCAAATACGGCGTTCGATTCGGCGCCTTCAACATCTACTTCCCGCAGTTGCTGAAACCGGCGGCGGCGGAACTCACGCTGATGCTGTGGGCGCTCAAGAATGCGGGTAGCGCGGGGCTCGACCTCGACAATCTTCCGGAGCCTCCGCGGCCAGGTCTCACCTCGACGCCGGCCAATCCGCAGACGCCGGAAGCGTTCTACCGTGCGTGCGGCTATCATGTATGCGGTCCGCGAGCGGTCCGCATGGACATACTCGAGCGGCTTGCCGATCTGATCCGACCCTTGGTGGCGTGGCGCCGGCCGGAGGGCGTGGAGGCGACACCGCCACGTGGATCGAGCGGCGACGGAGGCTTTCTGGTGATCCCGGAGATGCTGTCGATTCTGGGCTGCTCGTCCGACGAGCTTCAACTTCTGCTCAAATCGCTGGGCTTCAGGCTGGAACGGCGCATCAAACAGCGCGCTGCCGCTGAGGCGGTGCCCGAGACCGCCGGGGCTACGGAACAGGCAGCATCGGTCTCCGCGCCTTCGGAGGCAACGCCGGATGCACAATCGACGGCGCCACACGCCGCCGAACCGGACGCAGGTCAAGCGGAGGCTGCGGGAGCACCCATTGCAGAGCTCAAAGCCGCCGAGACCAACGATGCCGCGCTACCGTCAACGGCGTCCGGCAATGCCGAAGATGGCGCCCCGCAGGCGGCGGATTCGGCTGACGACGGTCAACAGCAGACACTATCCAGCACACCGGAAGCTGCCGAGGCACAGGCCGAAGCAGCGCCTGACGCAAGCGTCGAGGCGACACAACCCGCGGCCGTCGAGCAGGAGGAAATGGAAGAGATCTGGCGTCCGCGGAAGAGGCGCGAGCATGGCCGGGGAGAAGCGCGTCATCGCGGCCGCCACCGGCAGCGCCGCGACGGCGGCAGGCATGCGGGCTCCGCGCACGCCCAACCTGGAGAGGCAACAGCAGAACCGGGGGGCGAAGCGACCGCGTCGCCGTCTGGCCAAGAGGGCAAGGGTCGCGACCAGGATCGCGGCCGGCAGCACCGGCGGAACGACGGCAAGCATCGCAATCGCCATGCCGCCGAGCACGGCGGGAAGGGCGAGCAGCATCGCGGCGGCGGTCCGCGGCGCGAGCAGCGCTGTCAGCCCCGCAGCTACAGCAGCGGCGGTGAGCAGGGCAAGGGCCAGCGCCAGACGGTCGATCCTGATTCTCCGTTCGCCAAGCTCAGTGCGCTGAAGCTGGAACTGGAGAAGCGCGTGCAGG
>JBFWYV010000334.1:0-4835 GCA_050186055.1 Hyphomicrobiaceae bacterium | reverse complement strand
TATGTCGGCGGTGGTGAGATTGACCATCAGCAGGCGGCCGTCGCTATCGACGGCGATGTGGCGCTTGCGGCCGACGACCTTCTTGGCGCCGTCATAGCCGCGGCTGCCATGAGCCGCCGGTGCCTTGGTGGCATTGTGGTGATGCAGATCCGCCCGCTTCGAGGAAACGGGTGAAAGCAGGTCGGCACCGCAGCAGGTGGCCCATGACCTTGGCGGGATCGGCATGCCGAGACGGTCGAGTCCGCTCGTCCGCATCCATTGTTCGACCATGCTGACGAACGGTAGAGCGCGCTGGCGGCGGGCGGCAAGTCGCTCGGCTGTCGTTAATCCATTGATGTTGCTCGACGACTCGATGGGCGAAGGTCGCATCAATGCGCTTGACGGCCTTCGGAGTGACCTCGTCCTGCGCTTGAGATCGCGTACGTTGCGGGATACAATTACGTGTGCAAAAAATGTCGGGTCGACCCGGACATGCTGAAGTCCACATCGCTGAGTGACCGCGTCGATCTATCCCAGAACGAAGTCTTGCTTTCTGGGGCTCAGGCCATTGTCCGGCTGGCGCTGATGCAGCGTGCGCGCGACGAGGCGCGCGGCTGGAACACGGCGGGATATGTCACCGGCTATCGTGGCTCGCCCCTGGGCGGACTTGATCAGGAGTTCGGCCGCGCCGCCAGCCTGTTGGCGGACCGTCAGATCAAGTTTCAGCCGGGTCTCAACGAGGACTTGGCTGCGACCGCGATCTGGGGCGCGCAGCAGGCGGAGATGCGCGGCGAAGGGAAGTACGAGGGCGTCTTCTGCATCTGGTACGGAAAAGGTCCTGGAGTAGACCGCTCCGGCGACGCTCTGCGCCACGCCAACCTAGCCGGCACGTCCCCCCGTGGCGGCGTCATTGCCCTGATGGGGGACGACCATACCTGCGAGTCGTCGACCACCGCCCATCAATCCGAGTTTGCCTTTGTCGATGCCATGATCCCCGTCCTCAGTCCGGCGGGCGTGAAGGAGCTCATCGACTATGGCCTTCACGGCTTCCAGCTTTCGCGCTTTGCGGGCACGTGGTGCGGCATCAAATGCGTGAAGGATACCGTCGAGTCGACGGCCTCGGTCGCAAGTGACCCCGACGCGGTCGGGGACATTGAGATCGATTTCGACGCGCCGCCCGACGGCCTGGGCATTCGTCCGAACGACCACCCGAACGATCAGGAAGCTCGGCTGCATGAGCACAAGCTGCGTGCGGTCGGCGCCTATCTGCGCGCCCACAGGCTGGACCGGGTCGTCCTTGCAGAAGGCGCCCGACCGCGGGTCGGGATCGTCACTGCCGGGAAGAGCTTTCTCGATGTCGAGGATGCGCTGAACCAGCTCGGGATCGATGCCGCGAAAGCCGCAGCGCTTGGTCTTGCGGTCTACAAGCTCGCCTGCACCTGGCCGATCGAGCCGGAGGGGCTCCGCGCCTTTGCGGCCGGCCTGGAGACGCTCATCGTCGTTGAAGAGAAACGCTCGCTGATCGAGTCCCAGGCAAGGGAGCTTCTCTACGATCTGCCGCAGCGTCCGCGGATCGTCGGCAAGCGGGACGAGTTGGACCGGTGGCTGTTGCCCTCAAAGGGCGCGCTCGAGGTGAACGAGATCGCCATCGCGATCGGCGAGCGCCTTATCGCCCGTGCCGATGACGAGCAGCTCAGGGATCGACTGGCCGAGCTTCGCGCAAGCCAGACGCGTGCCGGCGACCTCGTCGAGATCGCCAGCCGCAAGCCGTATTTTTGCGCGGGATGTCCACACAGCACGTCGACGCGCGTTCCCGATGGCAGCCGGGCCTATGCCGGGATCGGCTGCCACTACATGGCGCAATGGATGGATCGCGCCACCGAAGGCTACACCCATATGGGTGGCGAAGGGGCAAGCTGGATCGGCGAGGCCTCCTTCTCGACCCGCGATCACGTCTTCCAGAATATGGGCGACGGCACCTACAACCACTCCGGATATCTGGCCTTGCGGGCGGCAAAGGCCGCCGGAGTGAACATCACCTACAAGATTCTCTTCAACGACGCCGTGGCGATGACCGGAGGTCAGCGCCATGAGGGCGGCCTGACCGTCGACAGGATCGCGCGTCAGGTCGCAGCCGAAGGCGCCGTCCGCGTAGCCATCGTCTCCGACAGCGTCGACAAATATCCGGCTGATACGGACTGGCCCCGCGGGATCGAGATTCACGATCGCGGCGAACTCGATGCCGTCATGCGCTCCTACCGGGATACGCCGGGGCTGAGCGTCATCATCTACGACCAGACCTGCGCTGCCGAGAAGCGCCGGCGCCGCAAGCGCGGGGAAATGCCCGAGCCGCAGAAACGCGTCTTCATCAACGAGTTGGTCTGCGAGGGATGCGGCGACTGCGGCGAAGCGTCCAACTGCGTCGCGGTGGTGCCCGTCGAAACCGAGTTCGGCCGCAAGCGGACTATCGATCAGTCGGCTTGCAACAAGGACTTCTCATGCCTGAACGGATTTTGCCCGAGCTTTGTCACCGTCGAAGGCGGTGAGGCGATCGCACCGAAAGCGGCAGCGGGCCGGACGGACGGCAAGCTTCCGACGCCGCCGCCGAGAACCTTGGATGCCCCCCTCTCCATTGTCGTGGCCGGCGTTGGCGGGACCGGCGTGGTGACGGTCGCCGCATTGATCGCGATGGCGGCGCATCTGGAAGGCAAGGGCTGCGCCACGCTGGACATGGCGGGCCTGGCGCAGAAGGGCGGTGCGGTCATCTCGCATCTGCGGCTGGCGCCGGATCAAGCGGACATCACCGCCGTTCGCGTGCCTTTGGGCGGCGCCGATCTGATCTTGGGTTGTGACGTGGTGGTCACTGCGTCGCGGAAGGTAATGGCGCTGATGCATCCCGCCCGCACCCGCATCGTCGTGAACACCCATCGGCAGTTTCCAGGCGAGTTCTCCCGAAATCCCGACATGGAGTTCCCGGGGTCGCGGCTCGAAACGACCCTGCGCAAAGCGGTTGCGAAGGATGCGATCAGCACGCTGAACAGCAACCGGCTCGCTGAGCGCGAACTCGGAAACGCCGTGCTCGGCAACGTGGTGCTGCTGGGATACGCCGTCCAAGCCGGCTTGCTGCCGCTGAGCGTCGAGGCAGTGGAAAAGGCAATCGAGCTGAATGGCGCTTCGGTGCAGAAGAACCTCGAGGCGTTCGCTTTCGGCCGTCGGATTGCAAACGAAGATACCCTTGGTTCTCGTCGCGAGGAGCCAGGCGCAGGAGCGGCCGAAGGCGTCGATGCCATCATCGACCGTCGCGTCGCTTTTCTGACCGAGTATCAAAACGGCAAGTATGCCGCGCGCTACCTTGCAACCATTGCCAAGATCCGCAGTGCCGAATCGCTTCATCGGCCCGGCGAAGTCCGATTGACCGAAGTCGTCGCGCGCAACCTTTTCAAGCTGATGGCCTACAAGGATGAGTACGAGGTTGCGCGCCTGTACACGTCCACCGGGTTCATCGATGGGCTTCGTGCCGGCTTCAAGGGCGACTTCAAGATACGGTTTCACCTCGCGCCGCCCGGCCTTGCCCGAACCGACCCGGCGACCGGGCGACCGGCAAAGCGAGAATATTCGTCGCGGATCATCACGCTGCTTCGGATCCTGAAGTCCTGCCGCGGAGTACGGGGGACGCCATTCGATCCATTCGGCTACTCCGCCCATCGGAGGCTGGAGCGGCAGTTGATCGAGGACTACGAACGGCTCGTCGACGAGGTCATCGGGCTTCTGACGCCGCAATCCATCAAGGACGCCCGCGCACTGCTCGACGTCCCGTCCAAGATACGCGGATACGGCCACATCAAGGAACGGAATGTCGTGCTGGCGCGGCAGGAGCAGAAGAGGCTGCTGGAAGCCATCCGTCTGCGACGAACTGTCTACCGGCAGGACGACCAGCATGCGCGCGTCGCGCAGACCGAAACGGCTTGATCTCGACGAAGACGGTGGCCGGCAAAGCCGCGATGCGGTTTCACAGTCCTGCCGTGGACATGCTATGATCTTGGCCTCATCGGCCTCCTCCACGGCAGTTAGTACCGGCCCGTCGGAAAAATATTGGTTTGATCACAGCATGGCTTCTGGGAAGAACACGAGCGAGCGTGTTTACGACACGATCCGCAATATGGCGATCGACTATGAATTCCGGCCTGACGAGAACATAAACGAATCTCTTCTTGCGGCGCAGTTGGGCGTAAGCCGTACTCCGGTCCGGGATGCATTGAACAAGCTGATCAACGAAGGGCTTATCGTCTTCCGGTCAAATCGCGGGTTTTTCTGCCGGTCGCTCAGCGCTGATGAACTGCTCCACCTGGCGGAAGTGCGGCTTGGCCTGGAGAAGCTTGCGTTGGAGCTGGCCCTGGCGCGCGGCACCGACCAGCAGCGCAAGGATCTTCTGCAGTTCTGGTCGGATGTCGACGCACGGATACCGTCGCTAACGACACGCGAGATCGCCCGTCTGGATGAGCAGTTTCACGAACGCATCTTCCAGATGACGGAGAACACGATCCTGCTCGGCATGATCCAGCAGATCAATGCGCGGGTACGCTTCGTACGTCAGATCGATATCGAACAGCCCATGAGAAAAGGGGCAGACTTCAAGGAGCACTTCAATATCGCCCGGGCGTTGATCGAGAGGAAGGACAAGGAGGCGATGGAGGCGTTGACACGGCACCTCACCTTCACCGCGGATGATGCGGTGAAGGCTCTGCGAGAAGGCCTGGTCCGCATCTTCCTCAAGGACAGCCGCAGCCTCGACCGCCAGTTCGGCAGGGAGGTGACGCCGAGCGCCTGAGTTCGAGCAGGCGCGGGCACCACCTCAA
>JBFWYV010000333.1:0-4838 GCA_050186055.1 Hyphomicrobiaceae bacterium | reverse complement strand
ATGCTGATCTCGCGCACGCCCGCCCGGGATTTCCTGCATCCCGTCACATGGGCGGATCTGATCGCGATCGGATCGTTTCTGCTTCCGATCCCTGGCGAGGGTGCTGGGTTCTTGCGGATACTGCGTACACTGCGCCTGCTGCATTCGTATGAGTTGCTGTACCGGTTGCGTGCCGACAGCCGTTTCTTCCGGCAGAACGAAGAAGTGATATTCTCGGTCACGCAGTTGGCTGTATTCGTCTTCATAATGACGGGGCTTGTGTACGAAACGCAGCATGCCACCAACGCGAGCATCAACAATTATATCGATGCTCTCTACTTCACGGTGACGGCGCTGACGACCACGGGATTTGGCGACATCACCCTGGAGGGGACACTGGGACGCCTGCTTGCGGTCAGCATCATGATCTTCGGTGTCACGTTGTTCTTGCGACTTGCGCGGACGTTGTTTCGTCCCCAAAAGGTGCGCTTTCCCTGTCCGGCATGCGGCCTGCTGCGCCACGAGGCGGATGCGGTGCACTGCAAGGCCTGCGGCGGCATACTGAACATCCCGGATGAAGGCTGATCCGGCCCCGGTTTACGCGAGCACCGATGCGATCAACCCCAACAGCAGTTCGAGGTCTTGCGGTCGCGACAGTCGATGCTCGCCGTCCGGCACGTCTACCAGTTTCGCCCAGCCGCCTCGGAGAAATCCGACCAGTTCCTCGGAATGTTGGTACGGTACGTCAGGATCGAGACGTCCGTGCACGATGATGACGGGCCGGCCCGGGTCCCAGGGCTCGCGCGCCAGCAGATGGCGCCGGCCATCCTCGATCAGCCCGCGCGTGATCGGATACGGGTCTCCGTAGTGCGAGGGTCTCATCCAGACGCCGCTCTCGATGATCTCGCGGCGCGTGTCGGGAGGAAACCGTTTCCACATCAGCTCTTCGGTCATGTCCCATGCCGGCGCTATCAGTATCAGCGCCTTGATCCGCGCGGCTTCCGATGGCTGCTCTGCCATCAGTCGCTTGAGCAGCGACAGAGCGATGTATCCGCCCATGCTCGAGCCGATGACGATTTGTGGCCCTGCCGTCAGTTGAGCCAGAACTGCGCGCGCTTCCTCCAGCCACCGCCCGAGAGTGCCGTCAGTGAAGCGGCCTTCCGACTGGCCATGGCCCGAGTAGTCGAAACGCGTCAGTGCGAGCCCGCGCTTTTCCGACCACTCTGCAAGCGCCGTGGCCTTGGTGGAGATCATGTCGGACATGAACCCCTGGAGCCAAAGCAGGCCCGGCTCCCCGCCCGGCTGGGCGAGCGCCGCTATGCGGCGGCGGGCCGCGCCGTATCCGACTTCGATGAATTGCGGTTCGATCGCGCTCACTATATTCACTCGGGCCTTGCTGTTTTGTCTGAACCCGACAAGACCAGGGGTCGTTCGTGCCGGGCGTCAAGCCGACCATACTGCAGATCATCCCGCGCCTCGATACCGGCGGCGCCGAGCTTGCCACCATTGAGATGGCGGGCGCGGTCGTCCAGGCCGGTGGCCGGGCCCTGGTTTGCACCGAAGGCGGGCGGCTTGCCGACCGGGTCTCGGAAGCCGGCGGTAGTCTCGTCGTGTTTCCGGCCGGCACCAAGAATCCGGTCTCGATCTGGCGCAATGCCGACCGGCTAGCCGATCTCGTGCGCCGCGAGAACGTGTCGCTCCTGCATGCGCGCAGCCGCGCCCCCGCCTGGAGCGCTCTTCTGGCCGCCCGCCGCACGGGACGCCCGTTCGTCACCACCTATCACGGCGCCTATTCTGAGAACGGCCGGCTGAAGCGCTTCTACAACAGCGTGATGGCACGAGCCGATACCGTGATCGCCAATTCCCGCTACACCGCCGGATTGATACGCTCTCGCTACGGAACGCCGCTGGAGAGGATCGCGGTAATCCCTCGCGGCGTCGATCTCCAACGCTTCCGGCCCGATGCGATCGCGCCGGACCGGATCGCCGCGTTGCGCCGATCCTGGCAGGTCGCCGACGATGCCCGGATAATACTTCACGCCGCCCGCCTGACCTCCTGGAAGGGTCAGGCGATCCTGATCGACGCGGTCGCCGCGCTGGCAGCCGGAGATCGGCTTGGAAACGCCGTGCTGGTGATGGCGGGTGACAGTCAGGGACGCGACGACTACCTCGGCCGCTTGCGCAGGCAAGTCGAGCGTCACGGCATCGCCGGTCAGGTCCGCTTTCCTGGTCACGTCGAGGATATCGCCGCCGCATACCGCACAGCCTACGTGACAGTACTGGCTTCGATCGAGCCCGAGGCATTTGGCCGGGCTGCGGCCGAAGCGCTTGCGCTGGGCTGTCCCGTCGTCACGACTGACCTCGGCGCGCCGCCGGAGATTGTCCTGGCCGAGCCCGCAGTCCCCGCGGCCGCAATCACCGGCTGGGTATGCCCGCCGACGGCTGCGGCCTTGGCCGACAGGTTGCAGGCGGCACTTGATCTGTCCGGAGGAGAGCGTGCGGCGATGGCGGCGAGAGCAGTGGCGGACGTCTCGGCCCGGTTCACCTCGGACGCGATGAAGAAAACGACGCTGGAGGTCTATGACCGCCTGCTCGGCAGTGAGCTCGCTCTTGCAACCGCGTCCACAGGCAATGCTGGATAAGCAGTATTGCACTGCCGTTACTATGCGAAGTCTCTTGACACGCGGTTGCCGTCACCACAATTCTTAGCCTGCTTGGCGGCAGTGGCTGTCAACTCAACGGCTCAGGGCCTGCATGTGGCGTTATTCTTGACACCATATTTGCTTGCTCGCGGCCGGGCGAACGCGTTCTGTCTCCAAACCGATTTGCGGCAGGACGTGAACCGAAACTGAATAAGGAGCACGAAAATCAGAAAGCCAATGGCAAGGGGCGCGCCGGAGCGGGAGCCCACCGGCCCGAGGGTCAACGATGCGATCCGGGTCCGTGAAGTCCGGTTGATTGATGAGAATGGAGAGAACGTAGGAGTTGTCGACCGCGACGATGCGCTTGGGCGGGCAATGCAAGCCGGGCTCGATCTGGTCGAAGTTTCACCTCATGTTCAGCCGCCCGTCTGCAAGATCCTGGACTTCGGGAAATTCAAGTATCAGGAGCAGAAGAAGGCCGCCGAGGCGCGCAAGAAGCAGAAGATCGTCGAGATCAAAGAGATCAAGATGCGCCCGAACATCGATGACCATGATTACGATGTTAAAATGAAAGCGATACGGCGCTTTTTCGATGAAGGCGACAAAGTCAAGGTGACGCTGCGGTTCCGCGGACGCGAGATGGCGCACCAGTCGCTCGGCATGGATGTGCTGCGCCGGGTCAGAGCCGACACCGAGGAAATCGCCAAGGTCGAATCGGAGCCCCGCTTCGAAGGTCGCCAGATGGTGATGGTCCTGGCGCCGAGATAAGCCCTGTCGGATTGGTTCAAGCTGAAGCATTGCAAAGAAGCCCGCCTCGAGCGGGCTTCGGGCTTTGGGGGACCTCGAAACAGCAAGAGATGTAAGCCGTTCGTTTACGTCTCGCGGCTAACGTTCACCTTCTGGCGGGGACCCAGGGTTCGCGCGTCCGCATGAGTAGGATGCCACCTCGCAAGAGCTTCTCATGCGCGCCTCGGGACTGCGACTGAAGCCGTTGCGCCGACAGGTGCAACACAATCCAGGCCGGTGCCGGCATTCGATGCCGATCAGGTCTGCGGATACGCCGTCCGTGGTCCGCGGTTTCGACTGGTCTGACGAACCCGGGTTCCGCACGGCAGGAAAGTCAGGGACATGATCGTACGCCAGCGGAATTCTGCTGCATCCACCAGGCTGCTGTTCAACCTCGGCGGCGGCATCGTGGTACTGCTGACGGCGGCGCTTGCATGGAAGTGGAGCCAGTACAAGCCGGCGATGCCGACATGCGAGCAGCGATACGCCTCGGGCGTGCTGTTTTCCCTCGCCCGCGGATCCGGCGCCTTGCTGTCGATCGACGATCTGAAGGCAAGGCTTGAGGACAATGACTGGGGACTTGGCACGAACGCCAGGATCAAGACGACTGGGAGCCGGCAAGTGCCGGTCGCACTGGAAATCGATCTTCGGGCGGATAAGGCGTCACCCTCCTCACCGTCGGAGCGCAGGAGCGGGATCGGTTTCAATTGGTATTCCCCGTCGCTGGAAACGGCGGCGTCCGCCTGCCTGAGCTACAGTGTCTGGGTGCCTGAGGACTTCGACTACGGTAGCGGCGGTCGTTTGCCTGGGCTGACCGGCGGACGCCCTGACGGTGGTGAAACGATTGCAGCGTCAATGGCGCGCCGGTTTTTTACGAGGGTCTCCTGGCGGCACGACCGGAGTCTTTCCGTGACACCCGGTTCGCAGGATGGCCAGCTCGGCGACGCCGCCAGGATCGCGGACGGCAATGTGCGCCTGTCCCCCGGGCGATGGACCCGTATCGAGCAGGAGGTCATTCTCAATACGCCCGATAACCGCGACGGCATCTTGCGCGTGTGGGTCGATGGCGTGCTTGGCTTGGAACTGAGGGACGTCGCCTGGCGCGGAAGCGTCGATCAGCGCTGGCTTGGCGTGAACGCGGACGCCTACTATGCGCGCGCGGGACGAGATTGGGTGTCGGCGCCACGCGATACGAGCATCAGGATCTCGCCGCTCGAATTGCGCGTGCAGTAGCGTCGCCCAAGCGAGGCTGCGGCCTCTGTCTCGGCTCTCCCTACCAGCCCTTGGTTCGCCTGAGCCCCAACGCCGTTGCCACCGGCCGATACAACAGGCCAAGCCCGATCCCGAACGCAACGCCGTTCAACAGGAAACCGCGCAGCAACGCAGCCGGGTTGAAGCCATTGGTGAACGCACCGCCGAACAGCGGCCGGC
>JBFWYV010000332.1:0-4851 GCA_050186055.1 Hyphomicrobiaceae bacterium | reverse complement strand
CAGCCAGGGCTCAGACCGCAGCCGGCTTCGCTTTTCTGGCGACCGCCATTCTGTTGTACGGCGGCTTGTGGCCCGTGATGCGAATGTCCGTTCCCTATATCCCCCCGTTCTGGTTTGCCACGATCCGGGTCTTCATCGGCTCGATGGCCCTTTTCGCCATACTCGCTGCCGGCGGCCGGTTGCGGATTCCGCAGCGATCCGATGTCCCGGCAGTGCTCAGCGTCGGCATCTTCATGATGGGGCTTTATGCCGTGCTCGTGCACTATGCGGTGCAGTTCGTCCCAGCCGGACGCGGCGCACTGCTGGCGTACTCGACGCCGATCTGGGTGATGCCCGTCGCCGTGCTTTTTCTCGGAGAGAAACTGACGAAGCTGCGCGCCGTCGGCCTGGTCTGCGGCCTGAGCGGTTTGATAATTCTATTCAACCCTGCGGCGTTCGATTGGGCCGACCCTCATATATTGCTCGGCAACGGGCTGTGTATACTCGCCGCGATCTCATGGTCCGTGGCCATCCTGCACATGCGCAGCCACAAATGGAATCTCACGCCGTTGCAGCTTGCGCCGTGGCAATTGCTTGTGGCCACTGCGGTGTGCCTGCCGTTTGCGTTTCTTCTGGAGCCGCGGACGGATCTCCGGGTCGGCGTTCCGTTGGCCCTTCTGGTCGCATACGGCGGCGTGATCGGCACCGCGGTGGCGATGTGGTGCGTGGTCTCCTCGATTCAGCGAATCGGCGCCGTTACGACCAGCGTCGGCCTGTTGGGCGGGCCCGTCGTCGCGCTTGTCACCAGCGTCCTGTTTCTTGGTGAGGCGCTCACCATGACGCTCGCCAGCGGACTGGTGCTGATCATTTCCGGTATCGCAATGGTGAGCCTGGCACAAGCCAGGACCGGCTGAGGCGCGGCGCGGCGCGGCATGTGCCTGTTGCCGCGGGTCCAGCAGGCGGCACAAGGCCGGCATAGACTATCGACGCCGGCAGGTCGCACAGTCCCTTATGCTGCCAATCGACCGGTCAGTCCAATGGTGTTCCAGGTATCGGGATACTCAGTTCTTCCGGCTTTTCTTCGGGCTCGGCTCGTCCCACAGGCTGAAGCCTGAGAACAGTGAGGAAATCGGCGCCGTGGCGTTCACGCCGGAATAGCTCGAGACGACGCGCACCTTGGTGCCGACGCGGGCGATGGAGGCGAGGTGAACCACGTGCTTGTTCATCATCCGGAAGCAACCGGATGACGACGCCCGGCCGATGGATTTCGCATTGTTCGTGCCGTGAATGCGATAGAT
The DNA here is from genome assembly GCA_050186055.1 of Hyphomicrobiaceae bacterium. Lineage (GTDB taxonomy): Bacteria > Pseudomonadota > Alphaproteobacteria > Rhizobiales > Hyphomicrobiaceae > CAMDPA01. The sequence goes on along the minus strand of JBFWYV010000332.1, from coordinate 3,574 downwards.
CGTATTGCCGAGATACAGCGCTTTGGCTCCCAGCGGATTGATGACCCCTCCGGACACCGTGATGGGGAGACCCGGCTGCCGCTGGCGCATCTCAGCCGGCGGTGTCCATGACGGCCACGACGCGATTCGGCTGATCCGCTCCGTCCCGGTCCAGGTGAAGCCGACGCGGCCGACGGAGATCGGGTAGGCGTAAGCGCGGTTGCCGGGCAGGACGTAGTACAACTGTCGGCCGTTGGTATCGACGATGATGGTGCCTGGCTGCTCTTTGTTGTCGAGATAGACGATCGGTGGCTTCTCCGGCGAGATATCCGGCTTCTCTCCGCCATCCATGTATTTGGGATAGACGACGTCGTAGGTCTTGCGATGCGCCGCCCGCTCCGCTTCACGCTGGCGCTCACGCTGTTCGATATCGGCTTGGAAGGCGGGAGGACTGCCGCCGGACCATCCGCTCTGTGCCTGCGCCTGCGGTGCCTTCACGGCCAGACCTGCCCCGGCGGTCAGGGCGCAGAGCAATGATATCCCTGATAATCTCATTGATCCCCCATCGGAACACGGGCGGTGCACTGCGTCGGGCACTAACTAAACGAACGTTCGTCGCTGCGACAAGGCCTTTGCCGCCACGGCCTCGCGCCTTGTCGATCAATGCGCCAGGCCGTGTCAAATTTGCACGAGCGAAGCCGCCGGATACCGAGCCTCGGCAACTTCCGGGAGAGTTGGCGGCAGCCGAATCAGGCAGGCCACCCTACGCTCCCGGGCTGGCATCAGGCTGTCCCGCTAGGCCGGCATGTATGCGCCGCCGTTGCAGTGGATGCTTTGTCCTGAAATATAGCTCCCGCCCGGACCGACCAGAAAACGGATGAGCTCGGCGAGGTCTTGAGGGTCACCCTTGCGCCCGAGCGGAACATGCATGTCCTCGACGGCAGAAATCAGCGATGTCGATCCGCTCGCACGGTCGGTCTCGAAAACACCGACGACCACGACGTTCGCTCGAATGCCGTACTGCCCGAGGTCGTGGGCAAGCCCCCGCACGAATGCGGCCTGTCCCATCTTTCCGGCACTGACGTGTGCGCGTCCCGTTGCGCCCAATGTCGAGGCCAGCCCGCCGACGCCGATGATCGACCCGCCGCCACGCTGCTTCATCGACGGCAGAGCAGCCTTGACCATATGGAACAGCCCCATGATCGATGTATCGAGTGGTTTGCGGAACGTTTCCAGATCCATCGTCTCGATCGGCACACGGCCTCGCGCAGCCGCATTGTGGATAATGATGTCCACGCCTCCGAACGCCTCGATCGCTGCATCGACCATGGCCTGCACCTCGGCCTGATCACGCACGTCGGCGCGAAAGGGCAGTGCACGGCCGCCGCTGGCACGGATCCCATCAGCGACGTCCCGGCACAACTCTTCCGCCTTCAATGCGTTGATGACGACCGCGGCGCCGGCGCGCGCCAGCTCTTCCGCAGTTACTCTGCCGATGTTGCGCGCGCTGCCGGTGACGATCGCCACTTTCCCGGCCAGCTCTTTCCCGTTCCTGTCCATTGCCGCTCCCTGCACGATTCTGGTTGATGCCCTAGCCGCCAGGCCCGCAAGCTGCAGTCCTGTTTTGGTGTCGTTCGATGTCGCTGATGACCGGCTGCAACACAACGAGTGGCCGATGGATTTCATCGGACCAGTCCCAGCGTGTCAAAGTAGGGCAACTGAGTTGTTCCATACTAGCAATGGGCCCGCAGCGCCCCAATGTAGTAGTTCGGCACGCTGAACTTGCCAAATGCAATGTGCGCAACAGGATCGCTCTCGGACCGCCTCAAAGGCACAGGCCTCAGGCGAAGGTTCCAGACGGATCGTTGAGGAGGGCCGAAATCCGGTAGGGAACCTGCCCACTTCGCCAGTGGCCGCCCGCATGGCGTCGGCTGATCAAATTTTGGCACTCTTGCCACGGTCTTCCTGCGATGGGTTGGCCGCATTTGCCGTGATCTTTCTGGACTGTTGCGTCTAGCAGCGGACAATGCTTATATCCGCCGCTACGAGATGGGCCGGGCCACTATTCACGGCTCGCTTCTTCGAATGCGACGTCCCTTCGGTTCTGGCAGATGCGCAGTAGCACTTCGATCGCACAGAATGCTCGGCACCTGATGTACGGCATCGTAGTTGCCGCATTCGTCTTGCTGTGCCCGCTGCTTGCAACCGGTTTCGGGTGTGGATTTGCCGCTGCGGCGGCGACTGTTGAACGCCCAGTCGGGACGCAGCAAGACGAGTTCAACAATATTCACGGGCGGGCATCGGCGCTTCGCCCTCTCGGCAGCCAAACACTATCCGCCCGCTCCGGCAGAGCGTCCGACCTTGCGAGCCTGGACCACGATCCCGGCGGAGCGCTCGCGAACCTGCCGGATGGCGCACCCGGTTTCGACGGCTCACGCGAAGTCCCGTATTCCTATGTGCCGGTCGTTTGCGACCTGTGTCTGCACGCTCAACATAGGATTCGAACTCCACCTCTTTTACTTGACGACGACGGAAATATCGTAGGTTTCCGTAGAACCTCTCAGAAAACCGCACCTCGACATTGTGGGCAGCCGGCACTGCGGCCCGCAGAAGGGGCGCTGTGGAGAACGTCAAGTGGAAAAATTCAAGGAACAAGAGAAGCCTGACCAGGAAAAAAAGAGGAAAGCGAGGTTCAGTTTTCAGACACGAAAGGTCTGGTCTGGATGATGTGCGGCTTCGTCGGCTTGCTTGCTGCGATCGTGATCGCCGCGGTCATGCGGCACTGAATCTCGAATAACACGGAAGCTTGGTCAGCAGCGTGGATCACATGCATCGCGCATGTGTCCGGGTTGCTGGCCCATTATCGCCACTGATCCAACAGCGGCGGAGATACGAAGTCCGTCCAAGGAAACGATAAAATGGCTTATGAAATGCTATCCTCGGCCTCAGATGCCTTGATGATCCTGCTTGACCCCACACGGATGATGTTTCTGTCGATCGGCGTGGTTTTAGGTCTGGTTCTTGGAATTCTGCCGGGCATTGGCGGACTTGCCGGTACCGCGATGCTGCTGCCCTTCACGTTCAGCATGGACCCTTACACCGCATTTGCCTTCCTCCTGGGTCTAGGAGCGACGACGGCGACGGGCGATCCGATCCCAGCCATTATGTTCGGCGTGCCGGGAGGAGCGGGGTCTGCCGCGACGGTGCTCGACGGCTTGCCGATGGCCAAGCGGGGCGAGGCTGGCCGCGCGCTGAGCGCCGCATATATGTCGTCTATGTTGGGTGGTTTGTTCGGTGCCGCATTGATGGCGGTCACGATCCCGATCCTGCGGCCTCTGATGCTGTCGTTCGGCTCGCCCGAAATGCTTGCACTTGCTGTATTCGGTATATCCATGGTCTCGGTGCTGTCAGGCCGAACGCCGCTGAAAGGGCTGGCTGGGGCATGTTTCGGGATCATGATCGCCATGGTCGGTTCCGATCCGCTATCCGGCACACTGCGATGGACGCTTGTTACTCTGTACCGGTGGGAGGGCGTGCATCTTCTTCCGTTGGTGCGTGGTATAGTCGCTCTACCGGAACTCGCCGTTCTGATGAT
>JBFWYV010000331.1:0-4860 GCA_050186055.1 Hyphomicrobiaceae bacterium | reverse complement strand
ACACGAACAGAGTGAGTGGGAACCCCGATAGCGGGTTGACCGGGCGGCGCGCCCGGCCAGGCTCAGCGGCGATGGATGAGGAACGGCGAAAGGAGCGCGGGCGGCGTCAGGCTCAGGACATCGCGGCGAAGGCGGGAGCGTATTCGAGCCGACCCGTTGCGCAGGACAGGGCTTCGCCGGTAAGCGACAGCCCCATCAGATGCGGCCCGGCGTAAGGTGAAGCAAAGCCGCTCGCCTGCGCGGCGCTGAAACCGAAGCGGCCATAATAGGCAGGATCGCCGAGCACGAAGACGCTGCGCCAGCCGGATGCGGCAGCGCGCGAGAGGCCGTCCTCGATCAGCCGCGCCGCGATGCCCCGGCGGCGGCTCCCGGAAAGAACGGCAACCGGCCCAAGTCCAAGTGCAAGTTCGGGCGATAGCATTTTCGAGAACATCACATGGCCGTGCAGCACGCCGTCAACTATTGCGACCAGCGAGAACACGGCATCGCCGTCGCTGCGCAGGCGCTCGACAAGATCGGCCTCAGCGGCGCCGTCAAAAGCGCCAATGTGAAGCCCCCGTATCGCGGCGTGATCGCCTTCAAATTCAGGTCGGAATTCCAATAAAGAAGTATAGCACGGCAGCACATGCGGATGCACAAGGATGCCTGCTGCGCGAGGGATCGTGACCGCATGGCCGAGACGCTGCAGTGCTCTCCGCTGAGCGGCTCGGTAAGCCTGCCGATGTTCTTGAGCGAGGCAGGCGCGTAGAGCCCGCTCACGAGCCACACGCGAGGGACGCGCCCGAACAGACAGCTCCAATCAGGATTGTCTTCTTCATCAGCCTCGGCAATTCCCTGCCGCGCTGCTCTTCATATTCTTCCCCACACCTTGATCTTTCCACCCGCAGCCAACAGGCCTTCGCAGGTTCGTTTCTAGCCGAAGCGGGCCGGTTCTCACCGCAAGCCGCTAAAGGGCTTCTCCACTCACGTTGCGACCTGTGAACAGGTGCGGCGCCCGGCGCCGTCCGGCTGCTCCTCCCGGCAAGAAAGGCCCCGATGGCCGGGGTCTTCAAGCCCAAGGAGGAAGACATGAGTACGATCATCACGACAGACGAATTGCAGCGCCTTAGCAAAGCCGAGCTTTGCATCCTGCTGGATCGCGCCTACCAGGAGCTGATCCACGCGCGGCCCGGCTCGCCGGGCTATTACGCGGCGCTGACCTCATACGAGAACATCGCCAAGGTGCTGAACCAGCGCCTGATCGAGAGCTGGCGCAACGCGCTGCGCCCCTGATGGGGGACAGTTCCTGCGCGATCATGGCGTGCGCGGCTCTACTTCGCTGCCGCCATCTCAGCCGAAGAGGGAAGGATAATCGTCGTGCTGGTCAACGCCCTTATGGGGTAAAGCAGAATGAGAACATTCCAGGTCGTATCGAAAGCCTCGGCGACGCATTCGTGTACATCTCCATTGAGGTCGCGCAACGAAAGTGAGGTGGGCCGGGTCATCTTCCTACCGATAGGAAGCACGCGGCCAAGTGGATGGTCGAGATTGACAGCAGTGTCGGCAGGTAGACCAAACATCTCGATGAAGGGCGTTGAAGCTTCAATGCGGCGCACTTCGGCTCTGGCGCCTTCGCCCTCGACCATTTCTATCGGTTCAAGAATATAGACGACGCAGGCGCGGTGGTGAGTTCGAGCGTATTCGCGGGTGGAAGCGTATATCGAGGCGCCAAACTTCTTGGCGAGCTTCATAGGCGTTTTGATGCTAAAGCCATAGTCTGCAGCCTGACGGCGCAACTGCCAGCTGGGCTGCGGCGACGATGTCTGAGACGGGCGTCGGAAACACGCCCCATGCCGAGGCGCGGTCGAGAAGCTGCCTGGCGCGCTCCTCGACCGCTCGGCGTTGTTCAGGATCGAGACTGCTATCGTCCGCTCTAGCCACCGGGTTTCTTTCGTGTGCGCAAAAATTTTAAATACTCTAGAAGCTCGGCCTCTTCCGCCGAACTGAGATTGTGTTCGGCGAATGTCGCGATACGCCCATGGCGCTCGTTGTCCGCACGGCTCGATGTAATGTAGCCGGCCATCTCCATTAGCGCCGAATAGCTGATGCCGTAGAGTTCGGCGAGTGCATGGAGAACATTGGGCGATGGCTTCTGGATTTTGTCGTTTTCTATTTGGCTGAGATAGGCATTGGACACTTCTTTTCTCGTAGCTTCTTCGACCTGCCGCAGCGTCAGGTGCCGGTCGGTGCGAATCGAGGCGAGGTATTGACCTAGCGTTGGCTTCACGGGCTCCACTCCTATGCCGTAATCCGGTGCAAGCGAATTTCAGCAACTGATTGTTTTTGTTTTGATTCTAAGCGGCGACGCTTGATATGTCAAGCACGCGAGCTGCTTGCTTGACAAACTTAGCAAGCGTATGTTACTTTGCAGACATTCGATCGGTCCTTTCCGGACCTGCCCAAGACAAAGGAGTAGCCGAATGACTGACAAGCTAGAAAACCAGCAGGAGGACGCGGGCGAAGAGCTTGTCCTCGACGACATCATCGACCTTGAGGAATACGCAAGGCTCGGCAAGCAGCCCCCGCTCTCCAAGGGCTATCGTATCCGCATCAACGGCGACGCTTATGTGATCCAGGATCCTGTCGTGACAGGACGCCAGATCCTGACCCTTGCCGGACTGATCCCGCCGGAAAACTACACCCTGCGCCTCAAGATGGCTGGCTCAAAGCCGGAGAAGGTCGGTCTTGAGGAAAAGGTCGATCTGCGCCGCAAAGGGGTCGAGAAGTTCAAAGCGCTGCCGCGCGATCAGACGGAGGGCTGATAATGAGCCTTCGCCGTCAGTTCGATCTGCTCCCCGAGGACCAGAAATTCTTGGAAGATTATAGCCTGCCGTGGGAGACGGTCATCGACGGCTCGCACTGGGTCCTGATCCACGATTTCCCGGCCCCGGAAGGATACAATCACTCAAAGGTGACAGCGGCGATCCGTATGGAGACGGGCTATCCGAATGTTGAACTCAACATGGCTTATTTCCATCCGGCTCTTTCCCGAAAGGATGGCAAGGGCATAAAGGCGACCGAGGCGCAACAGAAGTTGGATGGCAAATCCTTCCAGCGCTGGTCGAGGCATCGGACGGGTACCAATCCGTGGCGCGTCGGTCAGGATAATCTTGGTACACATATTTTCCTGGTCGAGGACTGGCTCGAACGGGAGTTCGAGCGATGAGCGTTCCCGTGACGCTGGCGCTATCCGGAGACCAGCATGAACATCTAAAAAGCTATCTTTTCCCGGGCGATGGCAATGAAGCCGTCGCCATCTTGCTGTGCGGACGCCGCGACGGCGATCGCCGGCACCGGCTGACCGTGCGCGAGATTCACGGTATCCCGTATGACGATTGCTCGGTGCGAACGCCGACTCTGGTGACATGGCCTCCGGACTATATCGCGCCGATGCTGGATCGTGCTGCCTCGGAATGTCTGTCGGTTGTGAAAGTGCACAGTCATCCTACCGGCTATCCGGCATTCTCCAAGACCGACGATGAGGGCGATGCGCGGCTGCTCCCGATGATCCGGGGCTGGGTCGAGGCCGACATTCTGCACGGCAGCGCCGTGATGCTGCCTGATGGACAACTCTTCGGCCGCGTACTACGCCCGGACGGCACTCTAGAGCCGATCGCTAATGTAAGTGTAACGGGGGACAATCTGCACTTTTGGTATGCGGATCGAGGCAGTGTCACCATCCCGGATTTTACGGCGTCGCACGCGCAGGCCTTCGACGAAGGGACAATCGAGCGACTGCGGCGCCTGTCGATCGCCGTCATTGGTTGCTCGGGCACAGGCAGCCCCGTGATTGAAACGCTGATGAGGCTGGGAGTTGGCGAGCTTGTCATCGTTGATGACGACACGACTGAGGAGCGCAATATAAACCGCATCATCAATTCGACGATGGATGATGCGCGAACCGGTCGCGCGAAGGTGGACGTACTCGGCGACGCCATACAGCGCGCCGGTCTTGGAACGAGGGTCATACGGCTCAAGAAAAATCTTTGGGACCCCGTGGTCGTGCGAGAGGTCGCTCAATGCGATCTGGTGTTCGGGTGCATGGATACGATTGACGGAAGATACCTGCTGAACACTCTCGCTACCTACTACGCGATCCCTTACATCGATATAGGCGTCCGGCTCGACGCCGTGAGGGACGGCGCAGGTAAGGGCCGTATCCGCGAGGTTTGCGGCACAATTCACTATCTGCAGCCTGGACGGTCGAGCCTGATGAGCAGGGGGCTGTTCTCAATGTCTGAGGTGGCAGCAGCAGGCTTGCGGAGAACCGATCCGGAAGCGCATCGAAGGCAGCTGGAGGACGGTTACATCGCCGGCGTGGTGGCAAATCGTCCGGCAGTGATCAGCGTCAATATGCTCGCGGCCTCTCTGGCCGTGAGCGAGCTTCTCGCCCGCATACACCCGTTCCGCGAGGAGCCGAACGGCGCTTGTGCGAGCGTCATATTCAGCCTCGCAAGCATGGAGCTGATGCCGGAACCGGAGGAAGATGTGTGCGGCATTCTCGCGGGAAAAGTCGGGCACGGTGACAGGACGCCGTTGCTCGGTATGCCTGAGCTATCGGATCGGCGGCCGGCATGAAGTGGATTGCGCGACTTCCAGCCATCGTCTGGAGCTATCTTTCAGGCTGGGTCAACCCGCCATACAAAACACTGACTGGGGAGGCGGATCTGCCAAAGCCGCGGAGGCGGCGCACGCGTGACGTCGTGCAGGAGGATGGCGACGAAGAGCAGGCTGCTCGGCGCTGGCCCGGGGGGTGTGGCAAGACTCTGCACATGAACTGGCGGACAGACGAACGGCCCGGCGGGCGGCGCACACGGCACG
>JBFWYV010000330.1:0-4870 GCA_050186055.1 Hyphomicrobiaceae bacterium | reverse complement strand
AGGACCTTGAGCCGCCGCGCGGCGACGCCGACGAACGGCATCAGACGGACCTCGGAGAGCCGGGGCGTCAGCGCGTGCGACAGGACGCTGATCAGGAACATCGCCACGACGACGTAGATCAGCGCCATCCTCATGACATGACCGGACAGGCCGCCGGCCAATCCGGCGGAAGCCATTACGGCCAGAAACGTGCCGGCGGCAACGGCCAGCGGCAGCGTTGCGAGCGTGGCCCGCCGCAACACCCTCGCCCCGCGCTCGGCACGTGTCTGCGTCGGCGCGGCGCCGCCCGATGTCGAATTTGTCTGCAGCATCCTCCCGCACAGCAGCCGGACGGCGAAACCGGCCAGCATGGCGAGCAGGATCCCGCCGATCGACGCCACCGGACGTGACTGAACGATCGTCTTCACGCCCTCCGCTGTCTGGGACGCGACATCCGCGGTCGTCGGCCAGACAACGTCGAGCGATCGCTGCCAGAAGGACGGCGCGCCGATCTCGTCGGAGCGCTCGAGCAGCTGCCGGGTAAATCGCGCCCGACGCAGCGAATTGATGGTTGCCAGCGCCTGTCCGGCCTGGACGAACAGCACCTCGGCGCGCTTGATGATCGAATCGAAGGCAGCCACTTCGTCCGTGAGCTGCTTGCGCCGTTGCGACAGCTCCACCGGCTCCTGCGCGCCATCCTTCGGCGGCGGACCCAGCTTGTCGAGGCGCGCCTTCACATCGCCCATCGGCGGTGTCAGCCGATCGACCAGGGCGCGCAACTCGGCGCGACGCGTTTCGAGCGTGTTGATCGTTGAACCGGTGCGGAAGTAGGGCACGAGTCCCGCATCGGCCATCTGCTTGATGTCGCCGACTTCCTTTTCGGCGCCCGCGAGCTGGGCCTGCCCCTTCTCCAGCGCTTCCGCATTGCTGTGCGAGGGCTCCGGCGCGGGCTGTGCGGTTGGACCGTGGCTGCCCGACGGCTGAGGCGCAGGTCCCTGCGCCAACGCCGAGGTGCCTGCGATCAGCAATCCGGCGGCGAGGACGGCGCGGAGACACGCAAGTAGTCTCTCGAAGCTGCAGCCGATATTCGGTGTCATCTTGTGTGTCATCTTGCAAACGAGTGATGCGGGACGGCGCCGCTCAGCGCATCCGCGGCTGGTCGCGCGCGCCGCCCCGACCGGATCGAGACTGGCACCGGAATCTGCGAAGACTTGGGCGGATTTGATGCCCGAAATGCGTCGCGGGCGCGACCAATCCTCTCGGCGGGTCAATATAGCCCATTCGAGGTCCCGACCAATGGGCAGTCGCACGGAGGCTGTGGAACAAACCGAGGACCGGGAGTTGGCGCAGGACGGACCAGCGCCTGCATCCGACAAAATCACCCGGAGCAATCACACCGGCTGCGAGCCCGCCGGCCGCAGGTGGCAGGCGCACGGCGCACAGGACATCTGCTTGTCGCCGGAACCGCGCCGAAAAACCGTCACGAGCACGGGTCAGGACACCTCGACGCCCTTCCAGAACGCAATCCGGCCTTTGATGTGATCGGCCTCCGGCTTGGTCTCCGGGTAGTACCAGGCAGCGTCAATGTTCTCCTTCCCGTCGGCCGTGATGGTGTAGTAGTGGGCCGTGCCCTTCCAGCCGCAAACCGTCGTTGTCTGCGACGGCTTCAACAGCTCCATGCGGACATCGGCCGGAGCGAAGTAGTGGTTGCCCTCGACCACTTCCGTATCGTCGGACTGCGCGATCACGACGCCGTTCCATCGCGCTTGAACCATGGCGGGCGCTCCTTTCCTGGGTGACTGCGGGACCACCTGAACGCTCGCACGGACGCCCTCCGGCGGCAAGCCCAGCACGTTGCGTTGGATCACGTTGCGTTGGATCAAGGCCCGGGACCGGATGCGCGTCATCATGACGACAGGAATGCCCGGCTGGATCTGCGGTACGATGGGGCCATCCGCCGAAGATGCTCAAACGGAACGGTCTCGGGGTCTTCGGCGTGAATCCGATCCGGCCGATGATCAAAGGCATGGTTGAACTGGCTGGCGGGCGGCGGCGACGCTCGATCGGATCGGCTGACAACAGGGAGTTGAATGATGGCATTCGAAGACATCGAGGCGGAAATCGGCATCCTGCTGTCGAAGCTGACCGATCATCCGCAAGACAAGCACGAGCTCAGCATGCAGCTCGCGGCCAAGCTCAATGAGCTCAGGGCCTTCGGGATGCCGTTGCCACAGGACCTCGTCGAACTCGAGGCGGCCCTCGAGCAGGAGTTCGAAGCCCAGAACAGAAGCTCACAAAAGGAAGACGGCTGATCTTACGACGTCGGCAGCTTTGTTGGTTTCTCAGATGCGAACCGCCGTGTCCCATGTCGACGCGGGTGGGAAGCATTGGCTGCCGACGGTGGTACAACGAACCCCTCATCCGGTACACGTATCGCTGGAATCAGAGCCATGCTTGTCTTTTGTCGGTCTTGCACCCGATATGTTTACTCTTCTGGACACTCCTTCTTCATCTTTTCCAGCCCTCGGAACTTATTTTTTCGGTAAAAGGCCCAGAACTCATTGGAGCACATGAATTTCTTTCCTTGACGATGGCTGGTTTGCCAGAAGTGAAACCCCGCTCGTTTCTCGACGATCACGACGCACGGTGCGTCGTATGCGCTGTGTAGCGTGCGCCCATCTTTGTATCCATACATCCCCCCGCTCCACACAGTCCGGTCGACGTCAAAAGGATCCACCTCCGGGATCATTCCCATGATAAAGTATCCTGGATGATCCGTCTTGCCGTCTATCGGTCGTGTACTTTGTACGGGAACGGGAAAAAATTCTGGCTTTCCCGGCTGATGCTCGCCCAGCCAATTGCGAACTTCCGTGCAGACGACAAAAAGATGGAGCTCGGAAGTCCATATCAGCTCTGGCATCCCCCCTCGCTCAGGTGGATCAATCAGGAAGGTCGACGCCGCCACCGCACTTGGTATGTCGTGCAGAATTGCATCCGGATGCGGCGCAACGTTGCTAAGCCTGAGGTCTACGTCCGGCGGCAACCGCGGTTGCCAATTGGTGAAAACGCTGCTCCCGTCTGAGATGCCCATACCGATCACAAAAGCCATCGGACATACTCCTGCAAGTACTTGGTTTGGCGATCTGTTTGCGGGCAATTCACTTTGAGACGACCGCGCGTTCTCTCAATGGGAAAATGAACTGATAGCACAACCAATCGCCCGACGCTCGCAAGCGCACGCCATCACACCATGATGCACGGCAGAAGTTCGATCGGACCGGCGTCCATCGCTCTCCACTTCTCTGCAAGTGATCCAGAAACAAAAACATCACCACTGGCAATGGGCCTGACAGACATCCAGAGGTGATGCTGGCGAACGACCGATGCCTTTACTGCAATCGTCGCATCATCAGTTGGGCGTCCCAGAGATGCAGAGCCAGGCACCAGGGAAACAAGCTTAGATCGTGATACGTCAATTGCTTCAAGTCGAGTGCAGCAGTTCAACCAATAATAACGTGTGTCCTCCAAAAAACCTTTCCACGCATTTGGCATGATCAATTTCATTGCGATGAATTGATGCTTCCCAGGCTCGAGATCATCGATGCTTGATCGAATTCTATCCGACACGAGATACTCCCGGCTCATTGGCGCACGCACGAAGTCCAATGGGCCGTTGGATGGCTTCGAATAAAATTCGACACGATTGTTGAAACGCGAAATCTCATCTTCTGACAATGGCTTATCTTGTCGATGAAAAACCAAGTCTGAATAAATAACCCGCGTCCCGCTCGGGTCTCTCACCCATTGAACCCGCGGGATGGGCTTCCCGGAATTTAGGGGGGGGGCAATGCGATAGTGTATCATAACTGCCTCTACAGCACATTCACTACACGTTTTCCATCCTTCAAAGCGAGGACGCGAAGGTCACGATCCGGAAACACCTTTTTCTTCAAGTCCTCCACCATCGCATCGGCGCCCTGCCTACCCCCCGATACCGTAGTCACCGGGCCCCGACAGCGTGCGATGTACCTGCAGGTGGCTGAGGTATTCGAGCGGATCGTGCGGCGCCACCAATGCGCCTTTCGGCGTCGTCAGCCAATCATGGGACCGGGTGAGGAGGAAGCGCAAAGCAGCGCCGCGCGCCAGCAGGGGAATAGCTGCGATCTCATCGGGCCGCAGCGCGCGTACGGTGGAATACCCCTCGAACAGTGCAGCCGCGCGCTGTCGTGAAAAGTCTCCGTCCGGCCCGAAGCACCAGGCGTTGAGACAGATCGCCAGGTCGTAGGCCAGCAGGTCATTGCAGGCGAAGTAGAAGTCGATGATGCCTGACACCTCTCCGGACAGGAAGAACACGTTATCCGGAAACAAATCGCCATGAATCACGCCATCGGGCAGCGCGGCGGGCCAGCGCGGTGCGAGATAGTCCAGCTCACTCTCGATGGTCCGGCGCAGCCCCGGGCTGATCTGATCGGCGTCGTCGGCAAATCGCTCAAACAGCGGGCGCCATGTGCCGAGCCCCATGGAGTTCGCTCTGCGCAGCTTGAAATCCATTGCGGCCCGATGCAATCGCGCCAACTCCGCACCAACAAGTCGACAGTGCTGGACCTCGGGACTCTTGAAAGAGATGCCCTCCAGGAACGTGATGATCGCCGCCGGGCGCCCGGCGAGCTGGCTCACAACTTCTCCTTGTCTGTCGCGAACAGGAAGCGGGCATTTCATTCCACGCTCGGCGAGATGTTCCATCAGGCCGAGAAAGAACGGCAGGTCGCGAGCCTCGACACGCTTCTCATATAGCGTGAGAATGAAGCGCCCCTCGATCGTCTCCACCAGATAGTTGGAGTTCTCGACGCCTTCGGCAATGCCCTTGAACGATCGCAGCTCACCCAGCCCA
>JBFWYV010000329.1:0-4882 GCA_050186055.1 Hyphomicrobiaceae bacterium | reverse complement strand
ATTCTCGGTTCGCCGATTCATTGCGGTAGACCTTCAAGCTGTCCCCATCTTCCTGGAGCATTCTCCAGATCGGCAGGACCGACACGAACATAGAGTCCCCGGTCCGCACCGCTCCCCGATCAGCGAGGTAGTAGAGGACAAGCGGCATCCCGCTTTGGACCATGACGCGCATGAGATTGCGTCGTGAGCGATCGTTGGCCTTTGGAAGATTCTGACCCGGGTAGCGCCTTGTCCCGGCCAACAGCCACGCCGCCAACATCTGCCGCTCGACGGAGATGTCGCGGTCGCCTGCCAACTCCATCAAGCGCTCGTCAGACTCCCGGGCCCAGGAATCTGCGTCACTGTGCAGGGTGCGGTCGTAATCGACGACGGCACACAGGTCACAGGCGGTGCGATCTTTCAGGCCATTGGCGAGTACACTAGCCATCCACAGCGCCGCTTTGAGGTCGCCGACATCTTCCCGGGCGGCTTTGCTGCCCGCGAGCGCGAGGGTCATCGCCACTGCGAGCAGATTTCCGAGCATGACGTCTTCGATCGCTATGACGGCCAGACGTCTCCAAAGGTGCTGCTTGTTCAGGCCGTGGCAGATATGCGCGGCGGTCATAGCTGCGTATGCATCACCGAGCCGGATCGCCTTCTGGAGTGACGAAACGGCTCGCCAGCGATGGTTTTGGTCGGAGGACGCCGGCAACCCGCGGGGCATTTCCCAGACGCCGATCCTCTCGACAGCAAGCGCACAGAACATTCTGTCAAGAGAAGACAAAACCCCGGGGGAGGTAATCCCGGACTGATCCAACATATTCTGGCAAGCGGATGAAATTAATTGCGGCTGCCCAATTGATCTAAATTGCTCAAATGCATTCATGATCACCTCCATTGTTTGAGGTTGTATTTTATCTGCACTATCTGGGTTGCAAATAAGCGAATTTACACCCGCATTGTTTCGAGAGGGATAAGCGGAATTCCGCAAGGCTCGCCAATTGTCCCTCGTGACGGCAGTTGGTTGCGCGGTCGTGAGGCCCAAGGCTACGCTATTGCTTATTTTGTAATTTCCGTAAGTGGCTTCGCAGCTACTTCATGGATGGCGGGGGAAATGCAAATGAAGGCTGGATCACGCCATTCGCCGCCGATTTGGGTGCCGCACGTCGGAGCGTCGGCCCCCCTTACGCGCCATCATCTTGGGGTCTCAACAATCGACACGGGCCAGCGGGAGCGATTCATTCAAGAGCTGATCCACCGGCATCCGGAAGTGATCCCGATGGCGGATATTGAGCCTGCCTACGCTTGCCTGATCCCCGTTTGCACAGAACTCAACACCTCGGCCGGCTTTCTCGACAATTTCTGGATCACTCCAGACGGCGGCCTGGTGCTCGGAGAATGCAAGCTATTCAGAAACGCGCAGGCCCGACGGGAGGTGGTGGCTCAGGGCCTCGATTACGCCCGCGCGTTGATGGGTTGGTCCTACGAAAATCTTGAGAACGCAGTTCAGATCGCGCTGAAACAGCCCTCCGCCACACTGTGGGGCTTGGTGGAAGGCCTCAGCGATCTGGAGGAGGTCCAGTTTGTCGACGCCGTCGAGCGGCGGCTACGTGCGGGCCGCTTGATGGTGTTGATCATCGGCGATGGAATCCAAGAAGGCGCTGAAGCCCTGACGGCATTCCTGCAACTTCACGCTGGGATTCATGCTGGACTAGCGCTGGTCGACCTTTCCGTTTGGCATGGCATGGACGGCGGCCTCTTAGTCGTCCCGAGAGTGCCGATGCGCACGACCCTCGTGCCACGCGGGATTGTCACCATCGATCACGCGGGCGTCTTGTCGATAAAGGCACCGGACACGTCCGCCGAAGGAAGCCCATCTGAACGGGGCCTCACATTGTCGGAGGCCGAGTTTTACGATCAGCTCCAGAAAAAACGCCCCGATCTTGTCGCGCCCCTGCAGGAGTTCGTGTCCTCGCTGGCTGACCTCACGATTGTCCCCGATTACCGCAAGTCGCTGGTGCTGCGCTGGTGGCCGACACCGGATGTGCGGGCCTCCATGGGGTACATCGACACCACAGGCACGGTCTGGCTTGGAGACGCCTACGGCTCCGCCGCTCGGCTCGGCTTTCCCGCGGCCGGAGAGCGGTATCTTGCAACATTGGCGGAAGGAATCGGCGGATCGGTCCGCCGCTACGAAAAGCATGTGCCACAGATCATGGGGCCAAACGGCAAGGGCGCAGACGCAGGTGCGCTGATTAAAGCGCGGGGGCTTTGGAAGGACGCCATGAGCCAGTTGGTCAAGGAGACCCACCCAGAGGGTGACTGACGCAGCTTGCGATGCGGGCTGAAACCGTAAATGCAATTAATTGCAAACAGATGGCGCTAAACCGATAATCCGCCAATAGCTTCCCTGCCCGGTCACCTTCCCCGCCCCTACACCATGGTGGGGGTCCCCATGGGCAATCTGGAAACTCGGTTCGGGAGACTCGTTGCAGCTCATCGCCGGGCGCGCGGGCTGACGCAGGAACAACTCGCGCAAGCCGCAACCTTAAGCCCGGACATGATTTCCAAAATTGAGGCTGGGCGTACTGGCGCGCGCTTCCCCACGATCGAGAAGTTGGCGGCGGCCCTTGATGTGGACCCGTCGGCATTCTTCAGCGTGAACGCGTCAACGCC
This sequence comes from Hyphomicrobiaceae bacterium, assembly GCA_050186055.1. GTDB lineage: Bacteria > Pseudomonadota > Alphaproteobacteria > Rhizobiales > Hyphomicrobiaceae > CAMDPA01. The sequence continues at coordinate 2,227 of JBFWYV010000329.1, read as the reverse complement.
GGCCTCCGATCGTCGCGGCTTTCAGGAGGTGGCGGCGCGGCTTGCAGCTTTGTCCGACGACGACCTAGCCTGGCTCGACAATGTCTTGATGGCGGTGTTGCGAACGCGAGGTCCTAAAGGTGGGGCTGATCCGCTTCGAGGCGGCGCAGAACCCGCCCTACCGAAGCCGGGTGCCAGCAGCCCCCCTCACGGGACGGCAGGCCCTGAACATTCAAGAAGGCCGCAATCGACTGGCAAGTCGTAGCGCCGGCGGATCGCGCTCGGAATATGTGCGGCTCAATCTCCAGTGCGTAGCTGACTGCCGCCGTACGGTGCCGCTCCGCGAGCACCTTCCCCTGCCGCCCTAATTGAACCCCGCGAGCCTTTGCAGCCGCGAGTGCCGCTTTGGTTCGCGCCCCTATCAATCGTCGTTCATGCTCGGCGAAGACGGCAAGCATCTGGAGCATCATGCGGTTCGCTTCGGGCATGTCCGCCGCGCGGATTTCCACGTTGGCGTCGAGGAGCTGCGCCACAAACGACAGTGACCGCGAGAGCCGATCCAACCGGGCGATCAGAAGGACGGCTTTGCGGCGACGACACATATCCAGGGCGGCGGCGAGTTCGGGGCGCTGCTTGACCGCGCCGCTTTCGATCTCGGTGAACGTCGCGATGACCGCCTGATTGACCGAGCCGGCGTATCGCTCCACCGCTTCCCGTTGAGCGTCGAGGCCCAACCCGGACGCGCCTTGGCGCTGAGTGCTTACTCTAAGGTAGGCGACGAACAACGTTCAAGTCCGTGATCCATAAGGCAGAATAGATCACTCACTGAACAGGTAAAGGTTGGTTTGTGTGTTTCAGATTAAACTGAGCGCTCACGGGTTGGCGAGAATTGGTACTTATCAGTGCCGCAATGGGCAGCCCCGGCGTCAGCACCGCGCGGCCCGAGCGTCCGGTTTCCGGAGACGTGTGGGCGGCAGTTCGCGACCCAAACCGGACCCCAGTATGCGCTCAAGCCGGTATGCTGCGTATCCAGCCGTCTATCCGCTCGATCATCTCCATCCGCGTGCTGGCGAAGGACTGGCAGTGCCCTGAGCGGGGCAAGATATGCAGGGTCACATAGGGCGAGGCCTTGTAGAAGCTGGGCTCGTCATGCGGCCGGGGCGAGACATCCCGCTCCCCGAGGCAGATGTAGACCGGCACGGAAATGCGCCCCGCATCCTCCGAGACGATCCCCATCTGGGTCGATTGATTGCTCAGCATCTGCGGCACCTCGACCGCCAGCGCCTCATCCACCTCCAGGACCTCGCGTGGCACATCGTTCCAGTGGAAGCTCTCGGCGATGCCGGCATGGTCGAGTAGCCAGTAGTCGCCCAATGCATCGTCATAGGGCCGTTCAGCCGCGAACTGCTGGCCGCCCATCGTCAGATGAACGCCGATGGCGGTGTAACCGAGCACGAGCACGCGGTCGTAAGTGGCGTGCGCGGCCTGCTGGGTGATGGTCTGGAAGCCGCCCATCGAATGGCCGCCGCCGACTTTGACCAGCCCCGGCATGGCGGGGATCGAACGGTCCAGCTCGCCGCGCTCCAGCCGCGCGAAAATCTCGGTCGTGGCGGCGTGGTTCGCCAGTGCTGCGACCTGGCGTGTGCCCTTCTTCTGGGTCGGTAGGCGCGAGCTGTCGGAAATGCCCAGGTGGTCGAGCAGGACCACCGTGTGGCCGCGATCGGCGAGAGCTTCGGCGACGCTGTATCCCTTACGCCCCGGGACCTCGAAATGGAAATAACGCTTGTCGTAGCTGCCCCCGTTCAACAGCGCGATCACGCTGGGCCGTGCAGGAGACTTGGCGGCGTCGGCTGGGAACACCCAGGCGGCGATGGCTATGCTCGCGCCCTCGGTCACATCCAATGGCAGCGCGCTGGTCACGTCGATCTTGATCGGGATATAGGCCACCTGGGTGTCTCCAATTCCTGTCTGTTCTGCACGATCGTGCTGAGGCACCCGAGCTAAGTCAACAGCTGGGGACTTATAATTGACCATTCGTCGCCGTGATGCCGTCCGCACGCGTGCGGACATTCTCAAAGCGGCTCAGGAGGCGTTCGCCACGTTAGGCTACATGCAGGCTGGCGTGCGCGACATCGCCGCGGCGGTGGGTGTCGATCCGGCGCATGTCCGGCGTTAATTCGGCACAAAGGAAAAGTTGTTCGATGCGGCCATGGCCGGGACACACGAAAACGACTAGAAGCTCGCGACC
>JBFWYV010000328.1:0-4886 GCA_050186055.1 Hyphomicrobiaceae bacterium | reverse complement strand
AACCGGCACGCATGTCGTGCTGATCGTGCTCAACACCGGCGTGCTCGGCTACCAGAAGGATGCGGAGGACGTGAAGTTCGGCCGTCACACGAGCGCATGCCGGTTCGCGCCGGTGGATCATGCCGCGATCGCGCGGGCATGCGGGTGCCGGGGCGTTCGCGTAGAGAATGCGGGGGATTTCCTGCCGGCGCTGAAGGAGGCCCTGGCCGAGAAGGAAACGACGCTGATCGACGTCGACACCGATCCGGAGGCCTATCCGCCGATCACCTTCTTCGATGTCACGCTGGAGAACGTGCGTGCGGCGCGGGCCGGGAAGGCGGGGAAATAGCCGACCGCTACACGACAGGTGGCCCGGAGCACGGCGGCCATGACCGTCTGTTGTGGGCTGGAACTCAGCTTGCCTCCAATGCCGCCGCCGATTGCGTGCGATTGAGGGTGATCCCGGCCAACAGTCCGAGCACGCACAGAACCGCCATGGCGGCATAAGCGCCTCCGCCGAAGGCCTGATAGAGGGGGCCGGACATCAGCGTTGCGCTGCTCATGGCGATGCCGGCGGAGAATGTGGTGAGCAGCGCCTGGGCGGAGCCTGCCACGTGTCCCGGCACATTGCGGGCGATCCATTGCATGGCGCCGAGGTGGGTCGCCGCGAACGTTCCCGCATGCAGCACTTGCAGGGGCACCAGCATCAGCGGCGACGGATCCGCCGACATCGCCAGCCAGCGCACGATCCCGCTGACCGCGCCGGATATCATCAGGAGCTCTCCACCCATCATGCTGATCCGCGGGGCCCACCAGAACAACGCGATCTCTGCCGCGATGGCGATGGCCCAGAGCGTGCCGATGAAGCCCGGGGAGAGGTCCTGTGCGCGCCAATGGATCACGCCGAAGACGTAGAACATTGCATGAGAGGCCTGGATCGAGCCGGCGCAGAGCAGGAACAGCGCGAAGGTCCGGCGGGAGAATATCGCAATGATGTCTGCGGGTGAGAGCTTGGGCCGGGTGCTGTCGGGCTGCCGGCTGCCCGGCTCGCGACGGGGAAGCAGCAGCACGGCAACGACCGTCAGCGCGGTGCCGGCGATCAGCAGCCAGAGGATTGCGTGTGCGCCGATGTCCTCCGTTGCATAGCCTGCGGCATAGCTTGCGAGAACGAAGGTCAGCGACCCCCACAGGCGGACGCGGCCGTAGTCGACTTGTTGGGCTCTGACATGGGCCAGCGTGATGGTGTCCGCCAGCGGCATCAGCGATTGAATCGTGAACAGCATGAGCCCGACCAGCGCCATCAGGACGTAGCCTGCCGGCGGAAAGCCGACGACGGTCATCAGGCTCAGGCCCGCCAGGCACATGAACAGCAGGATCGTGCGGTGGGCCTGGCTTCTGTCGGCGACGAATCCGATCGCCGGCGTGGCAACGAGGCGGAGAAACATGGGCGCCGACGTCGCAACTGCGATGTCGGCGGGCGACAGTCCGCGCGCGTTGAGCCACACCGGCAGGTAGGTCAGCGCCACCCCGAAGATGACAAACATCGCCCCGTACATGAGCGAGAGCTTGAGGGCGGGACGAGGGTCGTCGCTTTCGCCGGTTGCCGGCATCCGCAGCAGGTTCATCAGTCCTCGCAGAGTGAATTCGCCGGTGGGGCTGCGTGATGACGTTCCGCCCTCTTTTCCGTGGTGTACGGATGGAGCAGCAGCAGGGCGCTCAGCCGTTCGATGTGACGATCCCGGCGAATTGCTCCGGATCGATGTTTCCGCCGGACAGGATGCAGGCGACGGTGTTGCCTTCGATGCCGGATTTGCCGGCGAGCAGCGCGGCCAGAGCCACTGCGCCTCCCGGCTCGAGAACAAGTTTCAGCTCGCGGAATGCGAACCGGATCGCCTCGCGCGCTTCCTGGTCAGAGACCGCAACACCGCCTGCGATGCTGCGCCTTGCGATCTCGAAGGTGATCGCGCCAGGCGAAGGTGACATGAGGGCGTCGCAGATCGAACCTGACAGCCTGTCGTTTTTCTCGCGATGGCCGGAGGCAAGCGAACGGGCCATGTCGTCGAAGCCCTCCGGCTCCACGGTAAGGATGCGGCCGGCTGGCGCGGCGGCTTTGACGGCGAGCGAGATGCCGGCAGCCAGTCCTCCGCCCGAGCATGGGACGAGAACCGTGTCGGGAACGGCATCGATCCCAGCGGCCTGCTGCATCAGCTCGAGGCCGACGGTTCCCTGTCCGGCGATGACGTCGGGATCGTCGAAAGGATGGACGAGGTCCGCTTTTCGTTCGGCTGCAAGTTGCCGGGAGATGGCGTCGCGATCCTCCTTCACGCGGTCGTAGAGGTGAATCTCACCGCCGAATGCACGGGTGCGCTCGATCTTGAGCTTTGGCGCATCGAACGGCATGACGATCAGCGACGGCAGGCCGGCAATCGCGGCGGCCGCTGCCACGCCCTGCGCATGGTTGCCGGACGAGCAGGCGACAACGCCGCCGGGAAACCGGCGCCGGTCGACCTGGGAAATCTTGTTGTAGGCGCCGCGGAACTTGAAGGCGCCGACACGCTGGAGATTTTCCGCCTTGAGCAGTACGCGCCGACCGGTCGCCTCGTCCAGCGCCGGGTGGGTGAGCAGCGGCGTCCTCAGGGCCAGTCCGGCGAGGCGTCGGGCGGCGGCGTGCACGTCTTCGATTGTCGGGACACGGGCCGTCATGGGCATGCTCCGGAGGGCGTGGCGGTGTGCGCCACACTGGCGGAGCTCTCGTGAATTTGCAACGAGGCGCGCGAGGGGGCTTCGATCCCTCGCGCGGGCCGTCGTCAAAGCCAGCGCGGCCGGACGCCCGGCGGCGTCAGCACTTGCCGAGCGTCATGGAGATGCGGGATATGTCGAACCCCTGCGGCGTGATGCTGATCGACTGGCGGCAGTCCGAGAGATTGACCGCCATGGCGGCGGTGAAGTCTGCTCCGGCAATCTTCAGCATGAAGCCGCCGTCGATCACCTGGCCCGATATCGAGCCGGTCTTCGACCAGGTGCGCTCTTCCCAGTCGCCGGACACGCGGCCATTGGCGACGGTGAGCTTGGCTATCGCGTCGATCCTGTAGCCCTGGCTCGCGCAACGGAGGTTCTGGCGGACGTTACCGCTGGCCACGCGGTAGGTGACGATGCAGCGCATCTGCTCGCTGGCGCCGTTGCTCATCTGGACGTTGCCGACACCGGCCCAGCGGCCCGGGAGATTTTCGACCGGTGTTGCGAAAGCGCTTGCGCAGCAGACGGCACTCCCCAATGCCAAACCTAGTGTTCCGATCCGACTGGCGGACAACTCGATCATCGTGCGACCCTCCGATACTTGCACGCAACTACGATCCAGAGGTCCTGCCGGCTTCAGGCTGACGCCGGGGCGTCAACCTCCCGCAACCGAATCCGGACCCGATTGGACAATGCGGACCCTGCCCGGCGCCCGATGAGCGCCCGGCGGCCGCCGAGGACGTAACCACGGCATGGTTAAGAACTGCTTGCCGGATGCTCCGGCGGCGCGCCTGCGGCCGGCTACACGGGGCGCGGCTGACGCTTGATCGCGAACAGATGATCGACGGGGCCGTTGCCTTGCCCGATGTTCAATTCGGCGCCGTTCGCGATGGCTTGGGAGAGGTAGGTCTTTCCGCCGCGGACCGCGTCTTTCAGCGATAACCCGTCGGCCAGGAGCGCGGCGATCGCGGCCGACAGTGTGCAGCCGGTGCCATGCGTATTGGATGTCGCGATACGGGGCGCGGAAATATGGACGGGAGGCTCGCCCGCGATGGCGAGGACGTCGACGGCTGCGCTGTCTTCGAAATGCCCGCCCTTGACCAGCACGGCGCGGCAGCCGGATGCAACCAGGGCCTGCGCCTGTGCTTCGGCGGTTTCAATGTCCGTCGCCTCAGGTAGCCCCAGGAGCGCGGCGGCTTCCGGCAGATTGGGCGTGAGCAGGGTCGCGCGCGGGAGCAACCGCTTGATCAGGACATCGACGGCGGCGGTGTCGAGCAGGCGGTCGCCGCTGGTGGCCACCATGACGGGATCGACCACAAGCGGCACGCCAGGGTGCTTTTCGAGCTCGTCTGCGACAGCTTCGATGATGGCTGCGTTGGCGAGCATGCCGGTCTTGGCGGCGCCGACCTTCAGATCGTCGAACACGGCCTTGATCTGCGCACGGACGAAATCGGCGGGCGGTGTGTGGACGGCGCTCACGCCGGTGGTGTTCTGCGCGGTCAGCGCGGTCAGCACGCTGGCGCCATAGATGCCGAGCGCCGTGAACGTCTTGAGGTCGGCCTGGATGCCGGCGCCGCCGGAACTGTCCGAGCCGGCGATGGTGAGTGCTATCGGGGGACGGGTGGCGGCGGGCATCGCCATCTCCTCAGTTGCCGAGACCTTTGCGCATGATCTCGCCTTGCAGCGATCGAGGCGTCAGCCATTCCTCCAGCATGGCCAGGCCGGGGAAATTGTCGAGCAGCCATTGTCCGACGATGTTCATCGATCCGGTCAGGAATAATAAGCCGGTAATGATCAGGAGCGCACCCATCACCTTTTCGACCGTGCCCAGATGCCGGCGGAAACGGTGCATGAACCCCATGAACGGGCGGATGGCCACGGCGGCCAGTACGAACGGAATGCCGAGGCCGAGCGAATAGGCGAACAGGAGCTTGACGCCGGTGCCGACGCTGGCGTCCTGGGCGGCCAGGGTCAGCACGGCGGCCAGGATCGGCCCGATGCATGGTGTCCAGCCGAATGCGAAGGCGAGGCCGATGACATAGGCGCCGATCAATGACACGCCCTCGAGCCGGGTATGGAAGCGGGCCTCCTTGTACAGGAGGTGGATGCGAAGGATGCCGAGGAAATGCAGCCCGAACAGCACGATGATGATGCCGTCTGCGATCGAGAGC
>JBFWYV010000327.1:0-4895 GCA_050186055.1 Hyphomicrobiaceae bacterium | reverse complement strand
CTCGGTCCTGCTGATGCGGCCGTCCGCGAGGCCCTGCTTGAGCGCCGCATAGGTCGCGGCGCCCTCGGGGCAAAGCAGCAGCCCTTCCTCGCGTGCCACCTCGTCGAGCGCCGCTGAGATCGCGTCGTCGTCGACCGCGATGGCGAAGCCGCCACTTTCGCGCACCGCCCGAAGGATCAGGAAGTCGCCGACCGCCTGCGGCACACGGATACCCGACGCGATGGTGTGCGCGTCCTCCCAGCGCGCCGCGTGCTCCACGCCCTGCTCGTAGGCGCGCACCATCGGCGCGCATCCGGCCGCCTGCACGGCGACCATGCGCGGGCGCTTGCTCCCGATGAAGCCGAGCGCTTCCAGTTCGGCGAACGCCTTCCACATGCCGATCAGGCCGGTGCCGCCACCGGTCGGGTAGAGGATGACGTCGGGCACCTGCCAGCCGAGCTGCTCGGCAAGCTCGAGCCCCATCGTCTTCTTGCCCTCGATGCGATACGGCTCTTTCAGCGTCGAGGTGTCGAACCAGCCGACCTTTTCCCTGCCCTGCGCGACCAGCTTGCCGCAGTCGTCGATAAGCCCGTTGACGCGGTAAACGCTCGCGCCCTGCAGCGCGATCTCGCTGACATTCACCTCCGGTGTATCCTCCGGGCAGAAGATCGTGGTGCGGATGCCGCAGCGGCTCGCATAGGCGGCAAGTGCCGCGCCGGCGTTGCCGTTGGTCGGCATCGCCATATGCTTCACGCCGAGAGCCTTGGCCATCGAAACCGCCATGACCAGGCCGCGCGCCTTGAACGAGCCGGTCGGCAGCCGGCCCTCGTCCTTCACCAGAATTTCGCCGCTGCCGAGCGCCTTGCCGAGCTTCGGCAGCGTCAGGAGCGGCGTCACGGCCTCGCCCAGGCTGACGATGTCGGCAAGCCTGCGCACCGGGAGCAGTTCGCGGTAGCGCCACAAGTCCTGCGGACGTTCGGCCAACGCTTCCTTGGTCAGCGCCTTGCGTATACCGGGAAGGTCATACCGCACCAGGAGCGGCTTGCCGGCGCGTGACAAATTATGCGGTACGTCCGCCGGGTAGTGCTCGCCGGTCGCGGAGCATTCCAGGTGAGTGACGAAAGTCGGCCGTTCGGTCGTCAGGTTGTCGTCGTAGCGCAAAGCGGATTCTCCACGTGTTGGCCGTCATCCGCGGGCTTCGACCCGCGCATCCATTGGCTGCGCGTAACGATGGATTGCCGGGTCAATGCCCGGCAATGACGGGTCTGCGATCATTCCGCCCGCGTTTCCGGTTGCGGCGTGCGCGTGCGAAAGACGACGAAATGCGACAGCGAGAAGTTGACCACGAAGCTCGCCAGAATGGCGAGCAGCTTGGCGGCCAATACGGGGATCCAGAACGAGGCCACCACCAGTACCGCCGTATTGGCGATCACGCCGGCGACGCCGGAGGCGACGAACGTGCCGTACGATCGCCAGCGCAGCTGGCGCCCGGACTCTGCCGCGAACGTGGTGTACGAATTCATCACGTAGGATGCGGATACCGCGATGATCCAGGCGAGCACGTTGGCCGGCACCAGCGCGAGCCCGGCCCAGCTGTAGGCGATGATAAAAATGCCCAGATCGATCAGCGTGTTGACCACGCCGACCAGGGCGAAGCTCAAGGCCTTGAGTGAGACGGCGCGGTCCTGCCAGGCCTGTGCCAGGCGGGCGTGCATCCGGTCGAGGAGAGGAGGGAGGCGCATCAGGCGGCCCGCTTAGCACGTCTGGGACGGAAAATTCACCTCCCGAAACGGAAAGACCGGAATGACCACCGCGCGACAGGGCGACCCAGTTGCGCTATGAATCGCCTGAAACAGGGGAATCCGCCCGAAAGGCCAATAACATGACGCCCAATGTGGCGAACCGAGCAAGTTCCAGCGGCGTCCCGCCGCTCGCGCGCGCCGATGCCGGCTTATCTCTCGTCGTCCCCATGTTCAACGAGGCGAACAACCTGCCCGCGTTGCATGCGCGGCTGCTCGAGGTTGCCCGGCGGCTGCGCGCTACCAGGGGCATCACGGCCGAGGTGGTTTATGTTGACGACGGCAGCCGCGACGCCACGCTCAGCGTGGCGCAGGGACTGCCGGCCGATGCGCTCGACGTGCAGGTGGTCTCGCTGTCGCGGAATTTCGGCAAGGAGGCGGCGCTGCTCGCCGGCCTCGATCACGCCCGCTTCGGTGCGGTGCTGTTCATGGACGGCGATGGCCAGCATCCTCCCGACCTGGTGGAGCGGCTGGTCGCGCACTGGCTCGATGACGGCTACGACGTGGTTTACACCGCCAAGGCGCACCGTGAGAACGAGCCGTGGCTGCGCCGCCAGAGCGTCAAGATATTCTACCGCCTGATCAACTGGCATGCGCGCCAGAAGATTCCCGAGGACGCCGGCGACTTCCGCCTGCTGTCCCCGCGCGCCGCCGCCGCATTGCGGCAGTTGCCGGAGCGAAACCGGTTTTTCAAGGGACTCGCCACCTGGATCGGCTTCCGCCAGAAGCGGGTCGACTACGAGCCGGCGGAGCGTACCCACGGAAGCACCAGTTGGAACGTCTCCTCGCTGATCGGGCTGTCGATCGAGGGGTTGACCTCGTTCTCGGTGGCGCCGCTGCGGTTCGCGAGCCTGCTCGGCGTGCTGCTCGCGTTCGGCGCCTTCATCTTCGGCATGCAGATTCTGTTCGAGACGGTGGCCTACGGCAAATCGGTGCCCGGCTATCCTTCGGTTGTGGTCGGCCTGATGGTGTTAGGTGGCGTGCAGTTGATCATGATCGGGATCATGGGCGAGTATATCGGCAAGATACTATCGGAGATTAAGGCGCGGCCGGTCTATTTCGTCGCCGAGCATACGCTCAAGACCGCTGCCGGAAGCGATGCAACGGAGGATTCGGGAACGCGCTCGGCCGCCGAATGAAGACCCGCGAACTGCCAAGGTCCGATCAATAACGGGCCGCAACATGTGGAGGAATCAATGCGCGAGTGGTTTTCGGCGATCGTGATGGTCGCCGTCCTGGGAGTGTCTGGCGCACAGGCACAATCGTTTCCGACCCGCCCCGTGACCCTGGTGGTGCCGTTCCCTCCCGGCGGACCGGTCGACGTGCTGGCGCGGATCATGGCGGAGCGCATGAAGACGTCGCTTGGCCAGCCGGTGATCGTCGAGAACGTCGCCGGTGCGGCCGGCAGCCTCGGCGTCGGCCGCGTGGCGCGCGCCACGCCCGACGGCTACACGCTCAGCATCGGCCCGGGATACGCGACGCACGTGGTCAACGGGGCGATCTATGACCTGCCGTACGATGTGGTGAAGGATTTCGAGCCGATCTCGCTGATCGGAGTCATGCCGGAAATCATCGTCGCGCGAAAGACCATGCCGGCGAATGATCTCAAGAGCTTCATCGCCTGGCTGAAGGACAATTCCGGCAAGGCGACGCAGGGCACGTCCGGCATCGGAAGTTCCGGCCACCTCGCCGGTGCGCTGTTCCAGAAACTCACCGGCACCAGCTACGCGTTCGTGCCGTATCGAGGGCTCGCGCCCGCGATGCAGGGTCTGCTGGCCGGACAGGTGGACATGCTGATCGACGTGCCGACCAGCGCGCTGCCGCAGATCCAGAGCGACACCATCAAGGCCTATGCGGTGACGGCCAAGACTCGGCTTGACGGCGCACCCAACATCCCGACGGTCGACGAGGCCGGGCTGCCCGGCTTCTACGCGTCGGTCTGGTATTCGCTCTGGGCGCCGGCCGGGACGCCCAAAGACGTCATCGGCACGCTCAATGCCGCCGTGGTCGATGCGCTCGCCGATCCGGCAGTGCGCAAGCGGCTCGCCGATATCGGACAGGAGGTCGTGCCGCGCGACCAGCAAAATCCGCAGGCTCTCGCTGCGTTGCAGAAATCCGAGATCGAAAAGTGGTGGCCGATCGTCAAGGCAGCCGGCATCAAGGCGAAGTGACCGCAGACGGCTACAAAACTAAACGCGCTGCCGCGACGGCGGGAAGGCGCGTGCCAAGGGAGAAACCGATGAAGCGAATCGTTGGGGCTGTCTGGGCCCTCGCCGCGGTGGCGATGAGCGCCACCGTGGCGGCGGCACAATCCTATCCGTCGCGGCCGGTGACCATGATCGTGCCATTCCCGGCTGGTGGGCCGACCGACAGCCTGGCGCGCATCGTGTCGGAACGGATGAAGGCTTCGCTCGGTCAGCCGGTCATCGTCGAGAATGTCGGCGGCGCCGGCGGCTCGATCGGCGTCACCCGCGTGGCGCGCGCCGCGCCCGACGGCTACACCATCGGCATCGGACAGCTCACCTCGTACGTTTTCAGCAGCGCCGTCTACAACACCAGCTATGACCTGCTGAAGGACTTCGAGCCGGTCGCGCTGCTCACGACTGCGCCGCAATGGCTGATCGGCCGCGGCGACCTGCCGGCCAAGAACCTGGCGGAGGTGATCGCCTGGCTGAAGGCCAATGGCGACAAGGCGTCGTTCGGCACGATCGGGATCGGCAGCCCGTCACACGTGTTCGCGACGCTGTTCCAGAAGACCACCGGCACGCAGTTCCAGCTCGTGCCTTATCGCGGTGGCGCTCCGGCGATGCAGGATCTGATCGGCGGTCAGATCGACCTGTCCTGCCTCGAAGCATCCAACACGCTCGCCAACGTGCGCGCCGGCAAGATCAAGGCGTTCGCGCTGCTCAGCAAGACGCGCTGGTCGCAGGCGCCGGATGTGCCGACCGCCGAGGAAGCGGGCGTGCCGCTCGCCATGCCGTTCTGGCACGGACTGTGGGTGCCGCGCGGCACACCAAAGGACATTCTTACCCGGATCAATGCCGCGGTCGTCGAGACGCTGACCGATCCGGCAGTCTCCAAGCGTCTCGCCGACATGGGCCAGGAGATTCCGCCGCG
>JBFWYV010000326.1:0-4913 GCA_050186055.1 Hyphomicrobiaceae bacterium | reverse complement strand
CAGCTTGCCGTTCGTGTACTTAGTGACCAGCTCGGCAAGCTTCTCATTGGCCTCGGCTTGAGCGTCGCCGACAGTGCTGTTGCCGATCAGGACCGTGGTCTGTGCCGAGGCCGCACTGGTTAGCGCCTGACCCGCAAGCAGCACGGCCGCTGTGATGGCCAGAACGTCTGCAGCTTTCATGTGATCCTCCCAGGTAAGCCGGTCCACGGCAACTATGATCGAAGCGTAAGCGGCATGCCGCAGACCCGCAAGCGGGAAGCTCGACAGCATGCCGTCGCCGTTACTGAAGCTCGAACCCTTTGTATCCGTTGCGGGCGACGCGATCGCAAAACGCCTCGTACTTGGGGAAGCCTCCGATATAAGGCATGAAGACCCTCGCCTTGCCCTCCACGTTGGCGCCTATGTACCACGAGTTGCAGGTCGAGCGCAGCGAGGTCTTGGCCGCCGCTGCCACCTCCTCGCCCCAGGACGTTTGCGCCTCCGCCGTAGCTTCGATACGGGTGTGGCCATTTTCCCGCATATAGGACATGCAATCGCTGACCCACTCGACGTGCTGCTCGCTGCACGCGACCATATTGGCGAGCACTGACGGCCCTCCGGGACCTGCCATATTGAACATGTTCGGGAAGCCATGGATGGCGAGCCCGATGTAGTTGCCAGGACCATCACGCCAGGCGTTCTGAATGCTGAGACCGCCCCGGCCCTCGATGTCGATCCGCACCACGCTCCCCGTCATGGCGTCGAACCCGGTCGCAAGCACGAGCGCGTCGAGCGGATAGTCCGTCCCTCCGGCGCGAAGACCATCGGCGGTCAGTCGCTCGATCCGCCCTTCGCCGCTGACATCGACCAAATCGACGTTGCGCCGGTTGAACGTCTCGTAATAGCCGGTGCCCGAGACCAGCCGCTTGCAGCCGAAGATTTCGTCTTTAGGGGTTAGCAGTTCTGCGACATTCTGATCCTCGACGATTTCGCGGATCTTCTCGCGCCAGAACTCCGTAATGAGCTTGTTCGCCTCGCGATCGGTCAGCAGATCGCCGAAGGCACCGAGGAACTGCAGGCCGCCCAGTTCCCACTGCGCTTCGAACCGTGCGCGGCGCTCTTCCGGCGTCACCGAAAGTGCGCTGTCGGAGTGCCGCGAAAACACATAGAGGTTGGGCAACTGCCGCGCGCGTGCACGGAAGCCGCCATAGTCCGACTTGATTTCTGCAATCTCCTCCGGAGGCAGCGGGCGGTTCTGTGCCGGCACCACATAATTGGGCGTCCGCTGGAACACGGTAAGGTGTGCCGCCTCCTCCGCGATAAGCGGAATAGCCTGCACGCCCGATGAGCCCGTGCCGATCACGCCAACGCGCTGGCCTGAGAAGGCGACCTGCTCGTGCGGCCACTTCCAGGTGCAATAGATCTTGCCCTTGAAGTCGCCAGAGCCGGCGAGCACCGGCGGATTGGCCGACGACAGGCAGCCTACCCCCATGATGAAAAAGCGGGCCCGCAAAGATTGCCCGCGATCAGTCCCGACGATCCACTCATCTGCCGTCTCATCGAATGTTGCCGAGCTGACGCGGGTCGCGAACTGAATGTCCCGCTTCAGGTCGAAGCGTTCTGCAACGTGCTCGATGTAGGACAGGATCTCCGGTTGAGACGCGAAGCGCTCCTTCCAAACCCAGTCCTGCTGCAGGTCCTCGTCGAACTGATAGGAATACTGCATGCTCTCGAAGTCGCAGCGCGCGCCGGGATAGCGGTTCCAATACCACGTGCCGCCAACGCCAGGCGCCGTCTCGAAAACACGAGCACTGAAGCCGCGCTGCCGCAACCGGTGAAGCATATAGAGCCCGGCGAAGCCGGCACCGACTATGATGGCGTCAAATCGGGAGCCTGGAAGGATCGCGGCTTGGCTGCCATTGTCTTCTGCTGCCATGATATCCCTGAGGGACGCTACCTTTGATGACATCCCAAGCTTGCTCGGCTCCGGTCTGGTCCGAACCTACTCAGGTTGCCAGCGCGTAGCAAGCCGACGGAACGTTCGCTCCCCACGGCGCCGCGCCAAAGGGGGGTCGGACGCCTGATGGCCAGCGCCACTTGAGTGCAATCCACTGCGCGCCCTTGTTCGTCGCCATGACGCACCGCACATCGATGCCTCTCGCGCTGTCGTGCTGCTCGGCCAACTGAAGGTTTGCGTCCGCGCGTTGATGCGCGACATAGCGCCGGCGTTCGGGACGTCGCGGCACCCATGTCTACGACCTGGTAGAGACGCATCCCGAGCATTTGCGCCAACGCCGCACGACTGCTAGCTTTTCGGCCACCATCAAGGGACCGAAGGGGGCATAGCGTGACAAGAGGCACGGGGCGCGATTTGGAAGCCGATATCGTAGTCGTAGGCGCCGGCGCAGCGGGACTCCCGGCTGCAATCGTGGCGCGCGAGGCCGGCGCGTCGGTCATCGTGGTCGAGGCCGAGGCCGATATCGGCGGGCATGCGATCACCTCGGGAGGCAATGTCCCGCTCGGCGGCGGCACTTCGGTCCAGACGAAATACGGAATCTGCGACTCCCCCGACCTCCTGTTCAAGGATTTGACTGATTGGTCGGTGGTCGAACCCAACGGCTTTCCCGACTATCGCTACAACGACCACGAGATCATCCGCGCGTTTGCCGACAATAGCGCGCCGACCTTCGAATTCCTGCTGTCCCACGGCGTCGTGTTCGCCGACAAAGCGCCCGATCAGCGCGGCGGTGGAGCGGTCGGCAATTCGGTGCCGCGAGAAATGCACGCGGTCCCGGTGGATTGGCCACTCGTCCAGACCGGCGCACCGGCCGCGCCCGAGGAGCGCCTCACTTTTTCGACCGGCAACGGTTTGATGCGTCCTCTGGAAGCGGCGGCGAGAAAGGCCGGCATCGAGATTCTGCTCGAGCACCGCATGACGGCGCTGCACCGCGAAGGCGGCCGCAGCGGCGGCGTCACGGGCATCGCCGCAACGCATGGCGGCGACAATTTCAATATCGACGCCAAAAAGGCGGTGATCATCGCGACCGGCGGCTCCACCGGCAACGTCGAGTTCCGCCGTATGTTCGATCCCCGGCTCACCGAGGAATATTGCGGCCTCGCCGGCATGCCCTGGTCGAACCAGGATGCGAGCGGCGAGATCGCGGCGATGGAGGTCGGCGCTGCATTGTGGGGACTCTATAATCAGTCCGGCGAGTTCGGCGCTCCCGTCACCAAGCCGGGCCGCATCGGCACGCAGTACGGCTACGTCAATCTGCACTGGCAACCGGGCAGCAAGGTGTTTCACAAGGCGCGCGCGACGGGCCTGCGCGTCAGCGACTGGCAGAACGTGATCCTCGTCAACATGCTCGGCAAGCGCTTCTACGACGAGACCGGCAGACAGTTCACCGCCAACAACTACAATGTGATCAAGCCTTACGTGCACGGGCATTATCTGAACGCGAAGAACATCCGCTATGAGCCAAACAACTGGCTCAACGCAGCCATGGCCGGAATCGGCGACGGCAAGAACGGCGGCGGGCCGATCTGGGCGATTTTCGACTCCGCGGCGGTCGCGCGCGAGAAATGGGAGCCGAAGCCTCCCTATGTCGACATCGACGCCGGGTTCTTCTACGAGGCCGGCACGATCGAGGAACTCGCTGCCAAGATCACGATGAAATATCAGCGCGTGCCGATGCCGCCCGAAAACCTTGCAGCCACGGTGGCGCTCTACAACAACTTCGTCGTCGACGGTGTCGATGCCGATTTCGGCAAGCCGAAGCCGCTCTACACGATCGAAAAGCCGCCGTTCTATGCTGCCTGGTCGACGCCCGTCGTGCACGACACGCGCGCCGGACTGCGCATCAACGCCAGATGCCAAGTGGTCGATATGAGAGGCGCGGTGATACCCGGTCTCTATTGCGCCGGTGAATCCGCCGGCGGCTTCAGCGCCCACGGCCTCGGCCGCGCCACCTGCCAGGGCTTTATCGCCGGCCGCGAGGCAGCCGCAGAGCGCGGATAGCCGTCATAAGGTGCCCGGTATCACTTGTGGTCCAGATTGTTTTTGTACTGTTTAGTCGAAGCTGAAGGTCAAGCGGACATGCCGTTCGAGGTCAAAGCCATCCAGGTCGACGGCGGATCGGAGTTCATGGGCGGCTTCGAAGCCGGCTTGACACCGGCCGAGTACCTTCTCCGCAGACCTGCCCCGAAGAGACCGGTTCCGTCTCATATGTCGTGAACGCGGACAGTCCATTGAAAATATCTTCAAAGCAAGTTATACGGCGGGCTGCAACCGTGAGGTAGAGACGGTGGACGGTCTTCTGATGAAGCTTGCCAGGGTGAAGGACGCTACACGCGCCCTTGTCATTCTGGTGACTTTGTCGTTGTTGACCGCGGTGGCCATTGACGTCAATCATCATGTTGTACACGCTTCCGGCGGTCACCTTCTCGCCCAACCCTCAGCATCCCTGTCCGTGACTACAGCTCAGCATCCGCGACCCGATGCGGTGCTGGAAGCGAGTGCTGAGACCAGACCAGACAATGGCGTTATACTTGACTGTTCCAGCGGAAATTGCTGCGTCTTCGCGTGCCACGCATTTCTGGACCACGCTGTCGCCGGGATAGCGCTGCCGGTACTCGGCTCGCTACAAGTCCGGCCCGATAACGATGCCCCGGCAAATATGCGAGCGGGCTCGATTCATAAGCCACCCATTATCCTCTGAGACGGCTTCGCCGCCGCTGCCCGCGGCTGACGACTGGAATCCGCTCAGAGGATAAGCCATATGAAACGCTCTGTTGTGCCCCGGATTGGGATCACGCCCGTATTGTGCCTGTGGTGGATTGGTTCGATCGTCTCCGCTGTTGCCGCCGGTCCGGATGATCACGGCCACGCGCACGGCCCGACCCAAGCGGTGGATCGAAGTGCCGGCTCGCCGCCG
>JBFWYV010000325.1:0-4925 GCA_050186055.1 Hyphomicrobiaceae bacterium | reverse complement strand
GTGTGCTCTTCCGATCTTACCGGCAAAAAATCCACTTTCGCGCGCCGATGCCTGTAGCACGAAAGCGCCGGCGCCGGTGACCGGCGCGATTTCCATCGGAGCCCTATGCCGATCCGTAACGATGCATCCCAGCAAGCCGCCGGCCTGATCGCGGATGCGTCTTCAGGCAACTGGGTGGACAGCCTCGCGCCGGCCTGTGCCAAGCCATACCTGAAGCTTGCCCGCTTCGACCGTCCGATCGGCGCGTGGCTTCTGCTGTTTCCGTGCTGGTGGTCGCAGGCGCTGGCCGAACTGGCGCTGGGCAGGCCTTATCCTGACCCCTGGTACCTGCTGCTGTTCTTCGTCGGGGCGTTCGTGATGCGCGGCGCCGGCTGCACCTGGAACGACATCGTGGACCGGAACTATGACGGACGCGTCGAACGCACGGCGCTGCGGCCCATTCCGTCGGGTCAGGTCAGCGTCAAGCAGGCTATTGCCTTCGGCGTTGCGCTGAGCCTCGTCGGGCTTCTGGTCCTCATCCAGTTCAATACGTTCGCGATCTGGACCGGAATTGCCTCCCTCGGCCTCATCGTTGCCTACCCGTTCTTCAAGCGCTTCACCTATTGGCCGCAGATCATGCTTGGCCTCACATTCAAGTGGGGTGCGCTGGTCGGGTGGGCAGCGGTCATGGGCTCGCTCGGCTGGCCGGCCCTGATCCTGTATGCCGGCTCGATCCTGTGGACGATCGGCTATGACACGATCTATGCCCACCAGGACAAGGAGGACGATGCGATGCTCGGCCTCAAGTCCTCGGCGCTGCGCCTGGGCGGCCAGACGCGGCCGTGGCTGGCGGCATTCTATGCCGGTGCGGTGGTGCTTTGGAGCTGGGCGGCGCTGCTGGTGGGGGCCGGACCCGTATTCTTTGCCGTCATGGCGGCGATCGGCATACAACTCGCGTGGCAGACCGCCACTCTCGATACCGATGATGCCGCCAACTGCCTCGTCAGGTTCCGCTCCAACAGGTATGTGGGCTGGCTGCTTCTGGCAGGACTCTCGGCGGAGATGGCCGTTGCCGCTCTGTCAGGCTGATGGCGCACCAGCATGCATGAAGTAGCGGCACGGCCAGGCAGGAGCCTGACCGCGCCACATGCGCCAACCTGTCAACTGCGATGGTCGTCTTGGGCGACCGTGTGTGCGCATATTGGCATGAACTGCTCTAAGACCGCTTAAGCGTTATGATTGATGCCCGGTAAATCGGCGTCCTATAAAGAGATGGCTCGAAAATGACTGCGCAAGCAGATTGCCGTCTTGCGCCGGCCCGTTGCCATGGGCGACAAGGGCCCCAGGCGAACCGCCGACCTAACAATCATGTGCAACAGGAATGCCTTGACATGAGCACATCCAAGAACACTGAGCCGCAACTCCTGCATCTGGTATTCGGGGGCGAGCTCGAGGCTCTCGACAGCCATCGGTTTCGGGATCTCGACAAGCTGGATATCGTCGGGATCTATCCGAGCTACGCAGAGGCGCACCGGGCCTGGAAGGCCAAGGCCCAGGCCACGGTCGACAACGCCCAGATGCGCTATTTCATCGTACACATGCACCGCTTGCTCGATCCCAACGTCACCACTGCCGGCATATCGGACGCCATGCGGTGACGATCGCCGCGTCAGCCCAGAAGTGTGAACCAGCGCCATGGAGCCTCGCCCGACGACGGTCGATCGCGTTGCCGGGGGCGGGCGGCGGACCGTGAGGCTCGACCGCAGCTCTTATCCGCTGCTCCGGCGCTTTCTCGATGATTGGGTGCGTCCTCACTGGAAAGCGCTGGCGCTGGCGCTCCTGCTGTCGGCATTGCTGGCTGCGGTGACGCCGCTCTATCCTTCCGTCGTACGGCTGTCGTTCGACACGCTGATGAGCGGGGAGACGAGCTGGCTTCCGGTGATCCTGTTTGCGATCGTCGCCGTGCCGGTGGTTCGGGCGCTGCTGCTCTATCTGCAGACGGTGGCCTCGAATGGCCTCGTCACGCGCATCGCCACCGATATCCAGCAACGCTCGTTCCGTCATCTCGTCGGCGCCGACTATGCCCGCCTCACGCGCGAGCGTCCTGGCGATTTCGTCTCCCGCCTGACCAACGACATCACCTACATCCAGACCGGCGCCCAGGCCGCTCTCAATACTGCGATCAGGGACGTGCTGACGATCGTCGCACTGGTCGCCTACCTGGTCTGGCGCGATCCACTCCTCACACTGATCATCCTGCTCGTATATCCGATCGCTGCCCTGCCGATCGCCACGATCAGCGCCAAGCTTCGCAAGGTCTCCAAGCGTACTCAGGTCGAACTGGGCGACATGACCTCGCTGCTCACCGAGAAGCTGTCGAATGCGCGCCTGATCAAGACGTTTCGGCTCGAGAGCTACGCCGCCGACCGCGTCGACGAGAGCTTCGAGGACATCTTCCGTCTTCGCATGAAGGCGGTGCGCAGCCGGGCGCAGCTTGATCCGATGCTGGAGGTGCTGGGTGCGATCGCGGTGGCCGGCGTCGTTGCGCTGGTGTATTGGCGGATCTCCAACAACCAGTCGACTGTCGGGGACTTCATCGGCTTCGTGACCGCCCTGTTCCTGATGGCGCAGCCGATCAGGGGCATCGGCAATTTATCGGCGCGCGTCAACGAAGGCCTGTCGGCCCTGGAGCGGGTCTACGATGTCCTCGACGAGCAGCCGGCGATTGTCGATTTGCCCGGTGCGAGACCGCTTGCCGTGACCGCCGGGGAAATCCGGTTCGAGAATGTCACGTTTGCCTATCCGGCCGGGCAGGGTGTCCAGGCAGTAACCGACTTTACGCTGACCGTGCCCGGCGGCCGCACCGTCGCTTTCGTCGGGCGCTCCGGCGCCGGCAAGTCGACCGTCATCAACCTGGTGCCCCGTCTGTTCGACGTCTCGGCCGGACATATCATGATCGACAGCCAGGACATCCGAGAGGTCGCCCTCGGGTCGCTGCGCGACGCCATCTCTATCGTCAGCCAGGATGTGGCGCTGTTCGATGATACGATCCGGGCCAACATCGCGCTCGGACGGCTTGATGCATCGGAGGCCGACATCGCGGCTGCGGCCAAGGCTGCGGCGGCCCACGACTTCATCCTTGTCCAGCCGAATGGCTATGACACGCCGATCGGCGATCGCGGCTCGCGTCTCTCAGGTGGGCAGCGACAACGCATCGCTTTGGCCCGCGCCATCCTGAAGAATGCACCGATCCTGCTGCTCGACGAAGCGACCAGCGCGCTCGATACCGAGTCGGAGCGGCTTGTGCAGGAGGCGCTGGCCCGGTTCACCCGGGGCCGGACGACCCTGGTCATCGCCCACCGCCTGTCGACCGTGCAGAATGCCGACCTGATCTGCGTGATGGACGCGGGCCGCATCGTCGAGGTCGGCACCCACGCCGAATTGATGGCCAGGGACGGCGCCTACGCCGGTCTCGCACAATCGCAATTGATCATCGGTGCCGAGGGACAGTGACGGGCCGCGGCAACGTAGGTGCCTGCAGGTCCGCCACGGCCCTCGTCTGCCCTATTCCTTGAATGGCACGAGCTTCTGCGCTTGCTCGCCAAGGCCCTGGATGCCCAGGCGCATGACGTCGCCCGCCTTCAGGAATACCGGCGACGGCTTCATGCCGAGCGCCACGCCCGGCGGCGTCCCCGTGGTCACGACATCGCCGGGTTCGAGCACCATGAACTGCGAGATGTAGTGAACCAGATGCTTGATGCCGAAGATCATGGTCCGGGTATTGCCGGTCTGCCGCCGCTCGCCGTTGACATCGAGGAACATTTCGAGGTTCTGCACGTCCTCGATCTCATCCGGCGTAACGAGCCACGGGCCCAACGGACCGAACGTCTCGGCGCACTTGCCTTTCATCCATTGGCCCGAACGCTCGGCCTGGAAATGACGCTCCGAGACATCGTTGCAGATGGTGTAGCCGGCGATGTGCTTCAACGCGTCCTTCTCCTCGACATAGCGGCAGCGGCTGCCGATCACGAACGCGATCTCGCATTCGTAGTCCATTTTCAAAGACCCTTTCGGGATCATGACGTCGTCGTTGGGACCGACGATGCAGTTGCCGAGCTTGTTGAACAGGATTGGCTCCTTGGGGATCGGCGAGCCGGTTTCCCTGGCGTGGTCGGCGTAGTTCAGCCCGACGGCGATGAAGTTGCGGACATCTGCGACCGGAGCGCCAAGCCGGACACTCGCAGGAGCGGCGGGAAGAGTCGCGGGATCGATCTTGCTGAGCTTGTCGAGGCTCGCCGGTGACAGGCTCGATCCGTCGAGGTCTTCGATATGGCCTGAGAGATCACGGATCTGGCCACTCTTGTCGACGATGCCGGGCTTCTCCTGGCCAGGATTTCCGAACCGGACGAGCTTCATGGGACCTCCCTCCTGGGTTGGGCGAAATCGATCGTCTATCGGTAGGACGGTCCCGGCATGCCGTAAAGTGTCTTGCCGCCCCAGGAGCAATGCAAGGCGCTCGTGATTGTCAGTCCGCCGATATTGGCCGGGCGCCCGCGACGAAAAGCGCCATAATGCAGTCAAATTAAGCTGATAGCCTTTGGGATGTGGTCTGACCAAATGTAAATTTGGTGACCTCGCCATGTTCGCGGGTCACCCGACGGCTTCCCATGTACGCGTATCGGGAGGCGGAGTGGAATGGACAATCGGAAGGCTGTCGACCGGGAGGACGATGAGCTGGCCCGTATTTCTCGGGCATTGACCGCTATTGAACAGCGTTCGTCCGGCAGATCATCGAAGAGACCATCGCGCGCGCTGACCGATATCTTCGACCCTTCGAATACCGGCATTCCCGTTTCAAAAAGTGTGGCCCGCGCCGCCAGGAAACCAGCGTCTTTCGGGAAGCTCAGCGAGCCGTCGCGCATCGTATCGGCCGGTCCGGACCGCGG
>JBFWYV010000324.1:0-5026 GCA_050186055.1 Hyphomicrobiaceae bacterium | reverse complement strand
AATCGATATCGTCCTGTTCGCTCTGCCCGTCACTTGCCCGGCGGGTCGAATTGCGGGGGACCTTGCAGTGCAGGCGGCAGGCCCTGGAGCCCGGGCGGAGACCCTGGCTGAGACGGCAGCGGCGCGCCGCCCAGTCCGGGAGGAGGTCCGCTCGGCATTCGGGATGGTGGTGGGCCGAATGGCGATCCTGGCGGCAGGGTCAATCCACCCGGCGGCGCACCGGGCGTTCCGGTTCCGAAGGCCGGGGTTGGAATTTGGATCTCGCCGGGCGCCGTCGCGGGAGGCGCGTGCTTATAGTGCGTCACCATCTGCGGGAAGGCGATCACCAGCGAGACCATGATGAGCTGGATGATGACGAAGGGAATTGCGCCCCAGTAGATCTGGGCAGTTGTCACCGGCGCCATCGTCGTTCCGGTCACCTTGTCGACATAAGACGCGCGGGGTGCGACGGAGCGCAGATAAAACAGCGCGAAGCCGAAGGGCGGGTGCATGAAGCTCGTCTGCATGTTGACGCCGAGGATGACGCCGAACCAGATCAGATCGATGCCGCAGCCGCTGCCGCCGCCCAGCCCGAGCTGCAGTTGGTCTGCGGTGCATCCGATCTTTGCCGCGGCCGGGCCAAGCAGCGGTATTACGATGAAAGCAAGCTCGAAGAAGTCGAGAAAGAAGGCGAGAAAGAAGACCAGGAGGTTGACGAAGATCAGGAAGCCGATCTCGCCGCCGGGAAGCGACGTGAGCAGGCGCTCGACCCATTCGTGCCCGTTGACGCCGTAGAACGTCAGCGAGAAAATCCGTGCCCCGATCAGAATGAAAATGACGAATGCGGAGAGTTTGGCGGTGGCTTCGGCCGCCGATTTCACAATATCGTAATTGAAGCGCTTTCGGTCCTTGTCGAGCCAGCGCTTGGCGGCAGCGAGGACGACAGCGCCGACGGCACCCATCGCGCCACCTTCAGTCGGGGTTGCGACGCCGAGGAAGATCGTCCCCAGTACCAGGAAGATCAACAGCAGCGGCGGCACCATGACGAAGGTCACCTGCTGGGCCATGCGCGAGAGAAAACGAATGCCTGTTGCTTTGGACAATCCCCAGTTCACAAGTGCAAGGGCGAATGCGAACAGAATCGAGATCGCCATCGTGAGCACGACATAGTCGGCGCCGCGGTAATGCGTCCCGCGCATCGCCAGCCAGCCCACGAGGCCCGACCCGGCGAACAACACGGCGAGAGAAATGAGGCCTCTGGATCCGCTGGGCTCCTTGAAGCGGATGGCGCCAGCGGGAAGTCCCGGCGCCGACTTCGGAGAAATGACGGACGCGATCAGGATCCACGCGGCATAGAGCGCGGCCAGGACCAGGCCAGGGATGAAAGCGCCTTCGTACATGTCGCCAACAGGCTTGCCGAGCTGGTCGGCCATGACGATGAGAACGAGCGATGGCGGAATGATCTGGGCCAGCGTGCCCGATGCAGCGATGATGCCGCTGGCGAGCCGGCGGTCGTAGCCGTAGCGCAGCATGATGGGCAACGAGATCAGGCCCATGGCGATCACCGAGGCTGCGACCACGCCTGTGGTCGCGGCAAGCAATGCGCCGACGAACACAACCGCATAGGCGAGGCCGCCGCGGATGGTGCCGAACAACTGTCCGATGGTGTCGAGCAGGTCTTCCGCCATGCCCGAGCGCTCGAGGATCAGTCCCATGAAGGTGAAGAACGGGATAGCGAGCAGCGTCTCGTTGCCCATGACATCGAGGATTCGCGACGGCAGCGTCTGCAAGAACGGCCAACTCAGCGAAATCCGAAGCTGGCTGCAGATCTCCTCGGCCTGCCCCGATCTGATGCAGTCCAAATAGTTTGCCTCCGCGAGCGGCGACAGCTCCACGCCGACGACGAAAAACAAGAGGCCGACGGCACCGAGCGAGAATGCCGCCGGGTAGCCGAGCAGCAGGAACGCGACCAGCGCCATGAACATGATCGGGGCGATGTTCTGGGCGATGAAGGCGGCCATCAGCGGGCATCTCCACGGCTCGCCCCGGTGGGCTGCGTGCCGTTACCCGCCTCGTTGTTCAATCCCAGGGACTTGGCTGCCGACGGGTGGTGGTCGGTGCTGAAAAGGTCCGGCAAATGGCCGCTCATGATTGCGACGCGCTTGATCAATTCCGAGATCCCTTGCAGGCCGAGCAGGAAGAAGCCGACCGGAATCAGCAGCTTCGCGGGCCACTGCGGCAGTCCGCCGGCATTGGTGGACTGCTCGCCAAGGGCCAGCAGTCCGCTCCAGGCATCGGCGATTGCGGATGGGCTGAAGGAAAGCAGGGCCTGGAAGACTCTGCCGATGCCTGCTCCCGCCTCGTGAGCGGAGGGGAGCGACAGCGTGAAGAAGGACCACGAGAGGTAGACCATCAGCACCGTAATCGGCATCAAGAACAGAGCGTGGCCGATCAGCTCGATCCAATGCCGCATCCGTTGCGGCAGCATGTTGTTGACGATATCGATGCGGATGTGCTCGTTCGAGGCCAGGGTCCATGAGGCGCAGATCAGGAATACCGCGCTGAACAATACCCATTGCAGCTCGAGCCAGGCGTTGGAGCTGGTATCGAACAGCTTGCGGATGGTGGCATTGGTTGCGCTGACCAGAATGGCAACCACAGTCAGCCAGGCAACCCCGCGTCCCAGCCGCTCATTGAAGTGGTCGATGACACGGCTGATCATGAGCAGAAGCGACATCGACCCTCCCAAGTCGTCAGCGGCGGCAGCCGCTTTGGCGGGACTTTAGCAAGCCGGCGGCCAGTCATCCAAGCCGCGCGACGCCGCGACCCGGGCCGGTGGAAGGGAGGGCGCGAAGGTCCAGGCCGATCTGGTCTATGGGCAGTCAGCTACGTTATAGGGTAGGCCGAGCGCAAGGAGATCGACAGGCATGACAGCGAGTGAAGACCAGGTGATGGCCGCGTTGAAGCGCATTCGTGGCCCGGACCTGAAGGGCAACATCGTGGATCTCCACATGGTGTCGGAAGTCCTCATAAAGGACGGTAAAGTTTCGTTTGCGATCACCGTGCCGGCGGATCGCGGGGCGGAGCTCGAGCCGTTGCGCCAGGCCGCGGAGAAGGTCGTCGGCGAAATCGACGGTGTCACAGCGGTAACGGTGGTCCTGACGGCCGATCGCGAACCGGGCAGCGGTCCACGCGCGGAGAGTCCGCGCGTCGCGGCCGCGAGGGCAGCGGCTACGGGAGGAGGCCGGCCGGCCGTCCCGCAAAGGCATGCTCATGGCGCGGGTGCCGCGCCGCGTCCCAACGCCGTGCAGAACATCCGGCATTTGATTGCGGTGGCGTCGGGCAAGGGCGGGGTCGGCAAGTCGACGGTCTCGGTCAATCTGGCGCTGGGGCTATCGGCGCTGGGCCTGCACACGGGACTCATGGACGCCGATGTGTACGGTCCGTCGCAGCCGCGGCTGCTCGGGCTCACGGGGCGACCGACAGCGCACGGAAACCGGCTCGAGCCGATGCGTGCCTATGGAATCCAGGTGATGTCGATGGGCCTTCTCGTCGACGAGGCGACGCCGATCATCTGGCGTGGGCCGATGGTGGTCTCGGCGCTCAACCAGATGCTCCGCGAAGTGGAATGGGGCGAGCCCGATCGCCCGCTCGACGTCCTCATCATCGACATGCCGCCCGGTACCGGCGATATCCAGCTCTCGATGGCGCAGCAGGTTCCGCTGTCGGGCGCCGTGATCGTCTCGACGCCGCAGGACCTGGCGCTGATCGATGCACGCAAAGGGCTTGCGATGTTCCAGAAGGTCGATGTGCCGGTACTCGGCATCATCGAGAACATGAGCTACTTCCAATGTCCGAAGTGCGGCGAGCGGAGCGAAATCTTCGGTCACGGCGGGGCGCGCGACGAAGCCGGGAAGCTCGGGCTGCCGTTCCTGGGTGCGATCCCGCTCAATATCGAGATCAGGTCTCGCTCCGATGCAGGCCAGCCGGTCGTCGCGTCCAGTCCGGAGAGCGAGAGTGCTGCGATCTTCCGCGAAATCGCCGGGCGCGTTTGGGAAGAGATCGGCGCCGGCGGCCGCGGGAAAGCTGCAGCGCCGCACATCGATATCACCGAAGGCGGAACAGGGCTGAAGGTTGCGTTCGAGGATGGCCGGACATACCAGCTACCGGCCGAGCTGCTGCGTGTCACCAGTCCATCGGCGGAAGTGCAGGGCCACAGCCCCAGCCAGCGCGTCACCGTGGCCGGAAAGCGCAACGTCAAGATCCGCGAGTTGCGGCCGGTTGGAAATTACGCCATCAGGATCGTATTCGATGACGGCCATGATACCGGACTCTATTCCTGGTCATATCTGGAGCACCTCGGCCGCGACCGCGACAAGCATATGGAGGAGTATCTGGCAGAATTGAACGCCAAAGGGCTGTCGCGAGGTTGATCGCGGGCAGCAAGGCCGGCGACATGTTGCATGGCTTTGGCAACTGCCGGGAGTCCGCCGCAATTGTCGGCGGGCGCATGCGCCATGTGCTCATTCACACCGGAGCGCTGTGTCCGTTTACCGTGCAGATGCTATGGTCGCTTCAATTTAGTCGGACAGGCCGGACAGTCTTGAACCGAGAGGCAAAACAGGGATGAGCGGACCTAGCGTGAGAGCCGGCGGGAATGTGCGGAAAACCGCGGTCGCCGAGCCGGCTCCGCCTGGCGGACCGGATCGTTTCTACAACCGCGAACTATCCTGGCTGCAATTCAACCGGCGGGTCCTGGAGGAAGCGCAGAACCGGTCGCATCCGCTGCTGGAACGTCTTCGGTTCCTGTCGATCTCGGCATCCAACCTCGACGAATTCTATATGGTGCGGGCAGCCGGGCTTCTCGGTCAGGTGCGCGCCAATGCCAACGTCGTCAGCGTCGACGGCCTGTCTCCGGCCCAGCAACTCGCGGAGATCAATCGATTTGCCGCCGGCCTGATCGCCGACAAGCAGGCCTGCTGGCTCGAATTGAGACATGCTCTTGCGGAAGCCGGCATCGAGATCGTCGATGCGGATGGGTTGTCGG
>JBFWYV010000323.1:0-5057 GCA_050186055.1 Hyphomicrobiaceae bacterium | reverse complement strand
GACAGCCCTCATGGGCGTTCTCCTCACAGCAATTGGACCACGACGTCGCCGGGCTGCACATTTGACCAAGCCGCACCCTGCCCGGCAACGGCTTTCGACAATTCCCCTTTTGCTCGATCGCATTATCTCATCGCAGGTGCGCCCGCGAGATGCGTTTTCATTGTGCTTTGCACCGTCTCCTCGATATATCCTCCCTATCCGCGAATGATCCCCCTGCAATGGAGAACCCATCCCAATGGCCTACGACAGCCTTCGCACCTACCTGTCCGCACTCGAGCAGCAAGGGCTGTTCCGCTGGGTTGATGCCGAGGTCGACAAGGACTGGGAGATTGCCACGGTGGCCCGCATGATGTTCCGGGCCATGGATGAAGACCGCCGCTGCGGGGTCGGTTTCCGCAACATCAAGGGTTTTCCCGGCGCACGTGTCGTCGCCGGGGTCATCGCCTCGTCGAAGCAGATGATCGCCTCCGCCATCGGCGCCGAGCCCAACCCCGACAGCATCCACGAGAAGGTGATCGCCGGACTCGAGAAACCAATTGCCCCCGTGATCGTCGAGACCGGCCCGTGCAAGGAAGTCAAGATCACCGGCGCTGATGTCGACCTCGAAAAACTCGGCATACCGATCTGGACGCCGGGCAAGGACGCCGGACCTTACATGACGCCGCTGTGGGTGACCAAGGACCCGGAGACCGGCCGCCGCAATGTCGGCATCCGCCGCTGCCAGGTGAAGAACAAGGACACCACCGGCATCCTGTTCGGCGCACCCGACCGGGGCGGAGCGATCCATCACGCCAAGTGGAAGGCGCTCGGCAAGCCGATGCCTGCCGCGATCTTCATCGGCGCCGATCCGGTGCAGTACCTGGTTGCCCCTTCGCGCTACGGCGAGGACGAGTTCGCGATCGCCGGCGGCATCCGCGGCGAACCTGTCCAGCTCGTCAAATGCGAAACCGTTGACCTTGAGGTGCCCGCCACCGCCGAGATCGTCATCGAAGGCGAGGTCCTGACCGATTACGTCGAGCCCGAGGGCCCGTTCGGCGAGTTCACCGGCTACATGGCGGGCGGCCGTGAGTGCCCCGTGTTCAAGGTCAAGTGCATTACCCACCGCAAAGACCCGATCATGCTCGGCGTGATGAGCCAGTTCCCGCCGTCCGAGAGCAGCATGCTCAAGGTCGCCCTGCTTGAATCCAACATTCTCAAGCACCTGAAGACCGGCCTCAACATCCCCGGCATCGCCGATGTCCATGCGCTGGAAGCCGGCGGTTGCACCTCAATCTGCTGGGTGAGCCTGAAGAAGATGTACGCCGGGCACGTCGATCAGACCGCCATGGGCGTATGGAGCTACATGGGCATGAGCTATTTCAAATGGCTTGTGGTCTGCGATGATGACATCGACATCCGCGATCCGTTCATGCGCGACTGGGTCATGGCCTGGCGCGTGCGGCCCGACAAGGACATGCGCATCCTTCCCGGCACCGCAATGGTGGAGCTTGATCCATCCTCGCTCGAACCGGGCCTTTCGATGGAGGAAACGACCGGCGCCAAGGTGATGATCGATGCGACCCAGAAGTGGGAGTATCCCGCCATCTCCTTGCCGCCGCGCGACATGATGGAAAAGGTTGCTGCCGAGTGGGAAAGCTATGGCCTTCCGGCGCTTGGCGAGCTGCGAGTGCCGCGCCGCACGTAACACGGGCCGGTCACGCTCTGACAACGGCTGTGGGAGCATCTGCAAGCGCCCCCACCGCACAGCTATGATGCTCTATCGTGGGGCCAGGACCCTCACCCTCACACCGTCACGGCCACGAAGGTGGCCGCCTACGGCAAGTCTCCGCTTGCTCACTGCCCGCGGTGAGCCGCGTGGATGACCGCCGATCTCCGGGACGACGCTTCCACGTCGCCCCGGCGCGGCCATGACGGGCTTTCGTGGGGTTGGTTCCTAGACTCCCCACAGCCGTCACGGCCGCGGAGGCGGCCGCCTACGACAAGCATCCGCTTGCTCTGCGCTTGCGGTGAGCCGCATGGATGGCCGCCGTGTCCCGGGACGACGTTGCCACGTCACCCCGGCGCGGCCATGACGTTACGGATATTGACCTTCCCGCCACCGTCACGGCTGCAGCCGTTACGTTCCATCACCGCGGCGACGGACCCGACGAGCTGAGGCTTTGAACACCGGCCCGCGCTGGAGCGCGATGTCCCCGCGTGACGCGGCCGGGCTCGACGCTGCCCGCAATCGCCGTATTGCCGGAAATCACGATCCTCAAGTGCTGCGTGTCGGCGCGCCCGCGGCCGACGTTGGCGCCGACATCAACGAACACGACACGCAGGCTCCCGCCCGCCGTCCCGTCCCACGTCACCGCAAACGTCGCATCGTAGGTGAGTTTGTCGAGCGTTCCCCGCGGCCCGTACGGCGTCACCTTGGACAGGCCGGCAATCACCTCGCCCAGCCATCTGGCGAAGCCGAACTTGTCCCTGACATCGACGCCCGGCGCATTGCACACGGAGATATTCGGCGCATCCAGCCGATACGTCAGATTGATGGTCGTATCGACCGTGAATGCCTGCTGGTTCGAAGCCGAGAACGTCGGGATCAGTTGCGGACCGAACCAGCGCAAGACAACCGGCGCCAGAGCAGACGGACTGCTGGAGCCGAGGGTACGGGTATCGACGACCTTGAGCTGCAGCTCGACGCTGGCCACCGTCCCCGGCAACCGGCGGCGTCCTGCTTCCGACTGCAGCGCCTCTGCGAGGCCGCATTTGACTGAGTTGATGATGTCGGCGACGTACACGGTGCCTTCCGGCTGAGGCACGGGCATTGCGCAGCCACCGGCGGCCGCAACCCCACAGACCCCAAGCACGACCGGAGCCGCCAGCCTGAACAACACAGAAGCCAAAGGAACGCCCCAGACAAGGCAACCGCCATACCGCGCGCCACTCTAGGATGTACGGGCAGGACTGCCTATTGCCGCCCGGCCACAGATGAGGGCGAACCGCAAATGCCGGCAGACAGCGTCCGGGCAGCTTTCACCGCACGCCTCAACGGACCTTGAGCACGACGCGCCCCGCCGACTTGCGGCTCTCGACCAGATGCATGGCCTCGGCGAAGCGGCTGAGCGGAAAGGTCACGGTCTCGGGCGCCTTCACTTTCCCCTGTGCGTGGAACGCGAATGTCTCCTCCCAGCACGTCCGCACCAGGTCCGGCATCCGCCTGCGATAATCCGAGATCTGCAAACCCGAAACTTCCGCATTCTTCAGCAGCAGGTAATTCACTTTGAGCGTCGGGATTCCGCCGGCTGCAAATCCTACGACCACCATGCGGCCGCGCCAGGCGATGGCCCGAATGGCCGCATCGAACACGTCGCCGCCGAGCGGATCGATGATGACATCCGCGCCATGCCCATGGGTCGCCTCGAACACCTGTTCACGCAGGCCCTCGCGCAGGTTCGGCCTGGACAGGTCGATCACCGCATGCGCACCCGCTGCCACAACGGATTTCGCCTTGTCCGGAGATGAAGCCGTCCCCATCACGGCGGCCGCCCCCATCGCACGCGCAAGCTGGACCGCCGCATTGCCCACGGCCCCCGTCGCGCCGAGCACCAGAACATTGTCTCCGGCAGCGATCCGCCCGCGGTCCCTGAGCGCCATCCATGCCGTGTCGAACGCCAGCGACATCGCAGCCGCATCGACGAATGAAAGCGTGTCCGGCAGCCTGTAGGTCTGCGCCTCGTCGAGCAGCGCAGCTTCCGCGTAGCCGCCGTACTCCGCCATGCCGAGCACACGGTCCCCCGGCTTGAAGCGCTCTACGCCTTCCCCTACGGCCATCACCACGCCGGCTGGCCCCTTGCCCGGTGTGTAAGGAAGCTTCGGCTTGAACTGGTACTTGCCGGTAATCGTGACGATATCGACGAAATTGACCGGCGCCGCATGCACTTCGATCAGCAATTGCCCCGGCCCGGGCACCGGTAGCGGCACCTCGGCCACCTCGCCATTGTCGATCGAGCCCAGTTCGTGGACCAGAACGGCCTTCATCGGAGCAGCCTCGAAACAGCGCGCTGTCAGACGCCGTGCGAGGCGGCGACCAGCGTGTCCATCTCCATGTCGTCGTCCTTGATGACGCCGATCAGCTCGGTGACCTTCTTGATCCCGCGCTCGTCGCACCACGCCGCCAGATCGTCGATGATGGTCACCAGCGCAGTCGGGTTGCGGAAACCGGCATAGCCGATGCCCACCGCGCTTGCGCCCGCCAGCATGTACTCGACCACATCTTCCGCCTTGGTCACGCCGCCGATGCCGATGATCGGGATCTTCACCTGCTTGGCGACTTGATAGACCATGCGCAGCACGATCGGCTTCAATGCCGGCGAGACCAGCCCGCCGAACTTGTTGCCGAGCGCCGGCCGGAAGTTGTCGGTCCTGATTTTCAGCGACAGGAACGTGTTGGCGATCACCAGCGCGTCGGCGCCTGCATCCTCCGCCGCCCGTGCGATGGAGACGATGTCACCGGCATTCGGCGAGAGCTTCACCCACAGCGGCTTGTCGGTCTTGGCCCGGATGGCATGGATACAGTCGCGGGTGTAATCCTCGTGCATCGCGAAGTTCTGGCCGGTGAGGTTCCGCGTCGGGCACGAGATATTGGCCTCGATCACGTCGACGTCCGGCACGCGGGAGAGATCCTCCGCCAGCAGCGCGAACTCCGCGATATTATCGGACGAGCATGACACGATCAGCGGCGGAGAGAATCTCGCATACTCGGGCACGATATGGTCGATGAAATACTCGATGCCTTTTCCAGGCAGGCCGATCGACTGGATGATGCCGGCTTCCGTCTCCGCCATGCGCGGCGTCGGGTTGCCGAGCCGCGGCTCCCGGCAGATGGTCTTGGCGACCAGTCCGCCGAGCCGGTTCAGATCGATGACGTCGTTGTATTCCCACGAGAACGCACCGGAGGCGGGCGTCACCGGATTCTGCAGCGTGATGTCGCCGATCTTGACCGAAAGGTCTACCATCCCACAGCCTCCTGCATGTTGAAGACCGGCCCGTCCCGGCAAACCCGCTTGAGCACC
>JBFWYV010000322.1:2067-5066 GCA_050186055.1 Hyphomicrobiaceae bacterium | reverse complement strand
GCGGGAACTTGCAGTGGCCCGCGACTTCGGAGACCGAGAGGCTCCGCTGCTGTTCGCCGAAGTACTCCAGGATCCTGAAAACGCGGTACGCCGATTTGACCCCTTCCTGGCTCATGGGCTACCTCAAAATTCATATGTGAAATTTATTATCCCACGGAAGTTTTATCGCCAAGAATCGTACTTCGCGGTGATAGCATCGTTTCCCTTTCAAGCCTTCTTCCGGAAGGTCGAGCGCGGAGAACCCCATGGTTTTCAAGATGCGACCATTGACCGCCCATACGGGGGCCGAGATCACTGGTATCGACCTGCGCAAGTCGCTGGATGCGGATACCCGCGACGCACTGCGGCGGGCGTTCGCCGAGCACGCCGTGCTCGCGTTCCGGAACCAGCCGCTGTCACCGGTCGAGTTTCTGGAAGCAGGACGGATCTTCGGCGAGATCATGCCGCAGCAGGTTGCCCGGTTCACGTTGCCGGATCATCCGCTTGTCGGCTTCGTCTCCAGCGACGACACCGACAAGCCGGGCGGCACGCGCCTGGTCCGCGGCGAGCAGTTCCACACCGACCATTCCAATTTCGCGGCTCCGCCACTGGCGACGAGCCTCAAGGCCGTACGCCTACCCACCAAGGGCGGCGACACCCGGTTCGTCAACATGCACGCCGCGTACGACGACCTGCCGGCGCAGACCAAGTCGCGGATCGACGGCCTGCGGGCGTTGCATGTGTTCAAGAGCAGCCGCAGCCCGCGCCGCAAGGTCGAGCTGACCGAGGAAGAGCGCAAGAAGATTCCCGAGACGGTGCAACCGCTGGTCCTGGTGCATCCCGTGAACGGCCGCAGGGCCGTCTACCTGAATACCGCTCACATCGAGCGCATCATCGGCATGGAAGACGAGGAGGCGTTCACCCTCATCAACGACTTGATGGCGCATTGCACACAGCCGAAATACGAGTATCGGCATGTGTGGCAGCCTGACGACATGGTGATCTGGGACAACCGCAGCCTGATGCATTCGGCAACTGCCGACTACGCGCCTACCGAAAGGCGCTATCTCTACCGATTGATGGTGGCGGGCGGTCCGCTTCAGGCCGCTGCTTGAACGTTTGCATCCGCGCGGCACTCCCGTGTCGCGCCAGGGGGAGACCATGACGTCATACGACGTGAGTTGTCTGGACGTCTTCGCGCCGAGCGTGCGAGCCGTGATCCAGCAAGCATTGCCGGACAACTTCTCGATCCGCTTCGCCGAGACCTACGACCCGGCCGAGCAACTCGCTCTGGTGAAACAGGCAGACCTGTTGCTGGTGGGAGGTGCGCACCTTACCGGCGACATGATCCGGCAGGCCGGGCGTCTCAGGTTCATCCAGAAGTGGGGTATCGGCATCGACAAGATCGACCTGGCTGCTGCCGAGGCGAGCGGCGTCGGGCTCGCGATCACTGCGGGGGCCAATGCCGGGCCGGTCGCCGAACTCGCCATCGGCCTGATGATCGCGGTCTACCGCCGAATTCCGTACGTCGACCGCAATCTGCGCGACGGGAAGTGGCTCAAGTCCGAGATGCGCTCGTCGTGCTACCAGATCACCGGCAAGACCGTCGGCCTGCTCGGTTTCGGGGCGATCGCTCGCATGACGGCGCGCCGCCTGCTCGGCTTCGACGCGCGTGTCATTTACTTCGACATCCGGCGTGCCGAGGCAGCCGTGGAAGACGCCTTGAATGCCACTTATGCGCCATTCGACGAGCTCCTGGCGCAGAGCGACATCCTCAGCGTCCACACACCACTGACGGAGCAGACGCGTCATCTCATCGGGCGCGACGCCATCGGCAGGATGAAGGATGGGGCGGTCATCATAAACACCGCACGCGGCGGCATCGTCGATGAACAGGCTCTCCATGACGCGCTGGTCTCCGGCAAGCTGCGCGGTGCAGGTCTCGACTCGTTCGAGTCGGAGCCGCTCTCTCCGGAAAGCAGGCTGCTCGCTCTCGACCAGGTCGTGCTGACGCCGCACGCCGGGGGTGGCGTGTTCGACAATGTCGCGCCCGTCGCGAAGCATGCGATCGGCAACATGGTCAAGTTCCTGAGCGGCGAGGCGCTACGGCCGCAGGACGTCATCCTGCGGGGGCGTCCGGCTTCTGGCGGCGGCATCGGAGATCGATCGTGAGCGAGCTCATCCGGAACAACGTCATGGATGGCCTTGCGGCCGGCAACGTGGTGCTTTCCATGCAGGTGCGACTGGTGGAAAGCATCGAGATCGCCCAGATCGCCAAGTCCTGCGGATATGACACCCTGTACGTGGACGTCGAGCACTCGACCTTGTCGCTGCGCCAGACGGGGCAGATCTGCATGGCCGCTCTCTCGGCGGGTATCACGCCGTTCGTGAGGGTCCCGAGCCATGCCCCCGAATTCGTGTCGCGCTACCTCGACGCCGGCGCGATGGGAATCATTGCGCCCCATGTCGGCAGCCGTGCGGATGCAGAACGAGTCGTCGCGTCTGCAAAGTTTCCCCCGCTCGGCGATCGCTCGGTATCGATCGGCCTGCCGCAGTTGAAGTTCCAGAGCTATCCCGTTGCCCAGGCCAGGCGGGAACTGAACGACAAGACGACGGTCCTGGCGATGCTGGAAGGTCCGGATGCGGTCGAGCGTGCGGACGAGATCGCAGCCGTGGAGGGGGTCGACATCCTCTTCATCGGCACCAACGACCTGTGCGCCCAGATGGGCATCGACGGCCAGTTCGACCACCCGCGTGTCAGGGAAGCCTACCAGCACACGATCGATGTGTGCCGTCGTCATGGCAAGCATGTCGGCATCGGCGGTCTGGCCAACGAGCCGGCGCTGCTCGCGGAGTTCGTGCGACTTGGCGCACGCTACGTATCTGCCGGCAGCGACCTGCAGTACCTCATGGCCAGCGCAGCGGCGCGCGCGAAGTCGTTGCGCTCGACGACGGCGTCCATCACGTCGGAGCAGGCGGGGGGTCAACGATGAGCGGCGACTCGCGGGGCGACATGAACC
>JBFWYV010000322.1:0-2057 GCA_050186055.1 Hyphomicrobiaceae bacterium | reverse complement strand
ACCGCGATGGTCGCCGGTCATCGACACGCACGCGCATCTGTTCGAACGCGGCCTGCCGCTGACCGACAACGCCACCTACGATCCGACGTACAGCTTCACCGAACGCGACTACATCAAGATCCTTGACGAGGAGTCGGTGCTGTTCGGGGTGGTGACTGCGCCGAGCTTCCTGGGTACCTACAACGACTACGCCCTGGAAGTGCTGCGGGGCAGTCGCCGCTTGCGGGGGACCGCCATCGTAGACCCCGACACCGATCCGCGATCGCTTCGCGCGATGGCGGACGGGGGGATCGTGGGAATCCGCTACTCCCTTCGGCGCTATCCGGACCTGCCGGACTTCTCCCTGCCGGCGTACCAGCGCCTGTTGCGGCGAGTCCGCGACCTGGATTGGTATGTGCACATCCTGGCCGAAAGCGACCGGCTTGCCGGGCTCCTTCCGGCGCTGGACAAGGCAGGCGTCAAGCTGGTCATCGACCATTTCGGAGTGCCGGAGAAACGGCACGGCGAGAATGATCCCGGCTTGCAGGCGATTCTGCGTCTGATGCAGAACGGCAGGACCTGGGTCAAGGTATCGGCGCCCTATCGACTTGCAGGCATGGATCCTCGCGCACTCGCGCATCGGTTCCTGGCGGCGGGTGGGCCTGATCGCATGCTTTGGGGCAGCGACTGTCCATGGACCGCGCACGAGGGCCAGTTCACGTACCGCGATACGATCAGGTGGTTCGAGGAATGCGTTCCGGACATCGCCCATCGCGAGACAATGGGGCGGGCCGGGCTGGCATTGAACAAGTTCATCTGAATTCCGAGGCGATCGGCCGCGGGATGGCCATAGAACTGCAACATGGAGACGAGCATGCTGAACATCCATCGAATGAAGGGCGCTTTGCTGGCCTTGTCCCTGCTGCTTGGCGCCCCCGGGGTCCAGGCGGCACCCGAGAAACTGCGGATCGCCATCCAGTACGGCGTCACTTACCTGCCCTTGATGATCGTTCAGCAAGAGCGTCTGATCGAAAAGAACGCGAAGGCTGCCGGCCTGGGTGATATCGAGCTCGTCTGGAACAAGTTTTCGGGCGGCAACATCATGAACGAGGCGCTGTTGTCCGGTAATCTCGACTTGGCGGTGACCGGCGGGCCGTCGTTCCTTATCCTGTGGGACAAGGGCCAGAGCATGTTGAACGTGAAGGGCATCGCTTCCTATGGAGCCACGCCGCTTTACCTGGTCTCCAAGAATCCCGCGGTCAAGTCGATCAAGGATCTGAGCGGGAACGACCGCATAGCGGTACCCGCAGTCAAGTCCTCCGTGCAGGCGATCGTGCTGCAGATGGCATCGGAAAAGGCATTCGGCCCAGGCAACCACGGCAAGCTCGACCCCCTGACGGTGTCGATGGGGCATGCGGATGCCGCGGTTGCAATGATGTCTGCGAACAATGTGATCAACGCGCATTTCGCCGCGCCTCCCTACGCACAGCGGGAACTCGCGCAGCCCGGCTTTCATGCGATTCTCGAATCGTCCGAGGTGTTCGGTAGTCCCTTCTCGAATGGCGTGATCTACGCGACGACCAAATTCCACGACGCCAACCCGGGGCTGATGAAAGCGGTGCAGAAGAGCGTCGACGAGGCGTTGGCATCGATCCGGAATGACCCGAAGGCGGCGGCGCAGACGTATCTGAAAGCGTCAGGAGAAACCATGCCGCTGGAGGACCTGCTCAAGATAATCCAGGATCCCAACGCCGACTGGTCCTCCTCCGCGCCGAAGGGGTTCTTCAAGTTTGCGGAGTTCATGCATCAGATCGGATCCATCAAGCGCAAGGCGACGTCATGGAAGGACATGTTCTTCCCGGAGGTCCACGGCCTGCCCGGCAGCTGATCTAGTCGCTGAAAGCGACAGACGCGATGTCCGCAATCACGACCACGGAGACGCCGCCCCTGCAGCCCAATCCGGAACCGGCGCAGCCGCTGCTGACGGCGCGCGATCTCACGCTGCAGTACAAGACCCGCGAGAATCTCGTCACCGCGACCCAGCGTGTATCCTTCGACGTCTGGCGATCGGACCGATT
>JBFWYV010000321.1:0-5117 GCA_050186055.1 Hyphomicrobiaceae bacterium | reverse complement strand
GATGCCGATGTTCGAGTTCTCGCGGGTGGAGATCGACGCGCTGCTCGCCTATATCGACAGCCTCGGCCCTGTCGGCGCGCCCTCGTATTCCATGCAACGCGCGCCCCGATAGGCTCCTGTCCGCCTCGGCCTTTCAGGTGCTTCGAGCATTGATCGACGACAATGCTGTCCTGTGAGAACCAGTCGAGAGTTCATCGAGGTTTTGGCAGGGATAGGAGCGCGGCCATGAGCACAGCACGAGATAAATCGAATCGGATGCTGCATATCGTCTTGGTTCTGATCATTGCTGTTCTGTTGGTCCTACTCGTGTCGAGAAGCCTGTCGGGTGGAGAGGCGCGTGCGCAGGTCCGGGATGCCGTCGGCGACGGCGCAACGCTTGCGACCAAGCTGTGTTCCTCATGTCACGCAGTCAGCGCGAGCGGCGCCACGACATCGGTCGCTGCCGACGTTCCAAGTTTTCTGTCGATCGCCAATAAGCCCGGACAGAATGCGGAGGCTATTGCCGGCCGCATCGTCGTTCCGCACCCGCCCATGCCGCAGATTCCCCTCACGCGCGACGAGATCGCAGCAGTCTCGGCATACATCATGTCGTTGCGCCGCTAGCGATTGGCGCTCGCGAGTCGCGATCGGCACGCGAGGCGATCCTCATGTGCCGACCTTTTTTTCGCATTTCTCGAACTCACGCTTCCGAAACGCGAGCTTATTTTTTTGCGCCGGCGGACGGAGCAGATTGCTGGCTGTCCTGGGGGAAGCCGGCGCGCATGTAGGCGATGATGCGCCAGATGTCGTCGCGCGCGAGAATTTCGTGAAATGCCGGCATCTCGGAATTGAACTGCTTGCCGCCGTCCGAGACCGTCCACAGCAGGTATTCGTCGACAGCCACGGGACGTTTGATCATGTAGCCGAGCAGCGCAGGGGAAGGCGAAAGCGCGCGCGCTGCGTCGCCGTTGCCCATTCCGTCCTTGCTATGGCAGGAGGCGCAGTGCTGCGCGTAGAGTTTGCCGCCGGCAGCAAGCGTGGCTGCATCCGGCTTAACGGTGGACTTGGCGTCCGCGTATTCGGTCGGCACGCCATACTGCATGTAGGTCGTATGCCGCAAAAGCCTGACCATGACGCTTTTCGGCATGCGGCCGGGCCCCCATAACTCGCGGATCATCCAATCCGGCTGCCAGTAGTCGAATCCCCGTGGCCTTGCGGGCGTTGCATTCTGTTGCGCGTTCTGTTGTGCGCCGTCCGAAGTTTGAGCGCACACGGCATGCGTCCCTGCAGCCATCATGGCTGCTGCCGCCAGGCCGGAAAAGATTGCCGACGTCGATCTCATAGGTACCCCCTTCTCGGCAATTGAATGCTTCTCAAACAGGATAGTCGGCGGGATCGATGCCACATGTCTCCAGGAACTTGCGCACCTGTGCGACCTCTTCCTTGGGGAGATCGTGATGGACGTGCGTGAAAGCCACCGTGTGACCGTTGAGCGTAACGCCGATCCTGTTTCCGGACTTGTTGTCGATTTCCGCCCCGAGTTCCTCCAACACGTGCGTCACCGCTTTGAAGTCGATGTTTGCGCTGACGGGATGGGCGAAAATGGCGTGAAGCACCTTGCGGTGGCGATGGTTCATGACGAGCACTGCCCCTCTAGCCGTTGGATGACCAAGGGTTGCCTGCTGGTCCACGGATCGTCGTTGCGCCAGATCAACGGCATGCTACCAGCGCCGTTCTGCCCGCGATCGGGTCGGTGTCTATGGCTTGTCGTTCGGCTGGGAAATCGAATCGATGTAGGCGAGAATCGCATCGATCTCGTCCGGCTCGAAGCTGAACGCCGGCATGTCGTTGTGGCCGGTCACGATCCCCTCGGCCAGCGCCTCCTCCAGATGCCGCAACGGATAGCGCTTCGAGATTTCGCGGAATGGCGGCGCTTCCTTGCGCGGGCTCGCACCACTCTTCCCGATTGCGTGGCAACGCGAGCATAGGGAATTCACGATGCCATGCCCGCGCTCCGTCGTTTCGTCGGCACTCGCGGCCGGTGCTGCCAGCCCGGTCAGCGTCAGCATCGTCAGGATTGTCAGAACGCGTGCTGCTGACGTCGTCATGTGAGGCTTCCCACAGGCGTGATCTTGATGGACGTTGCCACCGTCACCGATGACATCATTGACACGGCGCAATCGGTCGTGGTCGAAGCCCCGCCTACTCGCTGCGCGCGACGGTCGGCGGCGCTCCCAGTGCAGCCGGCCGTTTGATCGCCGCGATCTCCTGGCCGCTCCTGCTCGTGCGCTTGGCCGCAGTCGCCAACGGCTCGATCACGACTGCCATGTGGTGCGCGTTCGCATGCAGCAGCATCATGCCATCCGACATCACGCCGACATGGCCGGGCCAGAACACCAGATCGCCGCGCTGCAGCCCTTCGAGGTTCTCAGGCACGAGCACCGGCTCGCCGATCTCCTCCTGCTGCATGTCCGAATCGCGCGGGCACGGCAGGCCCGCTGCCTGCATCGCGAGCTGGATGAGGCCGGAACAGTCCACGCCCAGACGCGAGCGGCCGCCCCACAGGTAGGGAACGCCGATCAGCCGTTCGGCAATCTC
Source organism: Hyphomicrobiaceae bacterium (assembly GCA_050186055.1). Classification (GTDB taxonomy): domain Bacteria; phylum Pseudomonadota; class Alphaproteobacteria; order Rhizobiales; family Hyphomicrobiaceae; genus CAMDPA01. Next base: position 2,540 of record JBFWYV010000321.1, on the reverse strand, counting down.
CACGAAGTCGCGCGCATAGCGGGCCAGTGGCGTCACGTGTCTGCCAATCACGTAGCCGCCCGTTTGCAGTCGGCAGAAGCGGTCGTCAGCTTCCGATACGGTGATGCGCGAGTTGATCGACAGGTGATGGATCGGTGCGGCTTTGATGTCCGCTTGCGGATAGACGAACGTGCCGATCGCAGAGACCCGATGCGTGGGCTCCAGCACGACGGTGCTCAGCACATCAGCCGGCACATAGCCGACGTAGCCATCCGCCTCCGCCTGTCCCCACGCCCATCCTTCGGCGACATCATAGATGGTGACAACCTCGCCGAACAGCAGTTCGGTATCGATGCCGGCTCTGGGCTCGGGCTTCTGGCGCAATGCGACCACCGGGCGCGCCACCTGCCGTGCCATGCCTTCGGCGAAGCGTTGAGCCTCTACTTTGCCCTGGAGGTGCAAAGCAGCAAGGTCTGCGCGGGCAGGCGTGAGGCGCTTATCCGGTGGTTGCATGCTCGTCTCGCGTTACCTCGTTCTGACGCAACTGTCAGGGCTCACGCCGGGCGATAGAGACCTTCGATGACCTCGAGCATGGCGCGGGCCGCGTGCGGCTCGCCGCCTTTGGGTCCCAGCGGTTTCGCGGCCGGCCGCCAGCCGTAAATGTCGAAGTGGGCAAAACGGCGGGCGCGCTTGACGAACCTGCGCAGGAACAGGGCTGCGACGACCGAGCCGGCGAATGGGCCGTCACCGACGTTGCCCATGTCGGCAACCTCGCTGTCGAGATTGCGCTCGTAACCGGGCCAGAACGGCATTCGCCAGGTCGGATCGCCGACCTTCATTCCCGCGGCGGCTATCTGTGCGGCAAAGACGTCGTCGTCGGTGTAGACGGGCATCAGTTCGGGGCCGAGCGCGACCCGCGCAGCTCCCGTCAGCGTCGAGAAGGTCAGCAACGTGTCCGGTGCCTCCTCGTCGGCGAGCGACAGCGCGTCGGACAGCACGAGCCGTCCCTCGGCATCGGTGTTGCCGATCTCGACCGTTCGCCCATCGCGGGCCCTGATGACGTCCTGCGGGCGGAATGCGTCGCCCGATATCGAGTTCTCGGCAGCCGGGATCAGCACCCTCAGTTTCACGTCGAGCCCGAGTGCCATAATCATCGCGCCAAGGGCCAAAACGGTTGCGGCGCCACCCATGTCCTTCTTCATCAGCAGCATGCCGCTCGCCGGCTTGATGTCGAGACCGCCGGTATCGAAGCAGATGCCCTTGCCGACCAGCGTCACCTTCGGCGCATCGTCACGCGCGCCGGGCCGTTGCCAGTTGAGGTCGATGAGCCGCGGCGGCCTCACGCTGGCGCGGCCGACCGCATGGATCAGGCGCAGGTTCGCGGCCAGCAGATCGTCTCCGACCGTCGACGTCACTTTGGCGCCGTGGCGTTCGCCGAGATTTCGTGCAGCCGCCTCGAGCTCGGCCGGCCCCATGTCGGATGCCGGCGTGTTGATGAGATCGCGCGCGAGCCAGACTGCCTCGACGATTGCCAGCACCCTTGCCCGGTCGATGCCGGGCCCGAGCTTCAATCGGACCAGCTCGTCGTTGGCGATTGCGCCGGTCTTGTAGCGGCGAAATTTGTAAGCGCCGAGGCCCCAGGCGATCGCCGCCAGCGGATCGGCAGCGGCATCGCCCGCATAGCCGTATACGCCGGGGGGCAACTGCGTCGGCAGCAGCCCGGCAAGGAGCTGCGAGGGGCCGGCCGGCTCGCCGGAATTCTCGGCGCCGATACCCAACACAGCTCCGTCAATCGAGCCGTCCGTACCGGGCAACAGCGCCAATCGCTTGGGCGTCGGCTTGAAGCGCAGCGCTGCGAGCCATGCGGTTTGGGTGGCGCTGATACCGCCAATCTCCGTTCCCTCCTTTTCTCCGACAAGGCGCACCGGGACGGCGTTGCCGGGGCTGTCGGCTGCAAGCAGGACATCCGAGGGAAGGTAGGCTGGCGCCGTGGTCTCAGTGCTGGTCATGGACGAAGCTCGATGAGGAGGGGCCGGTCCACCCGACGGGGACCATCGCCCTGGACTGCGCAGACGGGAGCTCAGGATCGGAAGCTCCATTCCTTCTCCGGCTTAACCCCAACACGAGGCGCGCACAACGGCTCCGCCAGATCCGTTGTGCAGAGCGGGCCCCTCACTGACCCCCGTACGCGGGCAGCGGCTGATTAACGCAATGTTGAGCACTGTCCCAGAAACTGGTTCCAGACCCGCGAATCACCTGTTGCGCTCGCGTGCGAGCCACGGAGGCCCCATGAAGTTCCCAACACGAAATACGGACCCAAAAGCGCCGCGGGCCCGCGGCGTTCTGGCGGTCTCTTTGGCGGCGATGCTCGCGGGGGCCTGTTCGGCAGGGGGAGAGCTCGGCAGTCTGGGCGGTCTGGCGCCGGGTGCCAGCATCGCCACGGCTTCGACGCCGAAGGGAGCCGCGGCCGGGAATCCCGCGCAGTCGCAATCGGACCTCGAAAAAGCGATCGAGTATGGGGGCGTGGTACACAAGATGTACCCCGCCGACCTAAAAGCGGG
>JBFWYV010000320.1:0-5126 GCA_050186055.1 Hyphomicrobiaceae bacterium | reverse complement strand
GAGATTGCGACCGCTGGCGCGCTGTTGCGCGACCGCATGCGGGATCTCGTGCGCAACAATCCGCATGCCGCCAAGGCGGTCTCGGTATTGGTCAACACCATCGTCGGCGCCGGTATCATGCCGCGCGCGGCCTCCGGCAATGACCGGCTCGACAGACAAGCCGACGCGCTGTGGGAGGCCTGGGCGACCGAGTGCGACGCCGACGGCCAGCTCGACTTCTATGGGCTGCAGACGCTGGCCTGCCGCGAGATGATCGAGGCCGGCGAAGTGCTGGTCCGCCGCCGGCCCCGGCGCGCCGGCGACGGTCTCAACGTGCCGCTGCAATTGCAGGTGATCGAGGCCGACCTGCTGGATGCGAGCCGCAATGGCGAGCTGCGGGACGGCGGGCGCATGGTCCAGGGCGTTGAGTTTGATGCCATCGGCCGCCGTCGCGCCTATTGGTTGTTCGCACAGCATCCGGGCGACAGCGTGCCCACGCTTCGCCGGCGTCTCGACAGTGCCGCGGTGCCGGCGGCCGACGTGGCCCATGTGTACGAGAAGCAGCGCACCCAGGTGCGCGGCGTCCCATGGGGCGCGCCGATCATGCGCTGCCTGCGCGACCTCGACGACTGGACCCAGGCCGAGCTCGTCCGCAAGAAGACGGAGGCCTGCGTCGTCGGCATCGTGCTCGGCGCCGACGAGCCCGAGCAGGGAATTGCGCCCACGGTGGTTGACGTCGATGGCAACCGGGTCGAGCAGTTCGAGCCGGGGCTGATCGCCTACGCCCGCGGCGGCAAGGATATCAAGTTCAACCAGCCGGCGACCACCGCGGGCGTTTCGGAGTGGCTTAGGGGACAGCTTCACATCATCGCGGCCGGCTTCCGGCTGCCCTATGAGCTGCTGACCGGGGACCTCTCCCAGGTCAACTACTCCTCGATCCGCGCCGGCCTGGTCGAATTCCGCCGCATGATCGATGCGGCGCAGTGGCAGCTGTTCATCCCGATGCTGTGCCAGCCGGCCTGGGACTGGTTCACCGAGCAGGCCTGGGCGGCCGGACAGCTGCCGCAGGAGAGTATTCCGGTTGCCTGGTCACCGCCGAAATTCGAAGCGGTCGATCCGCTGAAGGATGCGATGGCAGATCTCCTGGCGATGCGTTCGGGCACCATGACCCTGGGCCAGGCCATTGCCCGGCAAGGCCATAACCCCGATGCCGTCCTCGCGGAGATCGCGGCCATGAATGCCAAGCTCGATGCGCTTGGCCTCGTGCTCGACTCAGACCCGCGCAAGGTCACCAAGACCGGCGTGCAGCAATCGGAGCCAGTTTCGAGCGACGGCAATGCCATCGCGCGCATGGCGCTCCGCCTCGTCGAAAACGACTGAACACATTCGGAGCTAACCGATGCACGGCACCATCAACCTGCCGGCGCTCACGCGCGCGGCCGACCTTCTGCCCACCACCCTCGATGAGCAGGACCGCTCGATCGATGTGGTCTGGTCGACCGGCGCGCGGGTCCGCCGCCAGCCGTTCTTCGGCGAGCCGTTCGACGAAGAGCTGAGCATGGATTCCGCCAATGTTCGGCTTGAGCGGCTCAACGGCGGGGCGCCACTCCTGAAGGTCCATGACCTCGGCGCGCTCGAAAGCATTATCGGATCGGTCGTGCCGGGCAGCGCCCGAATCGAGAACGGACGCGGGCTCGCGCGCGTGCGCTTGAGCGAACGCGACGACATCAATCCGATCTGGGACGACATCCGCAGCGGGCACATCCGCGCGGTGTCGATCGGCTACCAGGTCCATCGCTACGAGATCACCCGCCCGGACAACGGCCCGGAACTATGGCGGGCGGTTGATTGGACACCGTTTGAGATTTCTGCGGTCCCGGTCGGGGCCGATCCGGCGGCCGGCTTCCGCACGGTTGATCGCCTCACGCCCTGCGTCGTCACCCGGGACGATGCGGTCCTTTCCAGGAGAACCACGATGAATGACCAAGAGACCACGACAGTTGTGTCCGAGCCCGCCGCAGCTGGCGATGCGCCTGCGGCTTCCGCTGAGGCCGCATCTTTGCCCGGTATCCTCGATGAGCAGGTGGAACGGACCGAGCAGCGCCCCCGTCGTTCGCAGCGTGCTGCCAAGCCGACCCCGATGCCGGTGGACACGACTGCGCCGGAAGCCGCCGCCGCTCCGGTCGCAACGCGTGCGCCCGAGCCGCCGGTCCCGACGCCGGAAGCGATTGCCGCCCGCGCCCAGGAAATCGAGCGCGAGCGCGTCACCACCATCTTCGGTCTCACCGACCGGCTTGGCCTGGAACGGGCCTTTGCCGAGGATCTGGTTGCGCGCAATGTTCCGCTCGACGAAGCGCGGCGGACAATCCTCGATAAGATGGCGGCGGCCTCCGATCGCACCCGCGTGTTCCCGCATGTCTCGATGCCGCTTGGCGGTCGCGACGAGCGCATCACCCGGCGCGATGCCGTCATCGACTCGCTGCTGCATCGCTACAGCCCGGCTGAATTTCGGCTCAGCGATCCCGCGCGCGAATACCGCGGCATGACGCTTTTGGAAATCGCCCGCGAGTTCCTGACCTCGGCGGGGGTCAACGTGCGCGGCATGTCGCGCGACGAGGTCGCCACCCGGGCGCTGCATTCGACCTCCGACTTCCCCAATGTGCTCGCCGCCGTCACCAACAAGACGCTGCGCAAGGCCTATGACGTCTATCCGCGCACCTTCCTGGCCTTCTGCCGGCAGGTGCTCGCCACCGATTTCAAGGCCATGTACCGGGTCCAGATCGGCGAAGCCCCGCAGCTCCTCAAGGTCAATGAGAGCGGCGAGTTCAAGCGCGGCACCATCGCCGAGTCGAAGGAGAGCTATCGGATCGAGACCTATGGCCGCGTGGTGGCCATCACCCGCCAGGTGCTGATCAATGACGATCTCGATGCCTTCACCCGCATCCCGGCCATGTACGGCACCGCCATCGCGACGCTGGAGAGCGATGTGGTCTGGAGCATCATCATCGACAACGCAGCCATGGCCGACGGCGTGGCGCTGTTCCATGCCGATCACAATAACCTGGCCGGCGCCGGCTCGGCTCTCAATGTCACAGGCGTTGGCGAGGGGCGCGCCACCATGGCCAAGCAGACCGGCCTCGACAAGAAAACCGTGCTCAATATCAGGCCGAGGTTCTTGATCGTGCCGTCGGCGCTGGAACTCGCGGCCGAGCAGCTGATCGCCCAGAACCTCATCCCGGCCAAGACCGGTGACGTGGTGCCGCAGTCGATCCGCACGCTCGCACCCATTGCCGAGCCGCGCCTCGACGCCGCAAGCCTCACCGCCTGGTACCTCGCCGCCAATCCCTCTCAGATCGACACCATCGAATACGCCTATTTGGAAGGACAGGAAGGCGCTTATATCGAGACGCGCAACGGCTTCGACGTCGACGGCGTCGAGATCAAGTGCCGGCTCGATTTTGGCGCCAAGGCGATCGACTGGCGCGGGCTCTACAAGAATCCCGGCGCGTAATCCGCAAAACAACTGAACTTGGACTGACGAGACGGGCAGCTTCGGCTGCCCTCTGTCGTTTCGGAAAGGATTCATCTCATGAAGAACTACGTTCAGCCCGGCAAGACAACCACCCTCACGGCGCCCTATGCGGTTGCTTCCGGCGACGGCCTCCTTGTCGGCTCGATCTTCGGCGTTGCCACGGGCGTTGCGGGCAACGGCGAAACCGTGGAGGCGGCACTTGTCGGCGTGTTCGATCTCAAGAAGGCTGCCTCGCAGGCCTGGGCGGTCGGCGACAAGATCTATTGGGATAACACCAACAAGGAGACGACCAGCGTCGGGACCGGCAACACGCTGATCGGTGTCGCCATCGAAGCCGTCGGCAATGGCGCCGGCGAAACCGTTGGGCGGGTGCGCCTTAACGGCAGCTTCTGATGCCGGCGGTCGCCACAGCCATCGACGCCCTGTTCGCCGACCCAAATATCGCCCGTGACGCCATCTGGCGCGCGGGCAGTGCAGGCGCCGGGATTGCCGTCCGCGTCGTCACGCGGCGACCCGATCAGGTCGTCGGCTTTGGCGACAGCCGAGCTGTCTTACCGACAATGCTGATCGACGTACGCAGGTCGGAAGTCTCGGATCCCGCGACGGGCGACACGGTCAAGATCGAAAGTGAGACGTTCGAAGTCATCGCAACGCCAACCATCGATAGCCTCCGACTCGTGTGGACGTGCGAAGCCGCACCGCCGCCCTGACCCCGATGCGCTTCACGCTGAAGACCGACGACCTCGCCAAGGGACTGACCGAAGCCGAGGCCAGCGCGGCGCGCTCCGTCACCAGCGCCATGCGCCAGGTCACCGATGGCCTGAAGGTCGAGTTGCGCGCCGATGTGATTGATGCCGGGTTGGGGCAACGCCTCGCCAACACCTGGCGGGGAAAGACCTATCCGGAGGCCGGCGCTAGCCTGGAAGCCGCATCGTTCGTCTGGTCGAAGGCGCCCAACATCGTCGATGCCTTCGACCGCGGGGTGACGATCAAGTCGAGCCGCGGCTTGTGGCTCGCGATCCCAACGGCCGCGGCCGGCGTGAAGGGCATCAGCGCGACCGGCGCCATGAAGCGGATCACGCCGGGCGGCTGGGAGCGGCGCGCCGGCATTCGGCTGCGCTTCGTCTATCGGCGCGGTCGACCCTCGCTGCTCGTGGCCGACAACGCGCGGCTGAGCAAGAAAGGTTTGGCAAGGCCGAACATCGGCCGCACACGGGCGGGCGGGCAGTTCACTCGTTTGAAGGGCCGCTCGACCGTCGTCGTGTTCATCCTGGTCCCGCAGGTCAGCTTAAGGAAGCGACTCGATATTGCGGCCATCGCGCAACGCTGGGCCGACCGCGTGCCGGGCGTGATCGCCAGCCATTGGAGATGACTGTGAAGTACCAGCGGACCGCATTCGTGATGACGCTGCTGTCATTCGCATTCGTCATCTCAGTCCTCGTGGCGAGTCTGCGGTGACGAGCAAGCGAGAACAGGTCCTTGATGCGGTCAAGGTTCTCGTTGCGGCGGCGCTCCCAGACGCGGACGTCAAGCGCAACCTCGCCAAGGCCGACCGCATCCCGCCCGGTGGCCTCGTCATTATCCGCGACGGCGAGCCGGGCGAGCCCGAGGTAAT
>JBFWYV010000319.1:0-5159 GCA_050186055.1 Hyphomicrobiaceae bacterium | reverse complement strand
GCAATGACGGCGCGACAGCAATCTTTATGAGCGTTGATGGAGCCGTCGCCGGTTCGCTCGGGATCGCCGACCCGATCAAGGCGAGTACGCCCGAGGCGCTAAGCGGGCTTAAAGCCGACCGGATCCGGGTCGTGATGCTAACCGGTGACAACTGGACGACAGCCAGGGCCGTTGCACGCCGATTGGGCATCGACGACGTGGAGGCAGAGGTACTTCCCGACCAGAAGAGCGCCGTCGTTCAACGCTACAAGGCGGCCGGAAAGGTCGTCGCCATGGCAGGCGACGGCGTAAACGACGCGCCAGCGCTGGCAGCATCCGACGTCGGCATAGCGATGGGGACTGGCACCGATGTCGCAATGGAAAGCGCGGGCGTCACGTTGTTGAAAGGGGATCTCACCGGCATCGTCCGGGCTCGGCACCTGTCCCAGGCCGTGATGCGGAATATCCGCCAGAACCTGTTCTTCGCGTTTATCTACAACGCGCTTGGTGTGCCGGTGGCGGCCGGCGTGCTCTACCCGTTTTTCGGCATCCTGCTATCGCCGATCATCGCCGCCGCCGCTATGGCGCTGTCCTCGGTGAGCGTGGTCGGCAATGCGCTGCGTCTCCGCCGAGCTCGGCTATAGCCGTGAATAGCCGTGAAATCGAACGGCATCGAGAGAAGACGGGAGGATTCGATGAGCAGACCACTTCCCTCGGCAGAGCCCGAGCGCACTGCCGGAAACGAAATGCCGCATGGATCCTTCCGCTTGGTTTGGGCATGCCTGCCGCTGATGCTCGTCCTGAGCGGAGCGGTATTGCTTCTTTTCGGCGCCTCTCGGGGCACAGCGCTCGTTGTCGTCCTGCTGCTGTCCTGTCCCGCGTCGATGGCTCTCGCGATTTACATGGGTTTTCGCCCTCAGCGAGGCTTTGGCAAGCGGGACCAAAGTGCATGACGAAACGCATACATCACCATTTCAGATCATCCACGATGGCAGAGGAGGTTAGCGAAACACCGCGGCTGCATCGGAGGTTGCTCGAATAGCCCGAGATCTACGCGAAACGGGGTAGCTAGCCAGGATTGCTGCATTTGTTGGTCAGTGTCATCGCCGACCTGCGTCTCGTTCTTATCAGATATCGCATAACCGGAGGACGCCTCCATGCACAAAGCACACTATGGACAGTTGGCAATCATGACTGCCCTTTCTTACGTCGCTATGTTCATCCTGATGTACGCGATGGTCGACCGTTTTGCGAACGTGTATGTGAACGTGAATCAAGCTTATATGGCCGGCCTAATGGCAGCTCCCATGGCGATCATCGAACTTGCGGTTATGCATGCGATGTACCCTAACATGAGAGCCAACCTAGCCATCGGCGCAGTTGCCGTCATGGCCCTCGTTCTATTCTTCGTCGGAATTCGACTGCAGTCTGCCGTCGCCGATGAGCAATTCATTAGATCGATGATCCCGCACCACTCAGGCGCAATTCTCATGTGTAACGGGGCCACGCTCACGGATACCGAATTGAAAAAACTCTGCAGTGAAATCGTCGCGGGACAGCAGCGCGAGATCGATCAGATGAAGCAGATCCTTGTTCGGCTCAAAAGGTAAATCAATCTCTCATGCGGTCTGTAGTCTCAACGGAACAGCGACAGGAACCAAGCTATTATCTTTCCGGCAAACAGCGAAACTACCCATCCGAGCGCGGTGATGATGCTCGTGCCAAGCGCGAACGCCCCTGCGATCTTCCACCGCGTCACGGCATAGCCCGCAACGATCGGCTCCATCGTCGCAACCGTCTTTCCGAGCGGCTTCATATCCGCTTCGATCTTCTCCACGCGCTCGCTGATGCTTTCGAGCTTCTCGCGGTTTTCGCGGTGCTGCTCCGCAGCCGAGCGGCGCACGTGGGCGACTGAGGCGGACAGATTGCGCACCTCGGCTTCGATGTTGCCGATCACTCGGCTGATCTCGTCCAGTCTGTTCGGCATCTCGATGGATACGATTGAGGAAAGCGGAGCCGCTAGCGGCGCAGGATGCGCGCGACCTTTTCGATCGATCGTCCGCCGACGTAGGCAGTGATGATCAGACCAGTCCAGTCGGCTATCATGCCAGTGAGCGGATCGGTGCTGCCGAGCCCGAGCACCTTGTCCCAGACGATCACCTTCCAGAAATAAATGATCACCGGCGCGGCAAGCAGCGGCCGAATGATCGCCGTGTACCAGCGGCCCTGCTCTGCGATGATGATCGCCGAGGCCTGCCTGCGTGCCTCAATCTCCGCCTCGATTTCTTTCGCGGCGAGATCGGCGGCGATCCGGTCCTGCGTGTTTGCAGCGTCCAGCTTGGCCTTATAGGCATTGATCAGCCCGGAAACGACAGGCCCGCCGATGAGGCTCGCAAGCCAGGTCCACATGGCTCACTTCTCCTGCGGCGCGGGTGAGCCGTTGCCGAGCTCAATTTCGTGCCGCCTATCGGCAAGGTCGCGGAAATATTTCATGACGGCCGTCACAGCGATCAGGATCAGCGGCCAGGCCCAGGAGGGCACCTGCGCGGCGATCGAGCTCACATCGACGCCGCTCACGATGGGCGCGAAGAAGTCGTAGCCGCTGACGACCGCGCTTGCGGCGATCACGACCGCGGACGAGAGCTTCTGCTTGATGCCGGCAAACTTCACGCGTAGGGCTTCGAGGAAATTCTCCTCTTCTTGATAGAGCTCGCGGAATGCCGGGCGAGATTTCAGGATCGGGCGAATCCAAAACCAATAGACCGCAACAAGCGTTGCGGTCATCGAGATGAACAGCAGCATGGGCAACTTTCCTGTGGTTCAGGCGGCGGCGAGTGCGGGGACGATGGGCGTTCCGGGGATGGCTGCTTCCTGCCGGCGCTGATGCCAGCGGTTGAGCGCGTAGACCGAGCCGCCGACGATCAGGACGACGCCGCAGCCGAGCGCCGCGGTTTCCCACGGATGTGCGATGACCCAGTCCGTGAAGCTGCCTCCGGCAGCGACCGGGGCGGCGGTGCCAGTCCCCACGATCACTTTCCTTGCTGCTGCCGGCGCCGGCACGACACCCTTGCCGGGAACAGGTGCAGCATCGGGCATGATCGAGGGCGCCAGCGCCTGTTGTGCGGCCATGCGCAGGCTTACGGACTTCACGGCAGCGACGCGCGCGCCCCAGCCCTTGCCGAACACCGGCCAGGTCTTGAGGCGCTTGAGGAAGGTCAGGCGCTCGTCATTGATGGCGATGACCAGCGCGTTCGGATCGCGCTTGGCGACGGCGCGCAGCACCTCGTCGGTGACCACATGCGTGGTGTCGGGGAGACCGACGACCCGGCGCAGCACCTTGCCGCTGCGGCCAATCCCGGAATTCACCCCATAATCGAACAGCGAGTAATCGACACCGGCCGGCAGTTCGTCGCAGCGCTGCGCATCCCAGTAGCGCTTGCGGTAAATCGCCTTGGCCTCGCCGACCGTCATGGCGCGGACGTCGGCAGCCGTGGCGTTGGACTTCAGGTATTTGCGGTAGTCATAGATCGTGACGCCGAAATTCGTCGGCCCGCCGGGGTCGGACGGATGGTTGGTGTAGCCGCCCTCGTGGGCGAGGAGGCGCCGCAGTGCCTCGTCGTAGGTCGAAGCCGCCATGTCGGTTCTCCAGATGAAAAAAGCCGCCCGGAGGCGGCCTGGGTTGAGGATCGGAATCGGGAAGACCGGATCAGCCCGGCGGCGCATCCGGCTTGGCGTCGCGCGGCTCCTTGGCCTTCGCGATCTCGTTCTGGAGCGCGTCGACGCGCGCAAGATGCAGCTCGTTCTGCTCGTTTGCCGCGACCAAATTGGCGGCGAGGTTCGCGGCGCGCTCTGACAGCACCTGGATCTGCGCTTGCAGTTCGCGGACGTAGCCGCGGACGCTGGTCGGCAGCACGATCTGCTCAGTCATAACCTCTCCCTCATTCAGGCTATCCTGGAGCCGCAGAAGTTGTTGGTGTTGGCGGCGACATATCCATCGTTGGTGATGAACTGGATGCGGGCGTCCACCGCGTCGCCGGCGCTGAGCTTGAGGACCGCGGTCGTATGCAGGAACGTGCCGAGATCGACGACTGTCTTGGTCAGCACCTCGGACTGCGTGATGATTGAGCCGTTGAGGTAGAAGGCGAGATCGACCTCGGTCGGCAGCGTGGCGTTCTTCTTGAACACGAAATGCGCGCCGAAGAGGTAATAGCCGGCAACCGGCGCCACGAAATTGCTGTTCGCCGCGCTGAATGCGTTCTGGTCGTTGTGGTTGGCGTTGTTGAAGCCGATCTTCGCCCAGGCGCCCGCCGCGTGATAGTCGTCGAAGTTCACATAGGCCGAGAACTTGGCGCCTTGCGTGTGGTCGATCTTGCCGCTGCTCTTGTCGATCGTCAGCGCCGTGTAGAAGGTCGAGGCGTCCGGCGTGACCTTGACGGTGAAGTTGTCGTCGCCGAGTAGGCCGAATAGCGCCCGCGTGCTGAAGTTGTCTTGAAGCGTGAAGCCCGCATCCTTGCCAGCCGCGCTCTTGTTGATGGTGACGCGCATGTCGCCGGAGGCGTCCTTGTTGAAGAGGACGCCGTCGGCGCTGACCGCGAGCCAGTTGTTCGAGTCTGGCGAGCCGTTGATGCCGATGTGACCGTTGCTCTTGTCGATCACAATCGCAGTCTTGAAGGTCGACCCGTCCGCCGAGACCTTGACGGTGAAATTGTCATCGCCGAGCAGGCCGAACAGCGCCCGCGTGCTGAACCCATCCTGGAAATTGAACGCCGCGTCCTTGCCGGCGGCGCTCTTGTTCAGCACGATTCGCATGTCGCCGGTGCCGGGCGTCACATCATCGTGGCTGAACAGCGCGGCGTTGGATTTGACAGCCAGCCGGTTGGTTGTGTCGGCCGCAGTCAAGATGCCGAGCTTCGTGAGAGTGCCGTTGCCGGCGGCCGTAATGGTCAGGTATGACGGATGATTTGGCGCTGTTTCACCCCTTTGGGAAACCGGAACGTCTGCCCGAAGAACCGAACCTCCTTGCCGTCGCCGATCAATACGATCGGATCGCCGGCATCCACGAGCGGTAAGCGATCGAGCCGCGCCGCGATGACGGCGGGATCCAGGTCCAATCCGTCGCCAAGGCCATCATGGATCGAAATCAACACATGGCCCTCAGGAGCCTCGGGGAGCCGATCAGG
>JBFWYV010000318.1:0-5183 GCA_050186055.1 Hyphomicrobiaceae bacterium | reverse complement strand
GCTAAAGCAACGGACTTGAAATTCACCTCAGTTCGAGGCCCTAGCTTTTCGACTTGTCGTGCTTCTTCTTAGTTGCGCTTGCGACTCCCCTTCGGGGAGCCGGCCGCAAGCGAGTCTTATCGGAAAACCGGTTCCCACTTTTCCGGAAGCACTCTGGGCGGGGCGTGAGTTTCAAGTCCAAAGTTGCTCTCTTAAAGCAGATACCTCACGGCAACGAAACCGCCGATCAGGACCACGACGAATGCGGTGGTCACGAGGCCGAGGCGCCGCTCGATGAAGTCGCGAATCGGGGGACCGAACCAATAGAGAAGCGCCGCCACCAGGAAGAACCGCATGGAGCGCGCGATGATGCTGGCGATGATGAACGGCACAATCGCCATGTGAGTGACGCCGGCCGTGATGGTCAGGATCTTATACGGGATGGGGGTCATGCCCTTGATGATGAGGATCCAGACGCCCCATTCGTTGAAGAGCTGCCTGAAGCTCTCGAAACTGGCGGCCTTGCCGTAGAACTCGATGATCGGCATACCGATGGTGTCGATGAAGAAGTAGCCGATCAGATAGCCGGCAATGCCGCCGATCACGGAGCCGGCCGTGGCGATGGCGGCAAACAGCATCGCCTTGGCCCGGTTGGCCAGCACCATGGGCACCAGCATGACGTCGGGCGGGATCGGAAAGAACGAGCTCTCGGCGAAGGCAACCCAGAACAGCCCGTGCGGCGCGCGACGGTCGGCGGCTGTCCGCATCATCCAATTATAGAGAGCGCGCATCATGGTTCGCGTGCTTAGACTGAGCGCCAGTGTTCTGTAAATGGTGCAAACGTCACGCCTGCGTGCCAATCAGGCGAACGACTGCCGATGCCGTCAAAGTGCTCCATGTCGTTCGTCATCTGTCTGGAGGGCGGTCGAGAGACGGAGCACGACCTCGTTGAGCACCATCCGCCCGGCTGGGGATGCACGCACGCGTTGTGGGGAGAGCTGCTCGATAAGTCCCAAATCAATGAGTTGCGCGAGCACGGCTGGTGCTGGCTGCGTGCCGGTAAGCCGCGTGATGCGGCCGAAGTCGATCCCTTCGGCCAGACGGAGGCCCATGAGGAGCGCCTCGTCGGTCTGTTCGGCGGGAGTCAGTTCGATGTCCTCGACGAGGGCGGACCTGTCCCGTTCCATGCGTGCGAGCCAGTGTTCAGGACTGCGCTCGGTTGTGGTGGCGTAACGTTTTGACCCGACCAGCAGGCGGCCATGGGCGCCGGCCCCGATGCCGGCATATTCTCCGTAGCGCCAGTAAAGAAGATTGTGGCGGCTTTCCTGACCGGGACGGGCGTAGTTCGAGACCTCGTAGGCCGACAGGCCGGCAGCCGACGTCATCTCCCCGGTCAAAGCGTAGAGGCCGGCTGCCTCGTCATCGCCGGGGACCTGAAGCCGTCCGGAAGCGTGCAGTGCCGCGAACGGTGTCCCGTTCTCGATGGTCAACTGATAGAGCGACAGGTGTCCTTCAGCGAGCTTCAGCGCCTCACCAAGCTCATGGCGCCAGTCGGCCGGTGACTGGCCAGGACGAGCGTAGATCAGATCGAACGAGAAGCGTTCGAACGTTCGCCGGGCAATATCGAGGGCTTCGCGTGCTTCGTCCGCCGTATGGAGGCGTCCGAGGGTGCGCAGGACCGGATCGGCCAGGGACTGCACGCCAAGCGATACGCGATTGACGCCAGCCGCCCGATAGCCGGCGAAGCGGCGCGCCTCGACGCTGGACGGATTGGCCTCGAGCGTCACTTCCGCCGTATCGAGCAGCGGCCAGCGGAGGTCGATGCGCTGAAGAATTGCAGCGACGGTTTCCGGCTGCATCAGCGAGGGTGTGCCGCCGCCGAAAAAGACGCTTCCTGTCCTGCGGGGGCCGATGCGGTCGGCTGTGGCGTCGACCTCGGCGATGTAGGCGGCGCGAAAGCGTGCCTCGTCGATGCCGCCATGGCGTACGTGGCTGTTGAAGTCGCAGTATGGACACTTGGAGGCGCAAAAAGGCCAGTGCACGTAGACGCCGAAGCCTGCGTTCGTGGTGCCGGCAGTGCTTGCGCCGCCGGTGTCAAAGTTGGGATGCAATGTCAGCGCCGGGGCCATTTCTTCTGTCATATTTCCGGGACAGTGAACTGCGATGCGGATAGAACACGGCCGGATACGGGCATGATGTTCAGATATAATACCACAGGATCGAGGGAACAGGCTTCCATGACCCGGTTGCGCATGTACGCCTTGAATGGAGTGTTTCTCGTTCTTGTCCTCGCCGCCGGCTCCCCGGTGCCGGCGATGGCCCAGGGCAGCACACGTCTCACGGCGGATGAACTGACGCCCGAGGAAAAGGCGGAGAGAAACTCGCGCAAAGCCTGCAAGGTGGCGATCTGCGCCGCGATCCGGAACCGCAAGCCGGGGCCCGACGTCGCCTGCAACGTGATCAAATCCTGGCGCAAGTCACAGTTGGACAAGATCGTAAAGAAGGCTCGGGCATCGTGGCCCTGGGGCAGGGTGAAATGCACGGCGGCGCTGAAGCTGAAGCGCGACATGCTGACGAGCATTCTTGGCAAAGACAGGTTTGAAGCGCAACTCGACAAGCATCAGGTGCATTGCGAAGTAGAGCGCAAGGACGGCAAGGCCGACATCAAGTTCGAACTTGCGCCGAAGGTGACATTCGAGGGCGGCAAGGCGGTGAAGGCTTCGCTGAATTGGGGAGCGGTCGAGGCGCCTGCGCTGGTGAAAGGCGCGATGTGGACTGCGACCGCCACCGACAACGCCTTCAATGTGCTGCAGGGCATGGTCGTCGAGGACGTCAACGACTTCGTGACGGCAAAATGCGACGAGGTCAAAGACGATTGGAAGGGCCAGTAGGCGCGTTCGTGTGGCGCCACCGCCGCTTTTGCGGCCGGGTGCAAGCTCAGTGCAGCGTTCGCGAGGCAGGGGCCAGCGGCAGGGCGGCCGTTTCTGTCGCGCCACCGCCGCCCGGACGATACTCCTCGACAATGCGCGAAAGCACGGCATCGACGGCCTCGCGGCTGCTGGCCTCCATTGCGGCAGCCAGCACGTCGAGCTCATGCATCAGCTCGTCCGTCGTCGGGTGGGGCTCGATGCAGCGGCGGATCAAAGGGTGCTCCGTCGGCATCGTATTCTCGCCAATCAGCAGTTCCTCATAGAGCTTCTCGCCAGGGCGCAGACCGACGTAGTTGATCTGGATATCGGCGTCGGGATTGTTCTCGTCGCGCACTTCCAATCCCATCAGCCTGATCATCGAGCGCGCAAGGTCATCGATCTTGACCGGCTCGCCCATGTCGAGGACGAACACCTCGCCGCCGGTCGCCATCGCACCGGCCTGCAGCACCAGACCGGCGGCTTCCGGTATCGACATGAAGTAGCGGATCATTTCGGGGTGGGTCACGGTGACCGGTCCGCCGGCCTGGATCTGCTTGCGGAACAGCCGCACGACAGAGCCCGAGCTGTCCAGAACGTTGCCGAACCGAACCATCGTGAAAATGGTCCGGCAGTCGCCGTCGGCGGCGTGCGCCTGGAGGATCATCTCGGCGAGGCGCTTCGAGCATCCCATGACGCTGGTGGGGCGCACGGCCTTGTCGGTCGAGATCAATACGAACCTTTCCACGCCCAAGCCCCTCGCGGCGGCGGCTACCACCTCGGTCCCGAACGTGTTGTTGGCCAGACCAGCGACCGGGTTGTGCTCGACGATCGGCACGTGCTTGTAGGCGGCAGCGTGATAGATGGTGGCGACCTTGTTGTCCTCGATCACGCGACGAACGAATTCATCGTCCTGCACGGAGCCAAGCACGGCTACGACGGAGGCGGGCCGGGCCGCCGTCGGCATCAGGGCGATCAGCTCCGTGACCTCCATCTGGATCTCGTAGAGAGCCACCTCGGACAGCTCGAACAGCACCAGGCGCTCGGGCCCGTGCTTCAGGATCTGGCGGACCAGCTCGGATCCGATCGAGCCGCCGGCGCCGGTGACCATGACCGATTTGCCGGCCACCGTTCGTGTCAGCAGGCGGGGATCCGCAGGCGCGGGGTCGCGGCCCAGCAGATCCTCGACATCCACCGGCCGGAGCTCGCTATAGGAGGCGCGGCCTGATGCGAAATCCTCGATGGCGGGCAGCGTCTTGACACGGACAGGAAACCGCTCAAGCTGCTTGAGGATCTGTTTGCGCTCGCGCCGCTGATGTTCGGGCAGCGCAAGGATGACTTCGCGCACGGCTTCGCGCTCGATCAACCGGGTCAGCTTGTCGGGACGGTAGATTTTTACGCCGCCCGCGATCTGGCCGCGCAAGGACGGATTGTCGTCGAGCAGGCCGACCACCCGGGCTTCACGCGCGTTGTGCAGGGCGTCGATCAATTGAACCGCGGTGCGGCCGGTGCCGTAGATGACGACAGGACGGGGCTCTTCGCCGGGGCGCGGCAGCCTGAGACCCACGGTGCGGAGGGCCGCAGCGTAGAATTGGCGGCTGGCAAAGATGAGGCCGCCTCCGATGAGCGGATAGAGGACGGCGATCACGCTGCGCGGCAGCCAATGGGCGCCGAGCAACAGCGCCAGCATGCCCCAGAGCAAGATCGAAAGCCCGACGCACATCAGCAGACGCGACGAACCACGGATGGTGATGTAGCGGGTGACCAGCCGATAAAGCCCGAACCAGGCAAATATCGCCACGCCGCTCGCAGGTGCCGCCAGCAGCAGCAGCGTCTGACCGATGTCCTGGGGTATATAGAGTTTGCCGTGGCGCAGGGAAATCGCCAGCCACACAGCCAGCGTGAGCAGAAGGAAATCGTTGACCGCCAGGATCGCGCGTTTCCAAGGGCGGGGGAGATCGATCAGCCATTCCCGAAGACGGGCCAGCTCGTCGCTCGCTTGTCGGCTGTCCAAGAGCTTTACCTCAGATATCCGGGAGTCAAACTCTCACCAGTCAACTGCGACGCCAAAGGGGAGCGAACGATCCGGCGCTCACCACTGCGACTATATGAAGGACATTATTTGTTGCAATACGGCAATCGAAACGACTGCTACCTGTGGATTGCCGGCGGAGCGGCACGGCATAGTGGCGGCATGGCTTCCCGGGTTCTCGCTGACCCGCGAACCCGGATGAGCGCGAGAGCATCGGCGCCGCCTCGAACCGTATCGACGAGAGGCGCGCGGCCGCTCGCCTATTT
>JBFWYV010000317.1:0-5226 GCA_050186055.1 Hyphomicrobiaceae bacterium | reverse complement strand
CGCTCTCAAGGAAAAGGGCCTGCAGGAGATCTTCTGCACCGCCGTCAACGACGTCTTCGTGATGGACGCGTGGGCGAAGGCCACCGGAGCGGAAGGAAAGGTCACGATGCTGGCTGACGACGCCGCAGACTTCGCCAGGAAATGCGGCCTTGAGCAGGACCTTTCCGGCCCCGGCCTCGGCGTGCGCTCCAAGCGCTACGCGATGATCGTCGACAACGGCGTCGTCAAGGTGCTCAACGTCGAGGACAAGCCGGCCATCGAGAAATCGACCGCTGAGAACCTGCTCACCTGCTCGTTCTGACGCGAGCCGCAGGACGCCCGTTCCGGGCACGAGAGATGCGGGAGGCAGAATGCCTCTCGCCCATTGCTCCGGCCACATCAAAATCCCATCGCCGCCCCATCGGAACGCGGGTCGGTGCCCCCTTCCAGCAAGCCGGATGCGTGACGCACAACGGCGCCGGCATGCCCCATCATCGACGTGAACGGTTCGACCACTTCAACGTCGTGGCCCGCGGATCGCATCTGCTCGATCACAAGCGGATCGAACCTGCTTTCAAGCTTCAGGCTCACGCTATCCTCGCCCCACGTCCGGCCCAGCAGCCAGCGCGGCGCAGTGACCGATGCCTGCAACGGCTTCCCGAACATGGCATAACGGCTGAATACGGCCGCCTGGGTCTGCGGCTGACCTTCCCCGCCCATCGTGCCGTAGACCATCGTTCTCCCGTCTGCGAACCGCGCGAGGGCCGGGTTGAGCGTGTGAAACGGCTTGCGCCCTGGAGCCAACAGCCGTGGACTTGCACCTGAAAGCGTGAAGCTCGCTCCCCGGTTCTGCCACACGATGCCCGTCGATGGCAGCACCACACCGGATCCGAACTCGAAATAGATGCTCTGGATGTAACTCACCGCGACGCCGCCGGCGTCGATCGCACCGAGCCAGACCGTATCGCCGGCTTGCGGCGGACATGGCCAGGGCATGGCTCTCTTGCCGTCAATACGTGCTGCGAGCCGATCCAGTCGCTCCGGCCGCAGATAATCCCCCGCCGCCTCCGTCATCGATGCCGGGTCGCCGACAATGCGGTCCCGAATCAGGAAGGCCTGCTTCGTCGCCTCCACCAGACCATGGACATGGCCGAAGCTCTCGGCGTGCTCGATGCCGAGCCTGTCAAACAGAGCCAGGATCATCAGCGACGCCAATCCCTGTGTCGGCGGCGGCATATTGAAAAGGTGCGCCCCACGCACGCCAACCGACAGCGGCGTCACCTCGCGCGCGCAATGCCTCTCCAGGTCCTCAGCGACAAGCGGCGAGCCGGCAGCTTCGAGATCGGCGGCGATGTCCGCCGCCAGATCACCTGTATAAAAATCTTCCGTACCCGCATCACCAAGCCGCTTCAATGTGCCGGCAAGCGCCGGCAGCTTCATGACGTCGCCCTCGCACGGCGGTGCCCCGCCGGGCAGAAAGACGTCGGCAAATCCCGCCGCACCTTCCAGTTCAGCACGCTTGGCCGCGGTCAGTTCAGCCTGGCTGGCCGTCACCGCAAAGCCGTTGAGCCCATGCCAAACTGCATCCTCGACCAGGCGCGACAACGGCAGACGGCCACCAAGGACCTCCGACTGCTCGATGGCGAGCCCCCAGCCGGATATGGTGCCGGCCACCGTGTTGGCAGCCAGCGGACCGCGCCAGGGGATGGTCTCGTGCCCGGCCCGGCGGTACAAATCAAGCGTGGCCGAACCCGCTGCCGCGCCGCAAGCGTCGATCGCCACAACGTCGCGCCCGGGCACCGAGATCAGCCAGAAGCCGTCACCGCCGATGCTCGTCATGTGCGGATAGACGACGGCAAGCGTCGCAGCGGTTGCGACGACGGCCTCGATGGCATTGCCGCCTTCGCGCAACACGCGCAAACCAGCCTCGCTCGCCAGGTGGTGCGGAGACGTCACCATGGCCCTCAGTGCACGCGGCGTATTGAGCAAGGCCGGATCCCCGTTTCCAAGTGCTCAGCGTGCGGCCGCGGCCAGCGCCTGCGGCAACACCTCTTCCAGCAGCGCCAGATCGGACGGTGTCCCGGCGCTGATCCGCACACAGCGGTCGAGCGGGGCCACCCCAGGCATGCGCACGAACACGCCGCGACGGCCCAGTTCCTCCAGCACCCGCCGTGCAAAAGCACCGTCCCGGCGCATATCCACCGCAACGAAGTTGGTCGCAGACGGCAACGCCAGCAGTTGATTGGCTTGCGCGATCCGCGCGATCTCTCCGCGCGCATGCTCGATCCGCCTCACGACATCCTCGAGATAGGGCTGGTCGGCGAGCGCCGCGATCGCCCCGGCCTGTGCCATGCGAGAAACATCGAAATGGTTGCGGATCTTGTAGAACATGCCGATCACGCCTTGCTCGCCGATGCAGTAGCCGACCCTGACGCCGGCCATGCCGTACGCCTTGGAGAAGGTGCGCATTCTGAGCACTGACGGATTCGTCACATCCAGCGGCGGGATGGCGTCGGCCGGGGCGGTGTCGCAATACGCCTCGTCGAGCACAAGCATCGTCCCCTCGGGAACGCCGTCGATCATCCGCTGCACATCGTCTGCGCTCCACCACGTCCCCATCGGGTTGTCCGGATTGGCGAGATAGACGAGCCGCGCCTGCTGGCGCCGTGCAGCGTCGAGAAGAGCCTGCGGATCCTCCCTGTCATTCCGGTAGGGCACCCGGATCAGCCGCCCGCCATGACCGTCGACGTGGAATATGAAGGTCGGATAGCCGCCGAGCGAGGTGACGACCGGGTCGCCAGGCTCCACCGTCATGCGCACGACCAGCCCAAGCAAGGCGTCAACGCCGGAGTCGACGGCGATATTCCCGATGCCCACCCCATGGTGCCGCGCCAGCGCCGCCTTGAGATCATGCTGCTCCGGGTCGCCGTACATCCAGCTTTGTGCCGCCGCCTCGCACATTGCCGCGATAACCTTGGGCGAAGGGCCGAAAACACTCTCGTTGGCGCCTATGCGCGCACGAAAGGGTGCGCGGCTGCGGCGTTCCAGTGCCTCGGGTCCCACGAACGGCGTAGTCGACGGGAGGTTCTCGATCAGCGGGACGATGCGGGGACGAGCCATGACGTGGAGCCCTGTCGTGAACGGTCCGGAAGGCAGACAGCGATGGCTACGCGAAACCGGCGGACTGCGCAATAACGGCCGGTTTTTCGCGCCTCCAGCAAGTGCTTTACCGGTGCGCGAACATATGGCTAGCTGAGCCGATAAGCGTCGGCCTGACAAACCAGGGGCGCATCTCGGAACAGAAGGCCCGCGTCGCATATCGTACGGGACACCAGGGAGAGAAGTGACCATGAGCGTTTTGAAGAAGCCCGCCGAAACCGCCGCTCCCTTGCACGATCTGATCCGGGAGCGCTGGAGTCCCCGTGCTTTCGTCACGAAGCCGGTGCCCGCGGACGTCCTGCATTCTGTGCTGGAAGCCGGCCGCTGGGCCGCATCATCCAATAACGCGCAGCCGTGGCGGATCATACTGGCCACCATCGATGATCCTGCCGGCCATGCCACCGCCGTCGGCTGCTTCAATGAGCGCAATCAGCGCTGGAGCCGCAACGCGCCCGTCCTGATGTTCCCATGCGTGCGAAAGACCTTCGAGGCCAACGGCAATCCCAATGCGCATGCCTGGTACGATACCGGCGCGTTCGCCGCGCAAATGACCCTGCAGGCGGAGGCGCTCGGCCTGCGCGTGCATCAGGCCGCCGGCATCGTGCGCGACAAGATCCGCGCTACCTATGCCGTGCCGGACGAGTTCGACATCTGCACCGGCATCGCGATGGGCTATCAAGGCGATCCGGATTCGCTGGTCGAAGATCTGCCGAGCCGCGAACGCGAGAACCGCGTCAGAAAACCGCTCGCGGACATCGTTTTCTCCGGCAGCTTCGGCAAGCCGGCGAAGGTCGCCGGATAGGTCCTTGCCGCAGCCGAAAACAGCGTGTGCCAGACGGCCTGTAAGCCGGGTTCTGTCTGGAGGCGAGCCTCCGCGACGGTCATTCGTCTGGGACGCCGCTTGCGCGGCGCCTCGAGCAACCAACCCGGATGACGGGTGAGGAAACACACCTCCGTGCCGGGTTGCCCCGCACGCGGCCATCCCTATTTGGTCTTGCTCCCGGTGGGGTTTGCCGTGCCGCGGCCGTTGCCGGCACGCGCGGTGCGCTCTTACCGCACCGTTTCACCCTTGCCGCGCCACGCGAGGCGCGTCGCGGCGGTCTGTTCTCTGTGGCACTTTCCCTGGGGTCGCCCCCGGCGGCCGTTAGCCGCCACCGTGTTTCCATGGAGCCCGGACTTTCCTCCACCGGACCCCATCCGCATGGCGTAGGAGACCCGGCAGCGACCGCCCGGCCGACTGGCACGAGACTTAGGTTAGGTGCACGGCCTCGACTTCGCAAGGGTCCTGACGTGTGGCGACGGCCACGGCTATCGGTGCCTACGAGCGATCCCGGCTGCGCCGTTGGCGGCTGCCGTCCTCCTCGTCGGATCCAGAGGCAATGCTATGCCGGACGGAGGCCGGAAGACTGCGAAGCACGTGCACCTGCGCGCCGACCTGCGCGATCGAAGCCAGATGCATGACGTTTGCATTCGTCATACGGAAGCAGCCCGAGGAGGATGCCGTGCCAATACTCCTCGCATTGTTGGTGCCGTGAATGCGGTACAGGGTGTTGCCCAGATAGAGAGCCTTGGCCCCTAACGGATTACGCAATCCACCCGTCATCAATTCAGGCAGCCTGGGATCGCGCTGGCGCATCTCGGCGGGCGGACGCCAGTCCGGCCAGGCCACCTTGCGCGAGATCTTCTCCGTGCCGACCCAGGAGAAGCCCTGGCGGCCTACAGCGATGCGATACCGATAGGCATGGTTGTCGGGCAGGACGTAGTAAAGCGCACGCCCCCTGGTATCGATGACAATGCTGCCCGGCTGGTAGCTCGACTTGAAGCTGACGACCGGCGGTGCCGACGGCGAAATATCAGGACGCGGACCGCCGGATGCCTTGGCGGGTCCCAACGGCCTCTGGCGCTGCGGACGCTCGTCTTCGTCGTCGTAATCGTCCCACCAGTTCGAATAGCGAGGCGGGCTACGGCGCGTTTCCCTGTCACGATTTTCCCAGGCTCGCGTCCTCCCGTATTCGTCGGGAAAGAAGAAAAACGACTGCGCATGTGCCGGGATCGCTATAACGAGCGCCAGGGCAGCGATCGGAATCC
>JBFWYV010000316.1:0-5290 GCA_050186055.1 Hyphomicrobiaceae bacterium | reverse complement strand
ACAGGCCGGCGCCAACGCGGCAGGCCGCCTCGAGAAGGTCGAGCTCAACCTGCCGGAAGGCATGAAGCTCACGCGCGTGGCAGACAAGTCGCTGTCCGAGATGCTCGCGTCTGGAGAGATCGACTGCGCCATCATCGCGCGTCCTCCGACCTGCTTTTTGCAGGGCCATCCCGACGTCGTCCGTCTGTACCCCAACTACCTCGAGATGGAGGAGGAATACTGGGCGAAGACCAAGGTGTGGCCGATCATGCACATCATCGCCGTCCAGAAGCACGTGCTCGAGGCCAATCCCTGGGTCGCCCGCAATCTCCTCAACGCCTTCGAGGAATCCAAGCGCCGCAGCCTCGAGCGCCTATTGGATCCTGCCGTCTCCCGCTATCCGCTGGCATGGCTGCCGACATACGCCCGCAGGATGCGCGACATGTTCGACGGCGATCCGTTCCCCTACGGCATTGAAGAGAATCGCCCGACCTGGGAGCAGATGCTTCTCTATACGTATCAACAGGGAATAGCGCACCGCCACGCCAAGCCCGAGGAGATCTTCCCCAAGGGCGTGATGACGATGGTGCGCGTGTAGCCTCACGATCGGCGGCCGGTTCTGGGACGGCGGGACATCACGGTTCGCGGCCCGCCACGACCCGCTCGTCACAGTTCCGTATACGCTTGAGTTGACCGACATGGGCGCGATGGTGCTGCATCATCGCGAGTTCGGCTGCCGGCCGTGGCATCGGCGCCCGGTAGTCCAAGCAGCGACGGTTGTGAGTGCAGCTCCAACGATTGCAGCATCCTTCGGTTACGCGCTCGCCCCCGAAGCGCTTGCCAACCGCTGTACGTGGTCCATAGGGTTGGCATTCGTGATCGTGGACACGATCCAGACACGCCCCGAGGAGACGACCCATGGCCCGAGCCCCCAAAGCTGCCCCGCAAGCCGCTGCCCGCAAAGGCCGCAAGATCATCATCACTTGTGCAGTGACCGGCGCCATCCACACGCCGACGATGTCCCCCCACCTGCCGATCACGCCGCAGCAGATCGCCGATGAAGCGATCGCCGCGGCCGAGGCTGGCGCTGCCGTCGTTCACCTTCATGCACGCAATCCCGATGACGGCCGTCCGGATCAGTCGCCGGAGGCCTTTGCGCCGTTCCTCGGCGTCATCAAGCAGCGCTCTCCGGTCGTGGTGAACATCACCACCGGCGGCGCTCCGACCATGATGGTCGAAGAGCGCGTCCGCCCGGCCGCCACCTTCAAGCCGGAGATCGCCTCCCTCAACATGGGCACGATGAACTTCGGGCTCTACCCAATGCTCGCCCGCTACAAGCAGTTCAAGCACGCCTGGGAGAAGCCCTATCTTGAGGGCACCAAGGCCGGCATGTTCAAGAACACGCTGGCCGACATCGAATACATACTGACGACCTGCGCCGAGAACGGCACCCGCTTCGAGATCGAATGCTACGATATCGGCCATCTCTACACGCTGTCGCACTTCGCCGAGCGCGGTCTCGTCAAGCCGCCGTTCTTCATCCAGTCCGTATTCGGCATCCTCGGCGGCATCGCTCCGCATCCGGAGGATGTCGTGCACATGAAGCGTACCGCCGACCGCCTGTTCGGCAACGACTTCGAATGGTCCGTGCTGGGTGCCGGCCGCAGTCAGATGACGGTCGCTGCGATTGCCGCCGCCATGGGCGGCAACGTGCGCGTTGGTCTTGAGGATTCGCTCTGGATCGGACCCGGCCGGCTCGCCAGGTCGAACGCCGAGCAGGTCGAGCGGGCCCGCCAGATCATCGAGGGATTGGGGCTCGAAATCGCCACGCCGGATGACGCGCGCGAGATCCTGTCTCTCAAGGGCGCGGACAAAGTCGCGTTCTGATCCCTCTGCGCCGGATCAGCAGCCCCTGACGGAGAGCCTTGCGCCCGCCTGGAACGCAGCCTCGAGCTTTTGCTGCTGCTGGCCGACAGGATTGCGTCCCTCCGCGACTGCGCCCTCGAGCGCGCGGTCGAGCTGCAGGATCCTGTCGTTGAGCAGAAAGCTCTCCTCGATCAGCTTGCGCAGTCCCTCCGGCAGTTCCTGGAACCGCAGGATATGGCTGGGCCGCCCCGAGCTCGAAAGCTTGATCCGTGCTCGCTTTGCGGCGGCCTCCGCTTCGCTGATCTCGCCGGCCTTGATCGCGCGCCGGACCAGCAGCCAGGACGCCAACTCGAGCAGACGGGTCGTCAGCCGCATGCTCTCCGTCGCATAGGCGATGGAAACCGGCGGCTTGAGCTTTCGCGCCTCGCCGCGGCCTTCGCCATCCAGATAGGCTGCGGTGCGTTCGACCAGCGCCATGCCTTCGCGAAATACGCGGTCGAACTGTTCCGAGCGCGCAAACCGCTCGGCGAAACTGATGGTCTGGGGCGCCTGCTCCCCCCTGGCCGTCATCGGCCCACTCGCTACCGTCGACAAGTTGACGAACTCCACTGATCGCAAACCCCTACCCTATGCAGTCTACGCAACGCCGGCCCCGGCGTCATGCCATGCTCTCAGACCCGGGTTAACAAGTCGATTCGAAATGGGAAACATTGAGGCCGTGGCGGCCAATCTACAAAAAACGAGCCGCCCTATGGAGCGGCTCGCGAGTTGACAGGGAGGCGTCAAACAGAGTGGACAGGAGCCACTCGACATCCAGAATTGCTGGATGGCGCTGAATCTAGCCGCTGCTGCTTAACGAACCGTAAAGCCTCGATTCGCTTTCGCCCTCCGCAACTTAACGATTGCAGCATCGCGACAGGTCAGCTTTTGAACAGGTCGCTCGCCGCCGCCGCACGTGCGCGCTTGGCGGCAAGCTCAGCCTCGACGCGCGTGATTTCCTGTTTCAATGCGTTGAGCGTCTCGGTCAGTTCGTCGACCGACATGTTGTCGAGGGGGCAGCCCAGCGTGAACGCTGACTGCGTCTTCGGCCGAACATCGTCCCAGTCCATGATCGCGCTCCATCTCCCGTTTGCCGCGCACCTCGACTCCGGACACGCCTTGTCGATCCCGTCATCATCCTGCAAGTTATCCTGCAAGTTGCACGCCGACCCGCCACCGCGGGACATGCCGTCCACGCAAGCAACGAGACCGTCATGCCTCCGAACATGAACGCCATCGAGATCCGGGGCAAGGGTGGCCCCGAGGTTCTGGTCCCCGCTGAACTGCCTGTCCCGGTGCCCGGCCCCGGCCAGGTGCTGATCAGGCTGGGAGCAGCCGGCGTCAACCGGCCTGACGTTGCGCAGCGCGCCGGCACCTACCCGCCCCCCAAGGGCCACTCGCCCCTGCCCGGCCTGGAAGCCGCCGGAGAGATTGTCGAAATTGGCTCCGGGGTAGCACGGTGGAAGCCCGGCGACCGCGTCACCGCACTGCTGAACGGCGGCGGCTATGCCCAGTACGCGATCGCCGAGGAGACGTCCGCGCTGCCGATCCCCAAAGGCCTCGACGCCGTACAGGCCGCCGCCATCCCGGAGACCTTCTTCACCGTCTGGCACAACGTCTTCGAGCGCGGCGGTCTCAAGTCCGGCGACTGGTTCCTCGTCCACGGCGGCACCAGCGGCATCGGCACCACCGCCATTCAACTCGCCGCCGCCTTCGGCGCCAAGGTGATCGCCACCGCCGGCAGCGACGACAAATGCCGGGCCTGCCTCGATCTCGGCGCAACCCGGGCGGTAAACTACAAGACCGAGGATTTTGTCGCCGCCTGCAAGGAGGCTACAGCCGGGAAGGGCATCGACGTCACGCTCGACATGGTCGGCGGCCCCTATACCGAGAAGAACATCGTCGTCGCCGCCGAGGACGGCCGCATCGTCCAGATCGCGACCCTGATGGGAGCGGAAGTGAAGATCAATGTCGCCCGTCTCATGATGAAGCGGGTTACGCTGACCGGTTCGACGCTGCGCGCCCGATCGCGCGATTTCAAGGCCGGCATCGCGCGCGCCCTGGAGGAAAAGGTCTGGCCGCTGCTGGAATCCGGCAGGGTCAAGGTCGTCATGGACAGGACCTTCCCCCTCGAACAGGCCGCCGAAGCCCACCGCCGCATGGAGCAGAGCGCCCATATCGGAAAGATCGTGCTGACGATGTGAGGAAAGCGCCGGCGGCGGATCCGCCGCCGGCATTTTATTCCCCACACTTTATTCCATGATCGTGACGTTGAATGACTTCGACCCGATGTCGCCCGCCGCGCTTCTGGCCGAGATCGAGAAGCTGTCGTTCCCCGTAGCCCCGGCGTTCGACGTGTAAGTGACGACCGTGGCCGGCAGGCTCCTGCCGATGCAGGTGCCGGACGCGCTGTATTGCACCGTCGCCATCTTGCCTTTCCCGAAACTCACGGTGCCCTTGGCCGGAGGCTTGACGACAGTGATCTGCGGCTCCACCGGATTACAGCGCTTGTCGAAGCTCATGAGCGTGTCGACGTGCGTCGCCTTGCCCGCAATCACGCGTTTGCCGCGGCCCTCGCTCCCGGCTGCGTCCCCCACGTTCGCCGCCGCCCCCGGCTTCGTAATGGCGGAGGTCACGAACGGAGAGGCCGGAGGCGTCGAAGAGCAGCCGGCAATTGCAAGCAGAAATGGCAATGCAGCGATCGATCCGAGATCAACTCTCACCATTGCGGCATCCTCCCCGTTTTCTTTGAAGACTACTCGCATCCGGTTGGACAGTGAATGGAACCTCCTCGGCCCGGTCTGCGCCGCCTGCGGGGCGAGCCACCGCGTCTCCAAACACAGGATAAGGCTACCCGATTCGGGCTCTGGGACGACTACTGCATTCGGCCGCGTTCGGTGTCGACGATATGTTGCGACGGCTCTGGCGTGGCAGCCACCGGCTGCGGGCCGCCGTCCACGTCCGCCTCATTGAACGTGTTGCGCCGCCGCACGAGCCAATAGCCCATCATAAGCATCACCGGCACGCATGCCGCCACGCCGATGCGTTCGTCCGGGTGGAGCAGGATGAGCAGGGAAAGCGCGGCGAGCCCCAGCCGCGTGGCCAGGTCAGCCGGAGCGCTGTCCGCGAATCGCGCCTGCATGCTGAAGGTGATGCCGATCGTCGCCACGAGAATCAGCCCGGCGGCGCTAAATTGGTCGACACCGGGCTCGATCACCAGTTCGGGATGCACGAACACGCCGGCCATCAGAGTGAACAGTGAGACGCAGATCTGGAGTGCGCGGCCAAGGGTCGAGTAGAAGGACGCATTGGCAATCTTGGCGGTGATCGCAGCAACGAGCGAGGTTGGCGGCGTGAGTTCGCCCCAGACCCCGAGGAAGAACGCGAAGAAGTGGACAGCCCACGG
>JBFWYV010000315.1:0-5322 GCA_050186055.1 Hyphomicrobiaceae bacterium | reverse complement strand
TCCGGCACGGGGCCCGTGCCGGCCGACTTCTGGCGCCGCGCCTCGCGCAAAAGGCTCTCAGGTGTAAAGGCGGAGTCTGCGTCATAATGCTTTTCGGCGAGGATTGGGGGCGTTTCGGTCTTCCTCGACATCGGCGCTCTTCTCCGTCTCCGCCGTCGTCATTTCACTGGCTTGATGGCGGTGACCGCGATAAAGGCGGCCCCAAAGGTGGTCAGCCTGCCGAAATAGCGATCCACGGGGCCGAGCAGCCGGGCGGCAACCACTGACCTCGGATAGAAGATCGCCCCGCGCACGCTTTCGATCGCCAGACCGGCCTTTTTCGCGCTGGCTCGCAGTTCGCTGGCCGTGCGGAATCGGGCCTGGCGCCAGAGCCGAGAGCCGAGCCAAGCGCGGAGACGGCGCGACGCTGACCACGCGCTCCATTTGCCAAGTTCCCCAATGACAAATCGGCCCCCAGGCCGCATCACGCGCGCCGCTTCGCGGAAGACCGGGGCTGGGTTCTCCACGAAGCAGAGGATTGTAATCGCAGTCACGACGTCGAACTGCTCGGACGGGAAGGGGAGCTCTTCGGCTGTCGCCACCTGAAAAGCGATATCGAGATTATCTCGCCTTGCCCGCTTTTTCGCCGCCGCGATCATCGCCGCAGAGGTATCAATGCCCGCGACGGTCGCGCCGCGCTTTGCCAGCTCCACGGCAAGTTCGCCATCGCCGCAGCCCACGTCGAGAACCCTGCGGCCACTGACCTCGCCGACAAGCTCGAGGACCAGTTGGCGTTCGAGCCGGTCGGTGATCCGCCCGACTTCGCTGGACCGCCATTTGTCGTAAGCAGGACCAAGCGCCGCAAGCTCGCCATCTCCACTAGAGCAATCAGCCACGCACATCCCCTTCCGCGGCGGTCATGGCCATATTCGAAAGCGCGTCCGTTACATCGTCGATCTCGTCCTTCGTCGTGTCTCGCCCCAGGCTGAAGCGGATTGCGCCCATCCCGACCTCCGGCGTGACACCCATCGCTTCAAGGACGGGAGAGAGTTCGATCCGTCCTGCATGGCAGGCGGAGCCGGTCGAAGCAGCGACGCCATCAAGCTCGGCGACGATGTCGGCGCCGACGCGTCCGACGAACGAGACATTGAGCGTGTTCGGAAGGCGGTGGTCGGGATGGCCATTGAGCGCTACCTGGTCGCCAAAGCGCGACTGGAGCGCATTCCAGAATTGATCGCGCAAGAACTCTACCCGCTCCATGGTCGATAGGTCTTGCGCGAGCACGCAAGCCTCGCCGAGCGCGGCCGCAAGCAGGGCGCTTTCTGTCCCGGCACGGCGGCCGCCTTCGTGCCCCGCGCCATGGATCAGCGGTTCGAGTTTAATGCCGTCTCGAATGTAGAGCACGCCGACGCCCTTGGGCGCGTAGAGCTTGTGGCCCGCGATGGTCAGCAGATCGACTCCGAGATATTCAATGCGAGTGGGTATCTTGCCGATCGACTGAGCCGCGTCAGTGTGGAAGGGAATGCCATGCTCGCGGGCAATTGCGGCGCACTCGGAGATAGGCTGGATGGTGCCGACCTCGTTGTTGGCGTGCATGATGCTGACAAGGATCGTGTCGCTGGTGATGGCCCGCCTGAGATCCTCGGGATCGACTCGACCCGCGCTGTCGACGGGCAGCCATGTGATCTCCGCGCCGAGCCGCTCCAGGAACCGGCAGGGTTCGATAATAGCCGGATGCTCTATGCGCGTGGTGATGATGTGCGGGCGCTCCCGCTCACTTACAAAGAACACGCCTTTCAGGGCGAAGTTGTTGGCCTCGCTGCCGCCACTCGTGAACACGACCTCGCCGGGCCCGCATCCGAGCAACTCCGAAACCTGCCGGCGGGCGCGCTCCACCATTTCGCGGGCGGGCCGACCCGCCCAATGCAAGCTCGACGGGTTGCCGAAGGCGCCCTCCATCGCCTCGCGCATGACGGCGGCGACCTCGGGCGCGATCGGCGTGCTGGCGTTGTAGTCCAGATAGATGCGCCGCATCTCAGAACACCAACACCTTCTCAGCGGAGACGGTTGCCGCCGCCAGCTCGTCCATGGTGCTGCGCCGTGCGCCGTCCATGAGATCTTCCTCAGCCATACCGCGCGCGTCCATGCAGGTGCCGCACAGCAGGACGCTGCCCTTGCTGACCACGCGTTTCAGCATGCGCTCCATGTTGTAGTAGCCATCCGGCGTCTTCTGGCCCTTGCGAGCGGCGACGACCGAATCGGCCATCAGGAACACGGTGATATCCGCATCCGGGTCCTTCTTCAGCAGCGCGTGGGCAAGACGCAGCGCGTTGTAGCAGCGCTCGCTGCCATAGGGCGGGTCATTGAGGATGAACAGGGTTCTCATGTCTTGCGCCTTTCGCGGTTACTGACGGCGGGTTTCCGCCCCGGTTGATCGGGTATCCGCTCGCAGGACCGATGAGCGGCTGGACCAGCATCCGATCAAGCCATAGATCGCGCTTCGTGCGGAACTGTTCGATGCCGATGGTCATCCCCTCGTGGCCTTCGCGCGGCTGGGCCCGGTAGGTGCCGAGGAGGCGATCCCACCAAGGGAGGTTGAAGCCGAAATTGCTGTTGGTCTCGCTCGGATGAATCGAGTGGTGCACGCGGTGCATGTCCGGCGTGACGACGATCAGCCGCAATGCCCGGTCCACTTGTGCCGGAATGCGTATGTTGCTGTGATTGAACATCGCAGTGGCGTTCAACAACACCTCGAATACCAGCACGGCGGCGGCCGGCGGGCCGAGCGCCGCCACGACCGCGAGCTTGATACCCATCGACAACAGGATTTCGACCGGGTGAAAGCGGAGGCCGGTGGTGACGTCGAACTCCAGATCGGCATGGTGCATGCGGTGCAGCCGCCATAGAGCCGGCACCGCATGGAACATCACATGTTGCAGATAAATGGCGAGATCGAGCGCCAGAACCGAAACGATGAAGGCAAGCCACATCGGCGCGCCAATGACGTTGAACAGGCCCCAGCCGCGCTCTTCGGCGATCAGCGCCATTCCGACGGCTACGATCGGGAACGTCAGCCGCACGAGGATGGTGTCGATGACGACGACGCCAAGATTATTAGTCCAGCGAAGCAGGCGCGGGATTTCCTGCCGCCGGCGCGGCGCTGCTACCTCCCACACCGCCATTGCGGCGAGGATGCCGAGGAACAGCCCCAGGCGGATCAGCGGTTCGTTCGTCAGCAACAGGTCGGACATAAGGGAGCAGCCCTTGCGCCGCGCTGGGCGCGGCTATACATTCAAATGATCTCTTGAATGATATAACGACGCCATCTCGCCCATGTCAAATGCTCCCAAGCAGGCCTTGTTCGCGGAGTTCGCATCC
This sequence comes from Hyphomicrobiaceae bacterium, assembly GCA_050186055.1. Taxonomy (GTDB): domain Bacteria; phylum Pseudomonadota; class Alphaproteobacteria; order Rhizobiales; family Hyphomicrobiaceae; genus CAMDPA01. Next base: position 1,965 of record JBFWYV010000315.1, on the reverse strand, counting down.
GTCGCCCGGGCGCTCGGCTCGCCGCACCGACTGGAGATCCTTGAACATCTGGCTCAAGGTGAAAGAAGCGTGGAGGCTGTGGCTGGGCGCGCCGGCCTTTCGGTCGCCAACGCGTCGCAGCACTTGCAGCAGCTCAGGCGGGCGGGCCTCGTCGCCTCGCGGCGGGAGGGCAAGTATGTTCTCTACTGCCTTGCCGATGACTTCGTCCTCGGTCTGCTCGGATCGCTGCGGCAGGTGGCCGAGCGCAACCTCGCCGAGGTACACCGGATCGTGCAGGGCTACTTCGCCGAGCGCGATGCCATGGAGCCGGTGTCGCGCGAGGAACTGCTAGGCTGCGTGCGTGAGGGCCTCGTCACCGTGCTCGACGTCCGCCCGGCCGACGAGTACGCCATGGGCCACCTGCCCGGCGCCGTCAACATTCCGCTCGATGAAATCGAAAGGCGACTGGCCGAACTCGATCCGGATCAGGAGATCGTCGCCTATTGCCGCGGCGCCTATTGCGTCCTCTCCTTCGAGGCCGTCGCCGCCTTACGCGTCCGCGGTTTCAAGGTGCGTCGTCTCGAAGACGGCTATCCGGAATGGCATGCGGCCGGCTTGGCCGTCGAGACCGGGCGACCAGGCATCGCCACCGGCTCGGCGTAGAAGAAAGCGGCTCATCTGGTCGCTGGACTGGCGCCGAAGAGCGCGTAGCCTCCGACGGCGAATCCGATGTAGACGGCGACGAGCAGCGCACCTGCCCAGCGTGGAACACGTCGCAGCAGAAGAAGCGCCGAGATCAGCACGACCGTGCCAGCGGCGACCGGAAGGTAGAAGTTGGCGGTCGCTGCATCGATGGGAAGCGGCCTGATCAATGCGATGATGCCGGCATTGAACAGAAAGAAAGCAAGGACCGAGCCTGCGACGTTCCCAAAGGCGATTTCCGGATGACCTTTCCAGGCAGCCGGTAGCTCACGCGCGATCTCTTCGATGCTGATTGCCAGGGCTATGACGGTCATGCCTATGAGCGTTTGCGACAGACCAAATTGCTCGATGAGGTCGCGGGCGCCCCGTACAAGAAGCTCGCTGCCGGCGACGATCATCGCCAGCGATATCAGGAGGAGGCCGACCGCCTTGAACGTTGTCAGACCTTCCGCCTTTTCGGTCTTCTTGCCCAGGCCAGCGCCTTGAATGTCGACACCACGGCGGCTGAGCCAGACGAGATAAAGTATTCCGATCAAATAGCCAGTCAGCAGCACCAGCCCGTCGACACGCGACAGTTCTCCATCCCACGCAAGAAGCCCGACCAGCGCCATAGCCATGATAGGCACCACTAGAATTGAACGGGGCGCCTGCTCGAACCGCAGCGGCACGATGAGTGCCGTGACGCCAAATGCCAGTGCAATAGCCACCATGGCCGATCCGACGATCGTGCCCATAGCGATGCCCGGGGCCCCCTCATAGGTCCCGACGGCGCCAACCGCCAGGTTCTCGGGGTCGAACCCGAGGAACAAAACGCTGACGACGAATGCCGAAAGCCCGAAGCCACGGGCGAAGGCCAGTGTCCCCTGAACAAGCCGGCCAGCAAAGAACAGCACCAACGCCAAGCCAAAGGCGATCGATCCGATATCAGCTACCATTGCGGCAGCGCCTCCTTCACGCAGGCAAAAGCAACATGTCGTACAGGCGGAAGCTCATCCCCGCCCACCAGGATGGGACTTCACACTTGACGCTAGCATGCGCATAATCGAAGTTCGATATCGAAGTTCGATTTACCCTGGGGGGCGAGTTGATGAATGAAGCTAGAGGTGCGGCATCGCTGGACCGATCGACCGGGAGGCAATCAGTCGCCAGCGTGTTTCTGGCGTTCCTTCAACTGGGCCTAACCTCGTTCGGCGGGCCGATCGCGCATCTTGGATATTTCCGCGACGCTTTCGTGGTTCGCCGTCGCTGGATTGACGACCAGGCCTATGCCGATCTGGTCGCGTT
>JBFWYV010000314.1:0-5324 GCA_050186055.1 Hyphomicrobiaceae bacterium | reverse complement strand
CTGGGGGCGAAGCGGATGCACCCGCATTTGCCGCGCCACTCGTAACGATCATCTCATGGCGACGATTTTAGTACCTGTTGCCGGCTTGTCATAGTTCGGGTTTGCCCTGTGAAACATGTCTCGCGTAAGACATGCAATCCCGCAACATGATCCATTGGCGTGCTTGACAATTTGAGTACGGAATTATCTTTCCGTCTGGCGGAAAGCGTGCGTCGTGCTTGGAACAGGGTTGTTGGGATAAAGCCGCTCGCAGCATGTGCTGCGAACGGCATGCACGGCGCACCATGAAAAAAACGAGCCCGGACACATCGGTGTCGGGCTCGCCTCCCACGCAATTCGTGCCGTTGTTCCGCCGATCAGAAGCGTCGCAGCAGCCGCTCGATGTAGTCGAGTTCGAGCGCTGGCCGCGTCTGATCTCCAAGCCGCTTGCGAAGCTCCTCCAGGATCTCGCGGGCGCGCTGCATGTCGATCTCCTCGGGGATCTTGACGTTGGTGCCGAGGTCCGGACCTTCCGATCGCTGTGGCCGTCCGAGCGGATCGCGTGGAACGTCTCCCGCAGGACCCATGCCGTAGCGCCGGCCCATGTTCCGCATCATCTGCTCGGCCATTTGCCGTGCACCCTTGCGCAGCTCTTCCAGCGCGCGTCCTTCTTCGCGCGTCGCGGTTTCGAGATCGCCTTGCTCCAGCGCCCGCTGTGAATTGCGCATGGCCTGATCCGCATCCCGGAACTGCTGGGGCACGTCCTGCCCGAACTGCCGCAGGCCACGACCCAGGCGGTCGAGCTGATCGCGAAGGCTGCCCTGCCGCCTGCCGAGTTCGCCGGGCGAATTGCCGTTGCCCTGGCCACGCTCGCCCTGCTGGCCCTCGCCTTGACCTTCGCCCTGTTGCTGGCCGTTGCCCTGCTCATTGCGCTGAGCACTGAAGGTATCGTCCATGAGCTGCTGCTGGCGTCCGATGATGTCGCCCATCTGGTCCATCATCTGCATCATCTGCTGGCCCTGGCCACGCTGCATCTGACCCATCTGGCCCATTTGCCCGCGCTGGAGCCGGTCGAGCAGGTCACGCAACTGGCTCAGCATTTCCTGCGCCTGGTCCCTGGAGCCATGGCGCATCATGTTTTCCATCTGGTTCAGCATGCGCTCCAGATCTTGCTGGCTCATCAACTGGTTCTGGTTGAGCTGGTTCATGTCGATCGGCGGCATGTTCTGCGCATTCCGCGCCAGTTCCTGCAGGTAATCGTTGAGCGCTTGCCGAAGCTCCTGCATCAAGCGCTGCATCTCCTCATCGCTGGCGCCGTCGCGCAGCGCCTTCGACAGCCGGTCCTGCAGGTCGCGCAGTCGTTGCTCGGCCGCGCTCAGCGAACGGCCATCCTCGATCCTGCGCGCGATATGCCACAAGTGATCCTTGGCGCTCTCCAAGCCCGCCCGCGTGTGGTCGCGTCGCAATTGGTGGTACACGGAGCGCAGCCCGAGAAAAACGGCACTGTCGTTTATGAAGCCGGCCGGCTCGTAGGTCAGCGCATCGATCGACTTGAGGACCTTGCCGGTAAAACGCGAGTCCGTGTTGAGCAGACGGCGCTGCTCAATGACCGCGCGAGCCAGCGGCTGGAAGAAGCGGCGCTCCGGCACGTTCATCTCGATCGTCTGACTGCGTCCGACGTTGCCGGCGTGGTCCTTGACGACCAGTGTCATGCGCGCACGCATCCCAGCCCAGGGGTGATCGGCAAGCTCGTGGAAGCTTTGCGTTTCGGGCTCTTTCTCCTTGGCGGTCGGACGCGGCATCCGCAGCACCAGCTTCGGCGGCGGCTCGTATGGCAGCCGCGGCCCCTTCAGCTCCGTGCCTTCACGCGCCCACGCGGTCTTGGGATCGCCGGGGTCCGGCTTCAGCCGTTCGAACACGACTTCGGCCGTGTCGATCCCGTAGTCGTCGCCCATCTTGTAGAACAGCTTCATCGACCCGCGCGGGGAAATCTGCGGCGTCCGCGTCATCGTGATATGCGGCGGCTGGTCAGGCACGACGACGAAGTTCCACGATGCCAGCGTGGAGCCGCCGGCCGTCACGCGGACCTTGCCGGATCGCTTGAGCGTATAGCGCACTTCCGACACCGGCGGTCCGTCGGCCTTCCCCTCCTTGGGGTCGGGATCCTTGGCCTTCTCGATGACCTTTTCGCCGCCCTCCGGGGTGATCTCCAGCGTCAGCTTTACGGCATTGGCGCCGCTTGATCGGGCAATGAGGTTGCTGTTCTCGGGGATCTCGAGCACCTGTCCGTCGGCGCCGGCGAGCATCAGGCCACCCCGCGCGCCGTCGGCCAGCAGAAGCGGCGCCTTCGAGGTGTAGGGAGGCGGCGTCACCCACGCATCGAGTCTCGCCTCGGCCGCTGTGATCGGCGGGCCGAAGTGGAATGCGGCCGAGAGTCTGTCCCGCGTCCGGTCGCCCGCGAAGGCGAACAGCAGCATGACGCCGAGCATCAGCAGAGCGCGCATGGCGAATGGGTCGTGCCGGTCCGTGCGCGGCGCGGGCGGACCGACCCGCAGGCGGCGGATCAGATCGGCCAGCCTTTGGCGGTGGGCCTGCCAGATCGAGTTGGTCGTCGGGTCGCCCTGGTTGAGCGTCAGCGTGTCTTCGTACGACGTGGCCGGCCGATGCGGAATCCCCGACCTGGTCTCCAGTCGCCGGATCGCCTCTTCCCGCGTCGGCACTTTGACGCGGCTGGCGAATACGATCGCTGCCAGCAGCGTCAGCCCGAAGCCGGCCAGAACGATCTGGTGCGCGGTCGCCCCAAGCGAGCCCCACAGGCCGGCCAGCGATACGGCAAGGAACAGTCCGACGATGGCAAGCACCAGCCAGAGCCGGGGCCAAAGCCGTTCAAAAAACAGGGCAGCCCGGCTCAGGCGTGTCTTGCGTTCGAACGCTGCCCCGCCTGCCGGGCCGCTGCCGTCCGGTCCGTTGAATGCGATATCAGCCATATAGCGCCACCACAGCCTTTCGGGCTTAGCCGGGACAGTCGGAGAGCTTGTGAGCAACCCTCGCCGCATGCCCCGTGGCTGGGGAAAGACCGGCCTCCAGCCGCCAGCATACTAGCATGACCACGTAAGGGCTTTGCACTTGTATTCAATGTTCGCGTTCAAGTTTTGTTGCATGGACTCCCCGAGAATTGCGGCTGTTTGGCGACCATGCCCGCAATAATGGCCAGCTTTGGGAAGATGCCGGGAGGACGCCGCGCAGGTCAGCCAAGCCAGTCGGGAATACAGTCGAGCGCAATCAGGTCCTCGACTTCCACGCGCGGCCGAATAACCGCCCAATCTCGGCCCGAGACCAGTACTTCTGGCACCAGCGGCCGTGTATTGTACGTGGAAGCCATGACTGCGCCGTAAGCTCCGGCCGTCATGACCGCCATGGCGTCTCCGGCCTCGAACGGCGGCAGCGGCCTTTCCAGCGCCAGGTAGTCGCCGGTCTCGCACACCGGACCCACGATATCCTGCACCACCGGTCCTTGCTGCCGCTTCGCCTCGGAGACCGGCCAGATCTCGTGATAGGCCTCGTACAGCGTCGGCCGGATCAGGTCGTTCATGGCTGCGTCGACGATCGTGAAGCGCCGACCGCTGCCCTGCTTGACGAAGATCACCGAGGTCACCAGTACGCCGGCATTGCCGACCAGCAGCCTTCCGGGCTCCAGCACCAGTTTCAGGCCCAGGCCGCCAAGCGAGCCCTTCACGATGTCCGCATACTCCAGCGGGGAAGCCGGTGGCGCATTGCTGTCCTGATACGGCACGCCCAGCCCGCCGCCGAGGTCGAGATGCTCGAGCGCGTGACCGGCGGCTTTCAGGTCCATCGCCAGGTCGCGCAGCAGCCGGAACGCGGCTCGGAACGGCGTCAGTTCGGTGATCTGGCTGCCGATATGCATATGGATGCCCACCGGCTCGATGCCGGGAAGATTCGTGGCCTCGGCCATCAGCCGCGGCGCGTCCAGATAGGGGATGCCGAACTTGTTTTCCGCCTTGCCGGTGGAGATCTTGGCATGCGTGCGGGCATCGACGTCTGGATTGACGCGCAGTGCAATGCGCGCCGTCCGGTTGAGCTCCGTTGCGACGCCCGACAACGCCTCCAGTTCAGGAGCGCTCTCGACATTGAAGCCGAGAATGCCTTGGTGGATCGCGTAGGCCATCTCGTCCCGGGTCTTGCCGACGCCGGCAAAAATGATGCGGGACGCCGGCACGCCTGCGGCCAGTGCGCGCTTGAGCTCGCCGCCCGAGACGACATCCATGCCGGCGCCGAGCCGGGCCATGGTCGTCAGAACAGCTTGATTGGAGTTGGCCTTGACCGCGTAGCAGATCAGATGGTCCGTGCCCGCAAACGCCTCGTCCAGCACGCGATAATGCCGCCCGAGCGTTGCCGTCGAATAGCAGTAGAACGGCGTGCCGACCTCGGCCGCGATCTCCGTCAGGCTGACGTCCTCGGCGTGGAGCGAACCGTTCACATAGTGGAAGTGGTGCATCGGACAGGGGCCAGGGCGCGGTGTTGAAAGCTCTCGGCGATCACAGGCCGGCGCTTGTCAGCCGGCAGCCGACATCACCGATGCGAACGGTCCGAGCAGGCCCTGATATCCTACAGATCACCTAGGGTTCTGCAGACAAAGGACCGATGGAGGAACACTATAGACGGCCGGCCGCGAACGCCAGCGACCCGCCGACTTGCACACATGCAAAGGGGATACCACATCGCGACCGGCCGGGCGTCAGTCGTCCAGCGAGCCGCCGGTCTCTGCGTTGCGCCGCCAGAACTCCTCGACGTCGCAAGGATTCCTGAAGTCGAGCTTCTCAGTCGGCTTGCCGTTGTCGAAGTAGGTGCAGTCGGCAGGATCGGGGCGGGGAGCACGTTTGTACCTGGATTTCGCCTTCGGCACCGTCTTTGCGCTTCGGGCACCCTTCTTGTCCGCCGCGCCGGCCTCGGATGTGACGGAGACGGCGCCGCCCGCCACCAGCAGTGCGGCCGATACACCGAATAGAATCAATCTGAGCGTCATGAAGCCCCCGGACGTTTACGATCCGGCAGGCCGGATCAGCGAATCAGGCTGTCCAGCACGAAATCCTTGTGCGGCTTGGGAGCGGCGTTCTCGGGCCGGCCTTGGCCGGAATCGGCCGGAGCCGTCGTCTGCGCCGCCTGCTTCGGCATTTCCAGGCTGCCTCGCACACCGCATCCGGCAAGCAGACCGCTGATCAGCAGTGAAGCGGCAACAGCAATCCCGACGCCGGCCCTTGTGGCCTTCGCAGTCGCACGGTCCTGTTCGGTCTGCGTCACAAAATCCCGTCCTGCTTCAACGCCCG
>JBFWYV010000313.1:0-5339 GCA_050186055.1 Hyphomicrobiaceae bacterium | reverse complement strand
CTGCGGACGCTCGTCTTCGTCGTCGTAATCGTCCCACCTGTTCGAATAGCGTGGCGGGATACGGCGCGTTTCCCTGTCACGATTTTCCCAGGCTCGCGTCCTCCCGTATTCGTCGGGAAAGAAGAAAAACGACTGCGCATGTGCCGGGATCGCTATAACGAGCGCCAGGGCAGCGATCGGAATCCGAATGGAAAAACTCACACTCACTACTCCTCTGAACACACCCCGTCTTGCCTTGCTGCGATCTATTAACATTGACCTGTGAGCGCCACCCGCAACGGCCAGTGTGGTTAACCTTTTCCGGGCAGGATGCATTCGCCGCTCGTCGTCGGCAAAGCCTCACGGCCGGCGGGTGAACGAGTGCCAAACGCCGTCGGCGCCGATCGACAGCTTCCACCAGGTCCAACGACCCACAGCTTTCATCGCTTTGACCTCCGCTGGACGCACGAGGCGATAAAGCGCAACCTCTTCAACCGGTTTCAATTGATCGAGCGGAATTTCCGCGAAGTAGGGCCAGACATAAATCCGGTTGTTCTCGACGTCCTTGCCACCGGGAACCGCAGCCCAGCCGCTCTCCAGGATCAGACTGAGCACGGCGAGCAGATCCCGGCCCTCGCCATCGCCCGAGATCGCTTTCAGATGCGCAATGGGATCGCCGCCCGCAGGCGCTCCAAGATCGGGCTTCAACTCGTTGAGATCGATCGCATGCTTCAATTCCGCGATGTCCCCGATTTCGGCTGCCGACAGGATCGCGTATCTCATGTCGGCTACGGCCGGCGGCAACCTGGCCGGATCGCGTCCGACTATGACTCGGGGCGGGACGCGCGCAGGGGTTTTTTTCGGCGTTGCGGGCTTGCTCGTTCCGGTTTGCGCCAAGGCACGCGGGCAGGTCGTCGACCATTGGACAAGGCCGGCCATGGCAAGTACCAATAGCCGTCTTCGTCTTGGGTCCGGATTGATACCCCGGTCACGGTGGTTCTGCTGCGGCAATGAAAATAGTGACATCGGGGAGATTCCTTGCCGTACTCAACCAGGAACAATGCAGATCCCTTGCGCTTAACGCCTGGAGTAAAATCTGCAATCGACTGTGCGTTGTCGTACGCGTTTCACATGGATGACCTCTCACGCAGGTCATACGCACGCGGAGGCCGTGACGGTTGATCGACTACATACCACATCCGCTGATCATTCCTGTCGGCATTGCCGTGGGCGTTCTGGTCGCTGCGCCTGTCGGGCCTGTCAATATCGTCTGCATCCAGCGTGCGATCGAGCGGGGCGCCGTTGCCGGAATCGCAGCAGGCCTGGGCGCGGTTGTGGGTGACGGCCTGATCGCCTTGATGGCGGCGATGGGCGTCGGCGCAATTTCAGGCGCTGTGCAGCGCTACAGGGACCTGATCCAGATCGTCGGCGGTCTCGCCCTGATCGCATTCGGCCTGAAGCTATGCTTCACAGCCCCTCGGCTGGAACCGTTCAGCGAACGCAGCCGGGAATGGAGCGGCATCTTCGACTATCTCTGGGACGTGCCCAAGACGTTCATCCTGACCGTGACCAATCCGGGTGCGGTGCTGGGCTTGATTGCCATCTTCGGTGGAATTTCGAGCTTCGTCGAGGTCAGCTCGTCGTTCGACGCCCTGCTCATGGTCGCCTCGATCATGGCCGGCAGCCTGCTGTGGTGGGTGACGCTTGCCACCATGATCGGCCGCATTCGACACCGCGTGACGCAGGAACGACTGCGGATGATCAATATCGCCGCCGGAGCGCTGTTGATCGTGTTCGGCGGATTGCTCGTCGGCGAACTGCTGTTCAACGCAGCCCGGCTCGCCTGGGCTGCCACAAGCTTCGCTTGAAGAGCCTCTGCAAGCAACCCCCTCCGGAGCGCAGAAACCCCGTCAGTTCCGCGTACGATACAGCGTGAACTCGCCATTATTGACGCGAGTCGCCAAGCCCTGGGCGAGTTCGGCAACCGATTCCTCGCCGAATGACGCCACGAGATCGGTCAATGCCGTGTACAGCGCGGCATAGGCCATCACCTCCGGTGCGACACCGCTCTCGGTTCCCTCTTCCCACGCTTCGAGAATGATCCCCAGCGCCTTCAAGGTATCGTCGTCCTTGGCAGCAAGTATATCTTCGACCACCGTCGCCCCCTGTTTGCCCATGCGAAGAGCCCCTCCGACGACAACGTTCTGTCTCTCCCTCACAGCCGCATAGCACGTCGATTCATTCAAGTCTTGCCTGCAACAGTTCACGGTAAACTCAGCGGGCAATTGAGCAACATATTGCGGCCTGATTCGTGAGCCTGCCGGTCAAGGCACGGACCGCAGCAGCCCCTCGGCCAGCGTCGCGCCCTCCGTCATGAAACGCGAGATCGCTGTCTTTGCCGTCGGTGTGCACTCCTTATAAGTACGGCTATACCCCTGATATCCCTGATTGAAGCTGCGGATAAGCCGGGCGCGACGGAGTGCCGTGGAGCCTTCCGACGCGATCAGCTCGCGCATCTTCTCCCGCCACGCCTGCCCCTCGTTGGCGCCGCACAACTCGCGAAGATAGTGAACTGCGCCGAGAATCTCGGAAATGCGCAGAAGCTTGTCGTCGTAAGGCTTATCGTTACCTTGAGCGGATCCGCCTGGCGCCAGAGCCACCATGCATGCCGCAGCGATCACGCAAGCGTAGCCCAAGCCTTTTCGCCGCTCGCTCGTATTGCGCGTTGACACGCCGTTCTGCCCTGCGCCGCATGTGAATCGGATGCTCAATCCCTACCACAAGCTGCATCTCTAGGCAAAGGCGAAGCAAAACGCGGGCAGCGCCTCGACAATGCCCGACGACCGCCGACGCCGCCGAGCCCGACGGCAGGCGTTGCCACGGACGGCTATTGAAGCCGCGGCACCAATCGGCCTAGGCTTGCCCGCTCACCATCGCGGCGAAAGAAGCAGGGTGCTCGAAATGGCCGATGCGAGAAAACTTCTGATAAAGGGCGGGCTCGTCTACGACCATGATGGTGACGTCCATAAACCGGTCCAAGCCGACATCCTGATCGACGGCAGCGACATCGCCGCGATCGGCAACGATCTCGACCGGGACAGCGCGGAGCCGGCGGAGGTCATGGATGCCCGCGGACACCTCGTCGTTCCCGGCATGATCAACGCGCACTACCATTCACACGATACCTTGTGCCGCGGCATGTTCGAGGAACTGCCGCTGGAATATTGGCTGCTCTACACGCTGCCGATGGGCGCCAATCGCTCCAGGGCCGAAATCCGGCTGCGTACGCTGGTGGGAGCGCTGGAGGCGATGCGCTGCGGCATCACCACGCTGCAGGACATGCTCGGGCTGATCCCGCTCAATGAGGAGAATATCGACACCGTCATCGCAGCCTACCGCGAGATCGGCGAGCGTGTCGTGTTCTCCCCCATGATGTTCGATATTCCTGCCGTTGCCATGGTGCCGCATCAGGAGGTGCTGCCCGAAAACGTCCGTGCAATGATGGGCAATGTGGCCCCGCCCGCCCGCGATCAGATCGATTTCCTCGATGCCCAGCTCAAGCGCCGGCCGGCCGGGGATGTCCTGCATTGGGCATGCGCGCCGTTCGCCCCGCAACGCTGCACACCCGCCATGCTCGAGATGTGCGGCGACTTCGCCGAACGCCACGATCTCGGCGTCTACACCCATGTCTATGAAACACGCGGCCAAGCCGTTATGGCGCGAGAGGCCTATGGCAACTACGGCGGCTCTTTCATCAGCTATCTGAAGGACTGCGGTCTTCTGAACCGCCGCCTCAACATCGCGCATTCCGTCTGGCTGACCCGGCAGGAGATGGAGTGGATGGCCGCCGCCGGCGCCGGCGCCGTGCTCAATCCCAATTCCAACATGAAGCTGAAGAGCGGCTTCGCTCCCGTGCTCGACATCGCCGATGCCGGCATGCGCATCGGCCTGGGCTGCGACAACTGCTCCGGATCCGACGTGCAGAACATGTTCCAGGCGATGAAGGCATGGTGTCTGATCGGTGCCGTGAGCGATCCGGAGCCCGGCCCGCCGCGCGCGCATACGGCGCTTCGCCATGCGACCCTGGGCAGCGCGCGCACGGCGCTCCTCGATGACCGGCTCGGCGCCGTCAAGCCCGGCTACAAGGCCGATCTCGTACTGCTCGACATGACCGATACGGCCTATCTGCCCTACAACAGCGCCGCGCGTCAGCTCGTCTACACCGAGACCGGCCGCAGCATCGACAATGTCATCATCGACGGCCGTGTCGTGATCCGGGACCGCGTCGTCCAGACCATCGATGAAGCTGCGCTACGGGCCGAGGTGGAAGACCTGATGAAGCATTTCGTGCCGGAGTACGAGAGCATCGTGAAGCAGCGCGCCGTGGCCTTGCCCTATCTTCATCAGGCACATCAGAAGGTCTGGTCGAGCGAACTCCCGATGAACCGCTTCATCTCCCGCACACGCTGACGGCAGGCACACCGACATGCCGCGCCCTGCCGACATCATCATCAAGAACGCACACATCATTACGGTCGACGCGCAGTTCCGCATCGCCGACGCGATCGCCATCGGCGGCGACACGATCCTCGCCGTCGGCTCGCTGCCGCAGGCCGAACAGCACCGATCTCCGGATACGCGCGTGATCGATCTCGGCGGCCGGACCGTCATGCCCGGCCTGATCGACTGCCACGCGCACATGGATCGCGAGGGCCTGCGGTCCGTGTATCCTTCGCTGGGACGTGTCCGCAGCATCCGTGACATTCAGGATCGCATCGCCGACCTTGCGCGCAATACCCGCCCCGGCGAATGGATCGTCACGATGCCGATCGGCGATCCTCCATACTACTACGACATGCCTGAGCTGCTGGCCGGGCAACGCTGGCCGACCCGCCAGGAACTCGATGCCGCAGCCCCCGACAATCCGGTGTTCATCCGCTCGATCTGGGGTTTCTGGCGCCACACGACGCCCCTCGTTGCCTGCGCCAATACGCTCGCCCTCGAGCGTGCAGGCATTACCCGCGATACCGTCGCGCCATCAAAAGTGCTCGATATCGGCCGCGACGCCAACGGCGATCCCAACGGCGTGTTCTACGAGCACGAGTTGCAGCCGCTGGCGGAGCTGAGCTGGTTCCGCCAGATCCCCGGCTTCACGCGCGCCGATCGCGCCAGCACGCTGCCCGCAGCGGCGGCGGCCTATCACGCGTTCGGGACGACCGGCATTTTCGAAGAGCACGGCGCGGCGGGCGAGCTCATCCGTGCTTATAAGGACGTACACGCCGCCGGCCGCCTGACCATGCGAACCACGCTCGCCGTCAGCCCCAACTGGAAGACCGCCGGCAATGCACCGATCGAACCGT
>JBFWYV010000312.1:0-5394 GCA_050186055.1 Hyphomicrobiaceae bacterium | reverse complement strand
TCCGATCTGAGGCGGGCCGATCCGGTTGCCAGGCCTGGCGTATCGACAAGCTCGAGCGACTTCAGACGGTCGACGGGAAGGCCGACGCGCAACATCCGGGCGGTGCCATAGCGCAGGTCTCCGACTGCAGAAAGACTGATCGGCTGAAGGCTGCGGTCGTTCGCTTCGAAGCTCAGTTGCGGCTTTGAGGTGTAGTGGACCAGGATCGGCACGCGCGTGTTGGCGTGAATGCTGGTCGGCAGCAGCTCGGAACCGATCAGCGTGTTGACGAGGGTCGACTTGCCGGCGTTGAATTCGCCCAGCACGACGATGCGCAATGGCTTCGCCAGACGCTGTCCCAGCCGGCCCACAAAGCGCTGTATGTCCTTCGCGATCGTGCCGGCGCAACCGTTCGCAGCCAGCCGGTCACAGGTTGCAAGCATCTCGTGGGACACTTGCTTTACAGCGTACGCGGACATCACGAGCGAGCCTCCGGGTTGAGGGCCTGCTGGCATATTGCAGCCAGACGCGTCAGTTCGTCCACCAGTTCGACGACGGCGGTATGACGCTGTGCGCAACGCTCGACCTTGGCGCGCTGCTCGACTTCGAAGCGATTGCCGTCGGGCGAGCCTTCTGCAGCGGTCAGCGCTTCGAAGTCCTTGAGCACTTGCGCCCGGCGCTGCTGGATTGCGGTCAGCATGCCGGTCGACACCGCATTCGCCTGCTGGAGCGTGCGTGTGACGCGGGCGTTGAGCCGGCTCTCGGCCTGGCGCGCGAGATCATCGGCGGTCGGCAGGAATTCCTCGTGGATCAGCGCCCTGAGATCCGCAGCCCGGCGCGCGGGGTCGGGCCGTGCGGAAAACCATAGCTTCCACCACGGCACGTCGAGATCCAGAACAGCGGTTTCCGACAGGGTCGTCAGGGTCGGGAACGGGTTGGTCGGTGACGCATAGTCCTGCGAGACCTGGATGCCGGAACCCGGGACGATGGCTTCCACGATGGTTTTGAGCTGAGGATAGAGCACGCGTTCGATCTCGATCAGCCGGGCTTCCGTGGTGCGGTAGCTGTCGACGAAATGCTGCTCGAGGTCCTCGCGCAGGCGGCGCATGTCGGCGCGCCACTCCCCGTCGTGGTCGCGACGGCGGATGGCGACCATCATGGCCGCGCATTCCTCGGCCGAGAAGCGCTCGACGATGGCGCTGAGATCCTCACGCAGATTGGAGACGTCGCCGTTGACGATGGTGCCGAGCTGGCGCTCGATCAGGTCGAAAGACTGCTGGATCTGGCGGATCGGCTCGTCGATATGATCGAGCGCGGCCCGCTCCTGCCTTATGCGCTCTCCCATGGCCCGGGTCTCGACGCGCTGGGCTTCGAGCAGGCTGGTCAGCGACTGCAGCTCCAGCTTGGTCGAGACTTCGGTCGAGCGAGCAAGCTCGAGGAAGCAGGCGGTGAGCTGGCGCAGCATCATCGCAGCGGAGCCGCCGGCCAGCAGGCTGGTGATGGCGCTGCCGATGGCAGGAATCCCTGAGCCCGAATAGAGTGCGGCGGCGAGGCGGGCGCGCTGCTCCGGCAGCATCGGCTGCCCGGCCTGGACTTCGACGGCGCGCGGCAGCCCGCATTCATGAAGATAGGCAATGGAGCCGGCCGGCAGCAGGCGCGAGACATCCTTGTCGGCGGCGGTAAGGCTCATGCAGCCCCACCAGGCGCTGCCGGTGACGACCGGGATCTCCAGCGCCGGGAACTCCCGCTCCAGCCGGCTCTTGACGCTGGCCCGCACGGCGGCGGTGTCGGCGACCGGATTGCGAAGCTGGTCGATGCGGTTGATGAAAACGACGATACGGTCCTTGTGAAGGCCGTTCAAGATGCGCAGCAGCGAGATATCGGTCGACGACAAGGGCTGCAGCGCCGAGATCACGAACACGTAGATATCGGAGCCTTCCAGGCTTCTGCGGGTGATCTCGTCGCGGACCAGGAACGGGTCGTTGGTGCCCGGGGTGTCGATCAGGGAGACCGGGAAGGCGAACGGGCCGCCGGAAAGGTAGAGATCGGCCGACCGCGTAATATCGGAGAACTGAGGCATCTCGGCCTGGTGGCTCGTGCCGAGATAGGTGCCGGCGCTGACATAGCGTTCCAGCAGGTCCGGCGAGATGTCGTCGAAGCTGTGGACCTGCCCGAGCACATCGTCGAGGCGCGGTCCCAGCCTGTGCTCGACGCGCTGGCGCATCGTCTCGATCTGGGCCCTGAGCAACTCAGGCTGGAAGCCGGGCACCAGCCGCTCGGTCAATTCGCGCAGCCGGCCACCGCCCTCTGCAAGGCGCTGCCACTCGTCACGGGAGAACAGCTTGAAGACGGCCTTGTGCTCCGGCAGCGGCCGATCGTTGCGGAAGTGCAGCGACGTCACAACCGCGGTCCACGGATTGATGTCCGTCGGCAACAGATCGGAGCGCTGCATCAGGGCATTGATGAACGAGCTCTTGCCGGCCTTGATCTGTCCGATGACGGCGATCCGGCATGTCTGCTCGGCCAGCAGGCGGCTCGACTCGGTCACGATCGGGAGGGCATGCGGATCAAGGTGGGTCTCGAGCCGTCCGGCGATGCTCATCAGCCGGCTGCGAACCTCTTCGAGGTGGGTGCCGATCCGGGCCGGCTGGCGCGAGCCCTGCGGCTGCGGCGCCGCCGGTGGAGACTGCTGAGAACTCCCTGCCGGTGCTTTCGACTGACTCGTACCGTCGGGTGTCGACGGCAACTTTTGCTCGAAGCCCATTCGCCCGGTCCCACTACGCCCAACACACGTGTCAGGGTCTGCCCCAATACCGCGCAGCATTTTGCCCCGCCCTTTTCGGCGGTGCGTCAATGCCGCGTACGCTCGGCCAATGCCCGAAAGCGGCCCCCTCATCGTCGTCACTCGATGCCCCAGACCTGCGCATCCCCCTGCCCCATGGCGGTGCAGCCTACGTGCCCGAACGGTCGCTGGTCTCTCGTTGCTCGACGCACCGAGAGAGGGCAACAAAACGTGGCAATTGTGTGTTAGGTCTGTTTCATGCTTGACAGTGTCCTGTCAGTCAACGGTTCGGGCGTCGGGGGCGGCGAGGGCCGTCTTGCTGGATGCATCCGGCACCACTATAACGCCGCCGACCAGCGTTCTTCTGCAATGCAAGCACCGAAGGAATTCCAGATGGCCACCGAGCAGACCTTCTCCATCATCAAGCCCGACGCGACGGCGCGCAATCTGACGGGCCGGATCAATGCCGAGATCGAGAAGGCCGGACTGCGGATCGTTGCCCAGAAGCGCGTGCGCTGGACACCGGCGCAAGCCCGCAAATTCTATGAGGAACACAAGGCGCGGCCGTTCTACGGCGAATTGTGCGAGTTCATGACGTCGGGACCGATCGTCGTCCAGGTCCTGGAGGGTGAGAATGCCATCGCCAAGTACCGTGAGGTGATGGGCGCGACAGACCCGGCGAAGGCGGACGCCGGCACCATCCGTAAGCTGTTCGCGAAGAGCGTGGGCGAGAACTCCGTGCACGGCTCCGACAGTCCGGCCTCGGCCGAGCGCGAGATCGCCTTGAATTTCAGGCTCGACGAAATCGTCGGATAGCGGCCCAGATCGCGGCATGGCACTCGGGAGCGCGGGGGATGATTACGCCCGGATACGTGCGTGACATGGCCCGGTACAATCGCTGGCAGAACCGGTCGCTTTATCGCGAGGCCGACCGGCTCAGCGATGAGGCGCGCCGGGTGCCGCGCGGCGCCTTCTTCGGCTCGATCCATGCAACCCTCAGCCATCTGCTGTTCGGCGACCAGGCCTGGATGTATCGCTTCACGGGCCTGCACCAGCCGAAGGCCAAGTCGATTGCCGAGAGCACGACCATGGTCGCGGAGTGGGAGGACCTGAAGCGGCAACGCGTCGAGTTCGACGACGTCATCGTCGGCTGGGCTGACGGTCTCGATGCGGAATGGCTGGACAGCGATCTCATATGGACGTCGGCCGCCGTCAACAAGACGCTGACACGGCCGCGCTGGCTCTTGGTCTCGCATATGTTCAATCACCAGACCCATCACCGCGGGCAGGTACATTGCATGCTGACCCAGCTTGGCATGAAGCCCGACGACACCGATCTTCCGTTCATGCCGGCAGACGAAGGCGGTCGAGCCGACTGAGCCTGCGGCGGCGGACATTTTGCGGTCGTCCGGCCCCTGCCGTAGAATGATCCCGACCTGGTGCGATGATCGGGAAATTCACCATATCCATGACCGCCATATCCTTCCGAGACGTTATCCGCCGCCACGCGCAAGAGCGTCCCGGCGACATCTACGTCCAATCCATCGATCAGGGCAGGTCCGTCTCCTATGGCGAGCTCGGAACACTGGCTGACGCCATTGCTCAGGTGCTGGCGGATCGCGGGCTCAAGGCCAATGACAGGGTGCTGCTGCTGGCGGGAAACTCCGTCGAGTTCCACGTCATATTCGCAGGCGTGCTGCGTTATGGCGCGACGATCGTCACCGTCAACGTCGACATGAACCGGCAGCACCTGGCGGAGATCGTCGCGGCGGTCCGGCCCCGGCTCACGATCTATCAAGGCGGACTGGATCTGGCGGCGGTCGCCGGCGACGGCGATGCGTTCGAAGTCGGCGAATGGCGCGGCGCGGCGCAGGCGGGGTTCTTCTCGCTGGTCGCGGCCGCGCTTGGATCCGGCTCGACAGTTCCGTCATGTGCGGGACCGGACGACCATGCCGTGATCTTCTACACCTCCGGCACGGTGGCGCGGCCCAAGGGCGTGATCCAGACCCATGCGACGGCCTGGTACAACTACGATGCGACGGCGGACTATCTGGAACTGTCGCCGGGGAAGCGCGTGTTCGACTGCCGCTCGTTCGCCTGGCTGTCGGCGCAACACATGGCGCTCGGAGCACCGCTGGTGTCGGGCGCGACGGCTGTCATCGCCAATAAATTCTCCGCCAGCCGCTATCTCAATTGGCTGAAAGCCTATGACATCGATATCGGGTTCGTCGTACCCGCGATGGTCAATATGCTGCTGGCCGAACCGAGGACGGTGCATGGACGGGATCTGTCGCGGCTGCGGTTCCTCACGTGCAGTTCCGCGCCGCTCTATCTGGAGCCTTGGCGCGTGTTCGAGGCGACCTACGGCATAACCTTGTGCCAGAGCGGGGGCTCGAGCGAAGGCGGGAACACTGCGGCCCACCGGGGCGCGCGGCGCAAGCACGGGACGCTGGGGCCGCCGCTCAAGTACCAAACCGCGCAGATCGTGGACGGCGACGGGCAGCCGGTTGCGAACGGCGACACCGGCGAGATCGTCCTGTCGGGCGGCAAGCAGCAGGCGTTCGGGTACCTTCTGCCGGACGGCTCGATCGAGCGTCTGCCGGCCGACGGTCATCATACCGGCGATCTCGGGT
>JBFWYV010000311.1:0-5409 GCA_050186055.1 Hyphomicrobiaceae bacterium | reverse complement strand
TACAAGAGCCCACCCAAGACGCACCGGTTCAAGCCCGGGGAATCCGGCAACCCGCGTGGCCGGCCCAAAGGCACGCGGAATCTCGGCACGGACCTCAAGGATATTCTCGGTCGCCGCGTGTCCATCAGCGAGGACGGCAAGGAGCGGCGGAGCAGTCGCCAGGAGGCCCTGCTCCTGTGCCTCTACAACAAGGCCCTGCTTGGGGATGTGCGGGCGGCGACGGCGATCATCTCCATGTTGTCCAAGCTTGCGCCATCGAGCGCCGAGCCGCCGGAAGTACCGTCTCTCTCCGAGAACGATGAGCGTATCCTGGCCGACTTTCTGCGCCGGCGGATGCCTACCACCAAGATAGACGAATGACGCGGATGGCGGCGCAGTCCGAGTTTGACGCCGTGCTGCGGCAGGATTTTCAGTCTTTTGCACAAAAAAGCTTCGTCGAGCTCAATCCCAGCGCCACCTGGGAACACAACTGGCACATCGACGCCATCTGCCATCAACTGGAGCAGGTCAGGACCGGTAAGATCACGCGCCTGATCATCAATATGCCGCCCCGCTCGCTCAAATCCCACATCGGTTCCGTCGCCTTCCCCGCCTATTGCCTGGGCCGCAACCCCAATTCGAAGTTCATCTGCGCGAGCTACTCGCAGGAGCTTGCAACGAAGCATGCATCGGACTTCCGCCGCGTGCTGGACTCCGATTGGTACGGCCGTGTTTTCGGCCGCGGTGATCCGTTCAAGAACACGGAGAACGAGGTCCAGACTCCGGAAGGAGGATTCCGTTTTGCGACCTCCGTGGGCGGAACGCTGACGGGCCGAGGCGGCGACGTCATCATCATCGATGATCCCTTGAGCGCCGCAGAGGCTCATTCCAAGACCAGCCGCGAGCGGGTCAATAGCTGGTTCTCGACCACCCTGCTGTCCCGGCTCGACAACAAGAAGACCGGCGCGATCATCGTCATCATGCAGCGGCTGCACCCCGAGGATCTGACCGGTCATCTGCTGGAAGAGGAAGGATGGACGATCGTGTGCCTGCCGGCTGTCGCTCCGGACGACCGGGAGATCGCCATAGGGGACAAACGATTCCACCTCTGGCGCAAGGGCGAAGTGCTACATGAAGCGAGGGAGCCATTGATCGTTCTCGAGCAGATCAGGCGGCAGCTCGGTAGCGATACGTTCAACGCGCAATATCTCCAGGCGCCCTTGCCGGAGACCGGCAACCTCCTGAAGCGCTCCTGGCTGCAAACCTATGATATGGCGCCGGTCAGGCAGCCCGGCGACCAGGTCGTGCAGAGCTGGGACACGGCAATGAAGGCGACCGACACCAGCGACTATTCGGTGTGCCTGACCTTCCTGGTCAGGAACAGGAATCAATACTATCTGACCGATCTTTACCGCGATCGCCCGGAATTCCCCGATCTGGCCAAGCTGGTCATGACACAAGCGCAAAAAACCAGGGCCGATGCCATCCTGGTCGAGGACAGCGCGTCGGGGACCTCGCTCATTCAGACCGTGCGCAGGGCCGGGCTGCAGGGCGTGATCCCCATGAAGCCCACGGCCGACAAGGCAACCCGCATGTACGGGCAGACCCCCAAGCTCGAGGCGGGATCTTTGTTCATTCCCAAATCCGCTCCGTGGCTTGTAGAGTTTCTGACGGAATACCTCGCCTTTCCCAAGGCACGCCACGACGACCAGGTCGACAGCCTGTCACAGTTTCTGATTTGGCGGACCAATCAGGAAGACAACTATTTCTCCTTCGATTTCGGCGAGGCGGACAACCCGCGCATGTCGGGAGCTGCCCCCACCGGCGAGGAGGTCTTACATTGGCGGGGCCTCTACTGAATTCCGGTCGTTTTCCCGTCATCTGTCCGAAACCGGCCCCGCTCATCTGAATCATTCGTGTAGCGCGTTGCCGTATCCACTCCGATCTCACGTCCGGTGCGATCCGCGACAGCGCGTGCGACGGCGCACCAGAACCGGTGCTCGGCGGGATTCTTCTGCTGAAGGGCCGCGATGCGGCGAGACCGCGCCAGTTCATAGGCGGCATCGCCGTGCTTGACGATGAGGGCCTCGGCCTCCTGCCTGACCCGCTCCCGCTGGATTTTGCGGCGGTGCCAGAACCCGAACATTCCCACCCTCTGCCCTGGCCGCGGGACCGAGCCCGGCGGCAGCCGCCACCCATAGCTCGGTCATCCGTAAAAATCCATATATGGGATAATCCGATTCCGGGATCAGATTGCCGCGCGTCATGGCTCCCCGGACGCGCGGTCTCGTCAAATCCCTGCATCAGCCTGAATATCAGGCACTCTGTGCGTTGCTGACCGAGGCCCGGCGCAAGGCCGGCCTGACCCAGCAGGAGGTGGCCAGGCGCCTCAAGCGGCCGCAGTCCTTCGTCGCCAAATACGAGAATGGCGAGCGGCGCCTTGATGTCATTGAATTCTTGAGCGTTTCCGTGGCGCTCGGCGCCGATCCGATCAGGCTTCTGCGCAGACTGACCCGCACGATCGGCTGACAGCCCCCGATCACAAGATGCTCCACGTGGCCCGAAAAGAGCCGGATGATTGCTCGCTTTCCACTCGACTTCCTTGCGCGCCAGAGCGTGTGTGTACCGGACAACACAGACCGGGCCGATATGGACCGCAGCGCAACAGACATCGTCATTCAGTTGTTTCTGATGGCGATCCGCAATCGCCTCGATGAGGCGGCAGGCATCGCCCGAGCCGCCGACGCCTGTGCGTCCGCAGGCAATCTGCAGAAAGCAATCGAGGTCGCACTCGACATCGAGCAGATCGCCTATGAGGTCAACCGGCTACTCGATGCGGCCAGCCTCCTCCAGCGGATCAAGCAGCAGGAATAGCGGCACGACGATCTCTCCTGCCGTAACATCGCCGACGGAGAGATTCATGAATGCCAATGTCGAAGCGCCTTCTTTCATTTTCCGGCACCCATGACCTATCCCTCGGTAAGCGAATAGCTTGTGCTTCGTCCGCCTGCCGCGTCCTTTTTCAGCACGCCGCGCTCGACGAGATCGGTGATGTCACGCAACGCCGTGTCCGGTGAGCATTTTTTAATCTTCGCCCATTTCGAAGTATTGAGCTTTCCGTAGAAGCCGTCGAACAGGCGGTTGATCATGTCGCGCTGCCGCTCGTTGAAGTCGGCGGCGGGATGCGTTTCCCAGAACTTCGCCTTCTTCAACACGCTCGCAAGCGTCACTTCCGCGCCCTCAAACGCGCGGTCGAGACAACCGATAAACCATGTCAGCCACGGCGTGATGTTTCCGTTGTGCTGCTTCTGTGTTGCCTCCAGCGCATCATAGTAGGCCTTGCGTTCCTTTCGGATCTGCGCGGACATACTGTAGAAACGCTGCGGGCTGTTTTCCGAGCGGGCAAGCGACATGTCGGCGATTGCGCGGGCAATGCGCCCGTTGCCGTCATCGAACGGATGGATGGTGACAAACCATAGATGCGCGATGGCCGCCTTGAGCACTGGGTCGGTGGCCTTATGGTCGCTGTACCATGCGAGAAACCTCTTCATTTCCTTTTCGAGACGTTCGGCGGCGGGCGCCTGGTAATGCACCTTCTCTTTGCCGATGCGTCCGGACACGACCTGCATCGGTCCCGACTTGTCGGTACGCCATCCGCCGACCGTGATGCGGTGGATGTTGCTGAAGCCTGTTGGGAATAACGACGCATGCCAGCCGAACAGCCGCTCGTCGGTGAGCGGCTCGGCGAAATTCTGCGTGGCGTCCAGCACCATTTCGACGACGCCTTCCACATCACGGTCGGCAGGAGTGAGCGCCCCTATGTCCATTCCCAGCCGGCGGGCGATTGAAAAGCGCACCTGATCCTGGTCCAGGATTTCCCCTTCAATCTCACTGGACTTGAGCACGTCCTGAGTGAGCGTTTGCAGGACGGCCTCACCTCGAAGGGCAAAGCCGAGCCCCTCCATGCGCCCGACAAGCCGCCCTTGGCGATGCCTGACGGCGGCCAGTTGGTCAGCCAACGTATTGGAATCCCAAGTGTATTCAGGCCATTCCGGCCGTTCATGGTAATAAGCGACCATAATCTCCGCATTCCTTGCGGTTATTATGCCGGCTATTCACCGCATCTGCAAGTACATTCGCCGTACATAGTGCGGTGAATAAGGGAGTTATTCAACGCGCGCCGAGGGCGTTTTGACATTTTCAGATATCTTGAAGTCCTCGTTCAGCTCTGCGAGCAACCGCTCCGGATCGGCATATCCCTAAGGACTGCTGACGCTCCGCGTACCGCCCCCAGGTGAGCACCAGGCAGAGCACACCGATTACCAAGCTCAGGTTCGCCGCGTGGCAGGCCGCAAGGGAATCTCCTTGAAAGCCTTGACCGTCGCAACGATGGCTTCCTCGACCGGCAGCCGTTCGATGCTCGAGGCACCGACAAAGCCCTGTGCCGTGGTGCGCTCGAGGAGATAAGCAACGTCCTGCGGATCTTCCATCGGTCCGCCATGGGACAGCACGATAACGTCGGGATTCACGCCGCGCGCGGCGTCGATCATCTCCTGCGTGGCCCGCACCGCTTCATCGAGCGACATTGCATCCTCCGCGCCGATCGAGCCCCCGCTCGTCAGTCCGACATGGGGGATCACGAGATCAACGCCCGCTCCGGCCATCTGTGCCGCCTCGTCCGGCGTTCGGACGTAACAGGTCGTATAAAGGCCGACCTCGCGGGCCACCGCGATCATCTCGACCTCGCGCGCGAATCCGAGCCCAACCGATTCAAGGTCGCGACGGATGTTGCCATCGAAGCGAATCACGGTTGGATAGTTGATGACGCCGGAAAAGCCGACCGCGCGCAGATGCTGCAGAAACCGGCGCATGTCGCGCGTCGGATCCGTCCCGCAGACGCCCGCCAGGACGGGGGTCTCCTTCACCGCCGGCAGCACATGATGTTCACCAAGTTCGAGCACGATCTCGTTGGCGTTGCCGTAAGGCATCAAGCCGCTGATCGAGGGCAGCCCGTCCATGCGATACTTGCCGCTGTTGTAGATCACGATGAGGTCGATGCCGCCAAGCTCGGAGCACTTCGCCGAAAGCCCATTGCCCGCGCCGGCAACGACGATCGGACTGCCCGCGGCCAGCGACCCCTGCAGACGCGCCGCGACTTCGTCCCGCGTATATTGTTTTGCCATCATATTCTCCAGACAAGGGTTCGGGATTCAGGCCGCGCCGACAATGCGTCCGTCGGCGCGCAACATTGCCAGCAGTCGTGCGACGGCGGTTTCCGCGCAGACCGGATCGTTGATGTGGGCATCGAGGCACAGAACTTCGCCGTGGCTGCCGAGCACGCGCTCGGCTTCGTCCATGAAAGCCCGATCGTTGCCCGGCGCATGGAAGACACCGCCGACACGGTCATAGATCGAAAACCCCCTGAGCGGC
>JBFWYV010000310.1:0-5448 GCA_050186055.1 Hyphomicrobiaceae bacterium | reverse complement strand
GTCCGGACGATGTGAGGCTCAGCGGCAAGGGACGCGTGACCGAGGGGAAGATGCGCGACGTCTTGGGGAGTTACGATATCCAGGGCGCCGCTCTCAACCTCGAGATCAGCGATCAGGTGCTGAACGCAACCGGCGAGATGCTGTTCGGCGGCGTCAGCACGAAGGTGACGCTGGGCCGTTTTTTCTCGGCGGCGGCGGGTGAGAGCCAGCCTCCGATCGTCTTGCGGGCAAGTCTCGACACCGCGGATCGAGCGCAGCTCAAGTTGGAGGTCAACGATCTCGTTCAGGGGGAAGTGCCTGTCGAAGTGAGGGTCGGCACCGACCAATCGACCGGCGAGCCGGTGATCGATGTTTCCGCGGACCTGACCAAGGCCGAGCTGGTGATCGAAAGCCTGGCCTGGAAGAAGCCGCAAGGCCGCACGGCGACGCTCCAGTTCGAGGCGCGGCCTGGCAAAACCCGTACCGAATTGAGGAATTTCCGGGTCGTCGGCGAGGACATCGCTGTCGGCGGAACGATGACACTCGACCAGAACAATCGCATCATCGCATTCGCACTGCCCGATTTCTCGCTCAGTCTCGTTTCGCGGTTGCGGGCCGAGGGTGTCCTCCGCACCAGGAACGTTTGGGACGTGAAGGTCAGCGGCACGACGTTCGACGGCCGTGACCTTTTCCAGTCGCTGTTCTCCGTGGGCCAGATCCGCGATAAGCCGCTGTCGCCGGCCCAGGTCCGGGCGGCGCTCGAACTGACTGCAAATATCGACAACGTCATCGGCTTCCATGATCTGTCGCTCAAGAACGTGTCGATGCACCTGTCGAAGCGGTCAGGCCGTATGGTGGGCCTGAAGGCGAGAGGCATGGTCACGGAAACGCAGTCGCCGGCATCGAGCGGGAAGGCGCTGGACGTCGAACTGCGCCGATCAGGCACCAACGGTCCGCGTCACATGATCGCCGAGAGCGATGACGCGGGACAAGTGTTCAGGCTGGTCGGGTTCTATCCCAATATGGAAGGCGGGCAGTTGTCGCTGGACGTCAATCTCGAGGGGCGGGGTGCTGCCGAGAAGACCGGCCTGCTTCAGGTCCGCAGGTTCCGGATATTGGGTGATCCGGTGGCCTATGAAGCCGCGGGGTTCGACGATACGCCGGGTCAGCGGCGTGGAGCGCGCAAGGTGATGCAGCGACCGGTGCTGCCGTTCGACTATATGCGTGCGCCGTTCTCGGTCGGGCATGGACAGTTCGTGATCGACGGCGCCGATTTGCGTGGTCCCGTGCTCGGCGTGGTGCTGAAGGGCAAGGCCGATTTCAGAGCGCGCTATATCGATCTGGGCGGTACCTATGTGCCGTTGCAGGGTCTGAATTCGGCAATCGGCGGCTTTCCTATTCTCGGGCAGATTCTCGCCGGCCCGCGCGGCGAAGGCGTGCTGGGCATGACGTTTGCGATCCAGGGACCGATGGCGCGGCCGCAGGTGCTGGTCAATCCGGTCTCGTTCGGTCTGCCCGGCATTCTTCGTGAGATGATGCAGATGACGAATCCCACACCGCGCGTCACGCCGCGTCGTGACGACAGCCGCAGCAATTCACGGGGCAAGGGCACTGCCGTACGTTCGTCCGCGCGCGCCGTGGAAGGCAAGACGTGGGGTAATGCGAAACCACGAGTTGATCCCGACGGCGGCTGGTCGTCGCGCACGGTTCCTCACTCTGCGCCGCCAGACTGAACCGGCCGCCCTCTTTGATCAGCATGAGCACTTTCGCCAGATCTGCAGCATGATATGGTTCGCTCCGCTTAGCTCTCTCCCACAAGGTCGTGAGGCCGATCTCGATGTTCAAATCCCGTATTCGTATTGTGCTTCTTGCTTCGTTGATGCTTTTGCCGATTGCGGCTCACGCGCAACGCAATGACGACCGCAAGGGCGGCGTTCCAGGCCGGTTCGACTACTACGCGCTGGTGTTGTCATGGAGTCCGACGTATTGCCTCGAAGTCGCTCGGGGAAAGCGTGATCCGCAATGCGACCGGCGTGACGGGCGGCGGTTTGCCTTCGTGCTGCACGGCCTGTGGCCGCAGTACGAACGCGGCTACCCGGATTTCTGCCGTACACGCGACAAGCCGTTCGTGCCTCAGCGTACGATCGACCGGATGCGGGATATCATGCCGAGCGCCGGATTGACGATTCACGAGTATCGCAAGCATGGTACCTGCACCGGGCTTTCCCCGGACGGTTACTATGAACTCTCCCGACGGCTGTTCGAGAAGATCAAAATTCCGCCCCGCTTCCGCGACCCGACAAGCCATCAGACGATACCGATGCGGCAGGTGATCGACGAGTTCATGGCGGCCAATCCCAAGCTCAAGCCGGATATGATCGCCGTTAGCTGTGGTCGCCCGGGAAACCGGATAAAGGACGTTCGTATCTGCTTCTCGCGGGAAGGGGAGTTCAGAACCTGCGGCGGCAACGAGAGGCAGCGGCGGATGTGCGGTGCTCCTCGCGTCTACATACCGCCGGTACGGGTCGGCCGCCCGATACCGCCATCGGGGCGCTCCGGCGGCGGCCAAGGTCCGCAGTCGGATGGCCGTTCTCTCTGAGTTCGGCCGCCGCCCGGATTGTATTGGGGACAATGCCACGGCTGTCGATTGCATGAGGCGCCGGGTGCTTCCAGACTGCCGGAATGAAAATAAGATTCGGATCAAGGCGCATCGCCAGTGGGATGTCCTCCGAGGGGCATCCTTTCAATAGCCGATGGATCAATCTGGTCGGCTCGGTCATGGCGTGCGGGGTGCTGGCAGTGTTTGCCGGCGCCATGCATTTGACAGTCAGCACAAATCCGCTTGGCGCCGAGGAGAGCGAAAAAGCCCGCAGGGCAGGTGTGCTGGGCGGACAGCGCGTGGCACAAGGCTGCGCGTCTCTCGTCCTCGACCGCCAGCGTTCGACGACCACACGCGGGCCCTGTCCGGCCGATTTCGTAGCTGTTGTGTCACAGCCAGGCGTGGCGGCTCGTGGCGACCTGGAAGTTGCACGGCGCTCGGGAAAAAGTACGAGTACAGCGTCCGACAGACGCTGATGTATTCGTGAACCGGAAGCTCCGGCACCCGTCGCGCTGGCGAAGTCGCACTGTCAGCCGGTGCGTCGCAGTCGTTCGGGGCGCCATTGCGGCGGCGGCGCGCATATGTATCCCAACTCCGCCTCCGGCTGCTTTGCGGCAATCGAAGTGGGATCGATGCTCCAGCAGCTTGCGATGTGCAGGACGTGCGCCTCGGTTGGATAGATCAACACTGGCGGGTTGACGTTACTCTTGCTGCCTCTGCCGAATTTGATCTCGACGCGCTGAAGTCCGAGCGCACGCTCTGGTTTGCCGGCGCGGCCCTTGTTCCAGATCACGCCTGCATCGTTGACGGCGAAGGCGCGCACGAGCTTGCCGCCATTGACACGGGCCCAGCCATAGCAATCGAGAGGCGGATAGGCGAGAAAATATTGTGCCTCGGGGAAGGCAGCCGACAGGTCGAGCAGCATCGGCGTGCATTTGTCGACGAAGCTGCGTCCCAGCGGTTGAGGCAGTGCAAGTCCGACGACGAATGTCCAGCCGTCGACGGGAGGGGCGAGGTAGACGTGGCTTTCGCCGAGGCGCTCGTCATAGATCGTGCCGATGCCGGTCTGCCAATTCGCTTGCTGAAGAGGGGTGAGATTGAGGACATCCGCCACGCGGGCTGCATCGCGTGTCTTGACGGCGAGCCAAGCCATCCCCTCACCGAACGGGGCTGGAGCGTCAGGTGTCATGTCGAAGACAATCCGCTCTTCTCGAATGAGCGGCGCCATGACGAAAGCTGCAGCCAGGATGGTGAGGACGAGCAGAACGAATATAACGAGAATCACAGCATAGGTTTCCCGCGCCCACACTCATTTCGTGTATGGCCAGCGTCTGCGAGGAGCAAGCCGGTTGGGCACGGGATCTGGGGATAATCGGCGGAAGGTGTTTCGAGTGCAGCCAAATCGCAGGCCAGCCGATCCTGCCAGGCCAGCGGGGACGGACCTGCCGGGGATCAGCTGGCCTCCAGGTGTGCGCTCAACAACCAAGCGGACGGCGTCGGGCACCCCCGTGTCGGCGGTCAGCGGTCGAGGAGGCGTTGACCTCGGATCGCTTACCGCCGGATGTGCTCTGATTAGTGCAAATGCGCGACATTCGGATGACGGCGGCTCAGTCAAGGCTGAACTGATCTCACCTGTGGAAAAGACACGCATTCGGAATGCGTGAGGCAACTGCACAAATGCACGCTGACCAGAATGCCAGGGGCCGGAGCAACCGCCCCGGCCCGCGCAATATCCAAGTCTTGGCTCCGGCTTCGATTCTCAGAAGGTGACCTTCGCTGAGGCAACGAACCGTTCATCGCAGCCAAACAGGTCAGCCGAGCAGAAGCCGGTGGAACCGTTCGAGATGTCGGTATCCCAATAGCGGAAATCGATGGCCAGCTTGTCGATGCCGAGCGTCAGACCGGCGTTCCAGTACATGTAGCTGTCCTTGCCGTTGGCGGCGATGAACGGCTTGCTGGCGTCGCTGGCGTCGCCGAACACGCCGCCGAGCGTGCCGCCGATGGTCGGAGTGATGCCGTAGAACTTCGGCAGCTCGTAACCCGCGGTACCTTCAACGGTGGTCACGAGGCCCTGTTCCCCGGTGTAGTTCGGAGACATGAACACTGTCACGCCGGTCGTCAGGTTCGGAACGAACGAGCCGCTCGCACCGACCTTGAATTCGACCATATCCTGTTCGGGAGCCAGGCCATTGCCGTCACGAGCGCTGGGGTAGGTGTAGTAGATCACGCCGAAGTCGAAGGTCACCGGTCCCCAAACCGGCTTGATGCCGCCATAGATGTCCATCTCGGCGTGAGCCAATGAGTTGCCGGCTGCGTTCGGGCCGAAATCGACGCCGGATCCCCAAACGCCAGCGTAGAGCATGCCATACGTGAAGTCCACGCCGCCCTGCACAGTTGGATCGCCAGCGTTCTGAGACACACCGCGGAAGACATAGTCGCTGGTGACGCCGATATTCCACGAGAAACCGAACTTGCGACCCTCGTCCGGCGGAGGCCCGGAATCCTTGACGCTGCCCATACCGTCTGCGAGCGCCACGCCGGTACCCATCAACAGCGCCAATGCCGCAGCGCCCAGCGTTCCGAAGTTGCTTTTAATCATCCCAATCCCCTCGAAGATGCCCTAAATCAGACCCGCCCTGGACATGGCGCTCAGTACGCGCTTCCCTAGCGTTGACCATGAATGGACTTCGTTATCGGGCCATTCTCAAGCGAAATGAATGGGCTCGCGAGCACATCGCATCAGTGTGTTACGCCCAAGCAACGTTTCAATGATTTTGATGATTTTCAATGCAGTTGGAGGTTAACGCAAGGGCAAGTAGTTGGCGATTATTGGCCTACTTTTTAGACAATTGCACAATTTTACATCGGAC
>JBFWYV010000309.1:0-5453 GCA_050186055.1 Hyphomicrobiaceae bacterium | reverse complement strand
ACGCGCGGCAGCCGATGCTGCTTCGGTACGATATCAGCGGAATCGACCGCTGGGGCCGCACGACGGGGTGCCGATAACCGTGAAGGACAACATTCACGTCAAGGGGCTTAGGTCCACGTGGGGCAGTATGCTGTTCGCGGACTATGTTCCAGGGGAGGACGAGCTTCCGGTTGCGCGTCTGCGCGAAGCCGGAGCGGTCGTTCTGGGTAAGACGAATTGCCCGGAATTCACGCTTCAGGGCTACACGGACAATCCTCTGTTCGGCGTCACGCGAAATCCTTTCGATCTTTCGCTTACGCCTGGCGGATCGAGCGGCGGTGCGGTCGCTGCCGTCGCGGCTGGAATAGCGCCGATCGCCATTGCGACCGATGGCGGTGGATCGATCCGCCGGCCGTGCGCTTATACGGGCCTGGTTGGTCTCAAGCCGTCGCGGGGACGGGTGCCACGAAGCAATGGCTTTCCGAGCGTATTGTTGGATTTTGAAACCATCGGTCCGATCGCGAGGACTCCGGCGGATGTCGCGCTCGTGATGGACGCCATTGCGTCGAGCGATATCCGCGATCCCGCAAGCATCGATCTTGAAGGGGATCCGTTCGTCATCGGCGATGTTGGGACGTGCCGGATGCTCTACGTTCCCCGCTTCGGTCGTGCGCCGGTCGATCTGCAGATCGCCGAGACCGTCGATCAGGCCGTAAAGCGGCTCCAGGGCATGGGGCACCGCGTGGATATCGCGGAGGTGCCATTCGATATCGCGGCGCTTGATGTCGCGTGGCCGGTCATCAGCCAGACTGGATTGGCCTGGTTCGCCGCAACGAAATGCGCGTTCGACGACCGCGTTTCGGCGCCGCTACGGGCGATGAAGGACGGCGGCGCCGGTTATTCGGCGGTTGATTATTTCGATGCGCTAATGAAGGTGCGTGAGCTGAAGCAGCAGCTTTTCGAGGTCTTTTCACGCTATGATGTCATTCTAACTCCGACAACGGCGGCGTTGCCGTGGCCCGCAACGGAGATTTTTCCCGAGGTGATCGCCGGACAGAAGGTTGGAGGACGGGGGCATGCTGTCTTCACGGCATTCGTGAACCTTTCAGGGTGCGGCGGAATCAATGTTCCGTGCGGAATGTCATCGGAAGGGATTCCGATCGGCCTGCAATTCGTGGCCGCACCTAAACACGATGGGTTGCTTGTATCGCTGGCGCTTCAATGTCAGGCAGCTCAGTTGTGGACTCCCGTCCGACCGGACCGCCTGCTGGCGTAAAACCAGGCCACGGACTCATAATGTTTAAGCCGGATTCTGACATAGGCGATCTTGACGGCAGCGAGATAGTTCTCGGTGTGCTTTCATATCGTGTTGCGATGGCGCGGTAATGCTTGATCTTTGAGAAGAACCGCTCGATCGGATTGCGCTTGCGATAAAGCCTCTTGCTGAACGGCAATTGCGCCAGCCGCCGCGGCATCGGTGGAATGTCGGCGCGTGCGCCTTTCTCGGCGGTCTGGCGGCGTAATGTGCGGAGTCATAGGCTCGGTCGGCCAGCAGAACCGTTCCCGGTCGCAGGTGCTCGCTCAGTTGCCGAGCGTAGCGACCATCCCAGGCCTGTCCCTCGGAGATCAGCACCCGGACGGGCAGGCCCTGCGCATCGACCAGCGCATGAAGCTTGGTGGTCAGGCCGCGCGGGCGGACAACGCGCTTTCTTGGCGCGGGGCAGTGGACCGTCCTGTCGCCCATCCGATAGCATCGCCGTGGCAATCGGTCGATCGAAACGGGCTGCCTGCGGGGGCAACCCGTTCTCATGTTCCAACAGGCTGCAATGCGCGCGCTCGCCCTGGCCTTCGCTGTCGTCGTCCTGTTCGCGCCGGCCCCTGGCCGCGCCGAGCCCGTCTCCAACGACCGGGTGCTCGCCCTCGACGGTGAGACCATCCGCATCGACGGCAAACAGCCGGATATCCGGCTGGTCGGATTCAAGACGCCGGACACGACCGACGCGCATTGCGCGAAGGAGCGGGAACTCGGGGAAAAGGCCGCGAGCCGCATGCGCGATCTCATCCGAGCGGGGAGACTCGATTTCCGTCCCGTCGCCTGTCCCTGCCCGGCGGGAACGGAGGGCACGGAAGCGTGCAACCGCGGCCGCAAGTGCGGAACATTGCGGGTGGACGGCCGCAAGGTCGGCGCGATCCTGATCCGGGAAAGGCTGGCGGTGCCGTTCCTGTGCGGACTGTCGCGATGCCCGAAAACGCCGAGGCCGTGGTGCGGGTGAGCGCGGTTGTCGCGCCTATTCGCCGGCGTCGGGATATTCGTCCGAGGGGCTCATGCAACGAAACAGCAGCCATAAACTCATGGCCAGCACGGCGAATTCCACCAGCAGCGTGAGGGTCAGGATCAGGAGGCTCACGATGTCCGAGGCGGACAGCCAGCTTGCGGCGCCACCGCCGGTCGTCTGCACGGTGGGAATGCCGACCTGCGGCGCGCGCAGGAAATAGATCAGAAGCTGCGCCACCTCGAACAGCAGCACGAGCATCGAGAACACCATGCCCAGCGTGCTCGCCGCGGCCCCCGTCCACGTCGCCTGCCGGGTGTCGGACAGCGGAGGGCGCTTCTGCGGATCGGCAATCCGTCCGGCGAGACGGGTATAGCGATAGAACCAGAAGGTCGTGAAGGCGAGCACCAGAAGCCCGATGGCCGTCAGGACATCGACAAGCGCAAATCCGCCGCGCGTGCCGACCGCCGCATTGCGGCTGACGGCGATGGCATAGATGGTCAGGATGGCCGGCACGAAGCCGATCGCGATCTGGGCCCAGAAACCCATCCACCCCACGCGGGAGAAGGAATTGGCGAGGCTGAAGCGCTTCGACGGCTTCACAACCTCCTGAAACTTTGCGTACATGGCGTCCTGACCCGACTTTGCGATTGAAAAAGGATAACATTGCGCGCCCCGTCATGTCAGCCATATTGTGACCTTCGCGTCTGGATGCAGACCCGCCGGCATCTGATCGCCGCCGGTTTCGGTCCCGATCGCGGCAGGTTCTCGTCTTGGGATGCCGGCGAGCCCCCGCCTGGCAGATTCAATTTCAATGCATTGCGAATTCTCTGGTGTTAAATTCGGAAATGTCAGAAACTTCGCTCGAGGCCAATCAAGTCGTTCAACGGCAAGGTCCGTAGCGAATGCCCGAACGCGCATTCGTATTGACGTGATCGGTCAGTGGCTCACGTCAATGGTGTGAAATTCAAAAATGTTCCGCAATTTGGCTTGAGGCCTAACCTGACCTTCGACGGGTTAACGCCATAGTCTCAGCCACCCCGATCTCGGCCGTCACCGCCGCTGTCGAGTAGTGCCGGCGACGACGCTGGCGTGCAAAGGGTCTTCCGAAACCTCCGCAGGGAATGAACAACGCTCGTCCGGCAAGATCGTAACCGTAACCCACTCGTACTATTGGGTCGACGACGGTCCACAATGCCTGTCGATGCAGGAATGGTTCTGATTCCAGGCGGGACATTCCGCATGGGATCGGACAGGCATTCGAGCGTCCTACCCTCGAATACGCGACAACATGTCTTGCTGCACGGCAATATTGGCGCTTGTGGTCCGGGCAAACGATTTTAGTTTATAATAGCCGAGATCACAGGGGCTAGGTCCACCTTACGCAAGCTGGGGGCGTGATGGCGGCCAAGGGCAGACCGATTTGGGAGGTCGTCGATCTCTGGTACGCCGCTGCCTTTGCCAATCGTCCTTGGTCTGATCCTTTGCGCGCTACCGCCGACCTGCTTGGGGGTGCTGGCAGCGCATTTTTCGATCTCGACCGCCGCAACGGTCAAATCGGCCACTTCGACGTTCATCGACTGGAGCGAGGCGCCGGCGAGTACGTAGAAAGGATGAACCGGATCAATCCGCGTATGCAGTACTCGATCAGGCAGCCGGGGCCGCATATTGTTACGGACTACAATATACTTACCGAATCCGCTCTCTCTCGCAACGAATTCTACGATTGGATGGAGCGCACCAACGACACACGTTATTTTGTGGGAGGGCGTCTCGTCGATTGCGGTGCACGATCGCTGTTTGCATCGGTGGAATTCAGCCGCCGACATGGCCACCCTGACGAAGCCGCCGTCAAATCGTTTCGATTGCTTGCCTCCCATATCGCCAATGCGTGGCGCATTTCGACCCTCGTGCAAGCCGTTAACGAGTCCGCGATTACCACCCAACTGATGGCGCGCCAATTGCCATTCGGCGTTATTGGACTTCGTCGCGACGGTGCCGTCTTATTTATGAACGAGGCCGCCGAAGGTGTCGTGGCCTGCGCTGATGGTCTGACTATTGTTGATGGGCGGCTACATGCCGCGATAGCGGCGAGCGACAGCCCACTGCAGGATGCGATCGCGCGCCTAATCCCGTCTGTGGCCGATCAGCTACCCGGCCACAGTCACGTTCTCACCGTGGCGCGACCAAGCGGTCAAGCGCCGTTCGTATTGCGCCTGCTTCCCTGTGGCCGATACACATCCTTTGTCGCCGTGGAGTTGCCGGCTGTTCTGGTGTTGATTGCCAATCCGAGTCAGCAAGCGGTGCCTGCCGAGGCAACCTTGCGCTCGCTGAACTTTACGCCTGCGGAAATTCGTCTTGTTCAACAAATTGCGCGTGGCCGCACGCTTGCGCAAGCAGCGAACGACCTTGGTATGTCGCATAATACTGGCCGCGCCCATCTGCGGAGCGTCTTTGCCAAGGCTAAAGTGCGCTCCCAGATCGAGCTGGTACGAGTCCTCAGCGAGCTTGCGCGGCTGGAACAATCTTAAGCAATCATAGTCCGGTTGGACTAGTGACCGGGATTTCGCTTGGCCATAGATTGGCACCGTTCAAGCGTGCCCGATGACGGCTCTGACATTCCAAGTCAAGGACAGGTTGGCTGGCGATAGCCTCCCATCGTTGAAGTTGCACTTATTAAAATATGCAGGCGGCTCAATAATTTTTGGATCGCTCAACGAATTTATGAGGACGAAGTGGTCAGCTTTCGCTTCACGCTTCAGGGCGACATGTGTGCCTTGACCCAAGCCAACATTGCGCATGGCCTCTTTGGTGGTTGCATTGCGCTCATAGACACAGATGTGGCCGGATATGCAACGAATGATGCGGTTCGGACCGGATCGATGAGGCGGCTGATTCAAATGATGGAAATGTCGAAAGCGACGCACGACGGCGAATATCGGTGACATTGCGCAGTCTGCAGGAGGCCTCCTGTGAGAAAGCGTACGCATAGCGCCAGTCAAAGAGGCGATGTCACCAGTGAGGGAGAACCTAACGATGTCGACTGAAACAGTGACACTCAATGTTGAATTCGTTTCCGAGTCGGCCGGCTATCGGAACTCATTTGGATGGTACAACAAGGTCACCGGCGAAGGCGGCATTTTGTTTGCTGATATTGAAGCCGAAGGCCGGCGGCCAACGGCCGTTTCCGGAGTTTCAGTA
>JBFWYV010000308.1:0-5463 GCA_050186055.1 Hyphomicrobiaceae bacterium | reverse complement strand
CCGACCTCCTCACCGCCGTGGGCTGGGACAAGACCGTCGTTGCCGGCGCCTCGATGGGCGGCTGCGTCTCCCTCGCATTCGCCATCAACCATCCGGCGATGACCACCGGGCTCGGCCTGGTCGACACCACCGCCTGCTACGGCGACGCCAAGGCCTGGGACGGCCGCGCCCAGGCCGCCATGGGCAAGGGCCTGGCTTCCCTGATCGATTTCCAGACCACGCGCTGGTTCGGCGATGCCTTCCGCGACAAGAACCCGGGCGTCGTCAAGGCTTCGGTCGATACCTTCCTCGCCAACGACCTCCCGGCCTATGCCGAAACCTGCCGCATGCTCGGCGCTGCCGACCTCCGCGCCGGCCTGTCCGACATCAAGGTGCCCACACGCATTGTCGTGGGCGAGGAAGACTACGCAACGCCGGTCAAGATGGCCGAGGAACTGCACGCCGGCATCAAGGGTTCCACCTTTCGGGTCCTGCCGGGCGCCCGCCACCTCACCCCGCTCGAGCAGCCCGACACCATCGCCGATGAGCTGAAGAAGCTGTTGGAGGTGTGAAGCCTGCGCACCAGCCCTGGTGCGATGGAGGTATGCGATGACCTACGAGCTTTACTATCACCGCATCCACCAGGGGCGTGGCGAGTTTGTTCGCCTCGCCCTGGAGGAGGCGGGGGCCGACTACGTCGAGATGGCGGCAACCGTCGATCCGAAGGACAGCCGCGCTTTCATCCAAAGCGCGATCAACGATCCCTCGCTCGTCACGCCTCCATTTGCTCCGCCCTTCCTCCGCGCCGGTGACCTGCTCATCAGCCACGTCGCCAACATCCTGCTCTACATCGGGACCCATCATGGATTGGCGCCGGACGACGAAGGCGGGCGGTACTGGATGCATTCTCTGCAATTGACGATGACCGACTTCGTCAAGGAGATCCACGATACTCACCACCCGATCGCGAATATGCTGTACTATGAGGATCAGCGCACGGAAGCGATGCGGCGTTGCGAGGATTTCCGCGCCAGCCGTGCGCCGAAATTCCTCGGCTATTTCGAGCGGGTGCTGAAGCGCAACCCGTCCGGCCAGACGTGGCTCGTCGGCGACAGGCTCACGTGCGCCGACATCACGCTGTTCCAGATCGTGGCCGGCCTGCGCTACGGCTTTCCCAAATTGATGTCGTCGCTCGAGCCCGGCATACCGGGTGTCATGGCCGTCCACGACCGGGTCGAATCGCGACCGCGGATCGCAGCCTATCTCGCATCGCCGCGCCGTCAACCCTTCGACGACATCGGCGTGTTTCGCCACTATCCCGAACTCGATGGCCCCGCCGGCTCAGATCCGTGGGTCTGAGACCAACCCGGCTGGATCGGCGAGCGCATGCAGACGCAGTGCCGCCGCCCGCGCGAAGCGGATCGTCATTGCCTTGCGCCGCGCCCCAGGCAGCGAATGCAGCGGCGCATCGCGCAGCAGTTCCGCACCGTACTGGTCAGCGAGCAGCAGGCCGGTATCCGCAGGCAGCAGATCGAGCGGAAACTCGCGGTCCACCGCAAACAGCAGCCGGTCGCAGTAGTCGCGATATTCCGGCCACTTGAAATCGGATCTGAAGTCGGCAACGCTCGACTTGATCTCGACGATCCAGATTTCACCCTTGTCCGTGACGCCCGTGACGTCAGCGCGACGGCCGTTGGCCAGCACCAGCTCCGTCACCGTGGCGAAGCCGAGCGCCCACATCAGCCGGCGGACACCCCGCTGGATCGCGGCGGCCTGCGGCGACTGCCTGCCGTCCTCCGGCAAGACTGGATTGTCCTGCATGTTCCCCATGCGATCGCTGTTCGATGCATCCGATTGACCGCTGCATGTTGGTCGTACATCCACACCATTGCAATTGGTCTTCGGGCGTCATCCCGTCGCCATGACGGCATGTGATCAGCGCGAGTACGCTGGATTGCCCAGCCTGGGCTGCTGTCCTACAGTCTCGCTGCCACATGCTGACCTGCTCGATGCGAGGCAAGCTGCGGGAACAGGCCACGGTGGCCGTTGTTCGATTTCGACTGTACGGCAGGTTGCGGGGTGCGGCAGATGGGGGCAGGAAGGAGAGGGCGCATATGTTCTTCAAGCGCGGACGCGAGGATAAGCAGAACCGCACCGAGGCGGCTGACCCAGTGTCCGGTAACCCAGCATCCGGTGACCCGTTGTCCGATCCCCCCGGCGTAATACGCGCAACACCCCACGCGGCACTGGATGCCGGCGAGCTTCGTCGCACCGTCGATGCCTCCAGGCTCGGTTTCAAGACAACCGCCGAGCTTGAGCCGATCTCAGGCTTGATCGGACAGGATCGCGCCCTTCGCGCCATTGAGTTCGGCGCCAACATAAAAGCCCACGATTTCAATCTGTTCGTTCTGGGGCCCCCCGCCTCGGGAAAGACCACGGCGGTCCGCGCCTACCTCACCGGCAAGGCCGGCGACATGCCGTCGCCGTACGACTGGGTCTACGTCAACAACTTCGAGAACACGAATCGCCCGCGTGCGCTGAAGATGCCGTCGGGGCGTGCAAAGCAGCTTGAGAAAGGTCTGGTCGGCGCGATCGACGAATTGCGCTCTACGGTCCCCGCCATCTTCGAATCCGAGGACTATCAGACTCGCCGCCGTGCGATCGATCAGGAGTTTCGCGCTGGCCAGGAAGAAGCCTTCGAGGCTTTGAACAACAAGGCCCAGCAGCAGAACATCGCGATCCTTCGCACGCCGACCGGCTTCGCCATGGCACCGATGCACGAGGGCAAGGTCGTCAAGCCTGAGGTGTTCAACGCCTTGCCCGAGGACATGCGCAAGGCGGTCGAGGCCAAGATCGAGGCCCTCCAGAAGGAACTGGAGCAGATCCTCGAGACCGTGCCGAAGTCGGACAAGCAGCGGCGTAACAAGCTCTCGGAGCTGAACGAGGAAGTCGCCAACGTCGCCGTGCACGAGGCGCTCGACGATATCAAGGCCACCTTCGCCGACCTCGAGGAGGTCGTGGCGCACCTCGACTTCACGCACAAGGACCTTGTCCGCAACATCGCCATCTTCCTCGTCACCGGCGAGGAAGAAAGCGCCGTCGTCAAGCAGCCGGTCGACACCTCCCGGGACCCGCGCTTCCGCCGCTACATGGTGAACGTGATGGTGTCCAATGGTGGCGGACGCGCCCATGCTCCGATCATCGAGGAGCTCAATCCCAACTATTCGAACCTGATCGGCCGGGTCGAGCACATCGCCCAGATGGGCGCCCTGCTGACCGACTTCCTGCTGATCAAGCCGGGCGCCCTGCACCGCGCCAATGGCGGTTTCCTGCTGATGGATGCCCGCAAGCTTCTGCTCTCGCCTTATGCCTACGAAGCGCTCAAGCGGGCCATGAAGGCCAAGCAGATCCGCATCGAGCAGCCGGCCGAATCGATGGGCCTCATCTCGACCCAGACGCTCGACCCCGAGCCCATTCCGCTCGACGTAAAGGTGGTTCTGGTTGGTGATCGCGAGCTCTACTACCTGCTCAGCCAGAACGATCCCGACTTCCTCGGACTGTTCAAGGTCCAGGCCGACTTCGACGACACCATCGACCGGTCGGAGGAGAACTATCGCGAATATGCCCGCGTGATCGCCTCGATCACCAGTGCCCATGACCTGAAGCCATTGGATGCTGCCGGCGTCGCCCGCATCCTCGAAGAAGGCGCCCGCATCGCCGACGACCGCGAACGCTTGTCGATCCAGATCGGCCGCATCTCCGACATCGTTCGCGAGGCCGACTATTGGTCGGGCAAGGCCGGGCGCAAGACCATCACCAGGGATGACGTAGCCCGCGCCATCGACGAGCACATCCAGCGGTCGGACCGCTTGCGCGACCGGTCTCAGGAGATCATCGACCGGGATATCGTCTTCATCGACACGGATGGCTCCAAGGTCGGCCAGATCAACGGCCTGTCCGTTCTGCAGCTCGGCAATTACTCGTTCGGCAAGCCAAGCCGCATCACGGCCAGAGTCCGCATGGGCCAGGGCCGCGTCACCGACATCGAGCGCGAGGTCAATCTCGGCGGCCCGCTCCACTCGAAGGGCGTCATGATCCTGTGGGGCTTTCTGGCCGGCCGCTTCGCCCAGAACGTGCCGTTGGCGCTGGCAGCAACCATCGTCTTCGAGCAGTCCTACGGCGGCGTCGACGGCGACAGCGCCTCCTCCACGGAGCTTTACGCCCTTCTGTCGGCCTTGTCGGAGGTTCCCATCAACCAGGGCCTCGCGGTGACCGGCTCGGTGAACCAATGGGGCGAGATCCAGCCGATCGGCGGCGCCAACGACAAGATCGAGGGCTTCTTCGATATCTGCAAGACGCGCGGCCTGACCGGCCGGCAGGGCGTCTTGATACCCAAGTCGAACGTCCAGCACCTCATGTTGCGCGATGACGTGGTGGAGGCTGTGCGCGCCGGCAAGTTCGCGATCCACGCCGTCGGCCACATCGACGAAGGCATCGAGATTCTGACCGGGATCAAGGCAGGGACCCGCGGTGCTGATGGAGAATTCGAGGCCGGCACCGTCAACGGGCTTGTCGAGCAGAAGCTTCAGCTTTTCGCCCAGCACGCGAAGGCATTCGGCCGGCGCAACAACGACGGCGAGGACGTCGGAAAGAACGCGTCATGATGCACGTGGCAGAGGCCGGCGAGGCCAAGGGTCGTGTCGTTCTGCAGTTGTGCTCGGCCGCACCGAGCACGGTGGCGTTGGAGGCCGCAGTCTGGGTTGCAAGAGCATTCCAGTCCGAGATCGAAAGCCTCTACGTCGAGAACCAGCAGTTGCTCGAGCTGGCCGGTCACCCTTTTGTCCGCGAGATCTCCTTGACGGGGAGGAACAAGCGCGCCGTCTCGTTGCTGGAGATCGAGCGGCACTTCCGCTTTGCATCGGCGGAGTTCCAGCGCCGGGTCGAGGCTCTGGCCAGTCAGGCGGAGGTCCGCGTGAGAGGCCGGGTCATCAGGGACGACCCGGTGAGCGCCCTCGCTGCCGCCTGCGCCGAGAACGGCCCATGGAACCTCGTGGCCCTGGCGGAGCCGTTCACCTCACCGAACTGCCCTGCGATCAGCACCCTTTTTGATCGGATTGCAGACACCACAGGCTTGCTGGTGGTCGGCCCTCGAGCATTGCGCGCCAAGGGCAGGATCGTCCTCGCACTGGAACGGGCCGAACTTCTCAACGCCATGCTGGCTACCGCAGAGCGCCTTTCATCCGTGTCCGAAAGCCCTGTCACTGTTTGCCTGATCGCCGAGGGAGCGGAGGCGATGGCCGAGCTGGAAGCCGCGGCACGGCTGGCTCTGTCGGAGCGCCGGGATGTCTCGATCGTGACCCTGGACGTTTCCCGCGGCTCGCCTGCATCGACCGGCGAAGCCTTGCGCAGGCTTTCGCCCGGACTGATCATGTGCCAGTTCGGCGGCGTCCTCCTGCCGCGCGAAGGCGATTTGAAGCCCCTGGC
>JBFWYV010000307.1:0-5518 GCA_050186055.1 Hyphomicrobiaceae bacterium | reverse complement strand
TGCGGTCCATCATATTCCCGGGCGTCAATGTCGTAACTGTGAAAGCCACGCCCGCAATCGGACTGCCGGAGGACACCAAGCTCATCAACTACGATGACTATCTTGCCGGCAATGCGAAGCTGAAAGATGAGGATGTGAAGGCCGTGCTCGAGGCGGTCTGGGACCATTTCGATCAACTGCAGAAGATACATCGCGGCCTCAGAGGTTTCTCCCAGAAGGCTGCGGTGACCACGATCCCGATGATTCCATATCATCCTGCCGCGATTGCCTTTTACAAGTCCAAGGGACTATGGACAGAGGCCGCTCAGAAAGCCAACGACGAGATATCGAAATAAGCAATCGCCAAGCATGCATTTCGAAACAGGCCGGGGCGGCGTTTCGCTTCGGCCTTTTTATTTTTCCGCATCGCGTTACGCCGATGCCGGGCGCCGCGTGTAGCCTATCGCGATGGTTGCAAGAGCGGCCACGCTGGCTGCTGCGAGGACCGACAGATTGAGCCCGTCGGCCGTGCCGGGCGTCAGCATCAGAGCTGCACCGGACAGGAGCAGCATGCCACGGGTCGCTATACCGGCCGGACCGAACAGGTATCCGACGGCGCCCCACGACAGGACCAGTACGCCGATCACGCATTTGGCAATGGTGATCGTGATTTCCTCTGTCGAACCCTCGAGCACGATGGCCGGTTGGTACACCATGACGAACGGCACCACGTAGGCCACGATTCCGAGACGCACGCCGGCCCATCCCGCCTTCCAAAGATCGGTCTGCGCGATGCTTGCTGCGGCGAACGTCGCCAGCGCGACCGGAGGCGTCACCATCGACATCATGCCGAAGTAGAACAGGAACAGGTGCGCCGCGATCGGCACCACCCCCATCTCCGAGAGCGCCGGTCCGACCAGCACGGCCAGCATGACGTAGATGATGCCGGTCGGCATGCCCATGCCGAGGATGATGCACACCACGGCTGTAAGCAGCAGCAGGGCAAGCTTGATGTTGCCTGCCAGTTCGAGCAGCAGCAGAGAGAAGTTGAAGCTCAGTCCCGAGATCTGCAGTGCACCGATCACCACGCCGGCAATCAGCGTGATGGCGGCGAGATCGAGGATGGTGCGCCCCGTCTCGCGTGCGGCGCCGACCAGACTGCGAAGCGTCGGCCTGGTCTGGGGTTGCAGGATTCCGACCGCGATCGTGACCGCGACGGCCAGAATGGCGGATTCCTGCGGCTGCCAGCCTTGCCAGATCAGCGTGTAGAGAAGCGCTGCAATCGGGATCGCAAACACCCAGCCTGTCCGCAGCATCACGCCGGCATGCGGAATATGCTCGGGCGGCAGTCCCTTGATGCCGCGCTTTGCCGCTTCCAGGTCGATCTGGATGAACAGCGCCACGTAATAGAGGATGGCCGGCACGATCGCCGCCAGAACGACCTCGGCATAGCTGATCTGCAGGAAGTCGGCGATGAGGAAGGCCGTGATCCCCATGACGGGCGGCATGATCTGCCCACCGGTCGAGGCCACCGACTCGATCCCCGCCGCGATGTGAGGCGGATATCCAGCCCCCTTCATCATCGGAATCGTGATCGGGCCGTCCATCACCACGTTGGAGACGGCGCTGCCCGAGACCGTGCCGAACAGCGAAGATGCGACGACTGCGACCTTGGCCGGCCCGCCGCGCAGACGTCCCGCCACGACCAGCGCGAAATCCGTCAGCGCCTGGTCGCCGCGCACGGCGTAGAGCACACGTCCGAACAGGATGAACGGAATGATGATGGTGGCGGTCACCGACAATGGCGTACCGAGCATGCCGTTGGCGTCGAGATAGAGATAGGTCGTCAATCGCTCCCAGGACGGCGACGGCACATTGAGCAGGCCCGGAGCCAGATGCGAGAGTTTGGCGTAGGCAATGACGATGATCGCCAGTATCACCAGCGTCCACCCCATCATCCGTCGTGTCGCCTCGGCCACCAGCAGGATAGCGATGCCCCCGAACGTGTAGCGCACGGGGTCGAGCGTGCCCATGTCGTACACGATATCGCGGTAGTTGATCGTCACGTATCCGCCGACGACCAGGGAAAGCACGGCGCAGATCCAGTCAAACCAGGGCAAGCTGGCAGCGGTTTCGTTCCGCGTGGCTTTGACGCCGATAAAGATCGCGGTCAGCGATAAGGTCATGATCAGAGCGAGGAATTGCTCCTTGAAGATCGGGACCGGCGAATATTGCTGCAGCTCGAGCGCCCAGGCGGCACCGAGCAGCGTGATGGCTATGACCAGGAATGCCTCTGCGGCCCCCAGCCAACCGTCGAAATTGCGGAACTTTCCGGTCTCATCGACCTGGAGCGGAAGATTGATCGCCTTGCCGGCTACGGTGTTGCCGTTGGTGTCCATGGGCTCCCTTGTCGCGCGGCTTGCAGGCCAGCGCGTGAGCCCTCCGCCCACAGCGCCGCGATCCCTTTTCTCGGCATTCTTCTAGTCGCCCTGCGCTGCCCACGCAAATCGAGAGACGGGAATCTCGAATATTGCGAGGAATCGATGCGGCTTGGTTACCATGATCTCACGCGACTTCTCAGCTTGACCGATGTTCTCGTCGCGACAGCGATCTCGGAGTCTCGGATCGTCATGGACAGCGTCCCTCCTCCGGATCGACGCTCCCGCGTCGCCCCGGCGCGGCCATGACGGTCTATCGTGGGGCTGGCACTCTCACCCCCCGCTCCGTCACGGCCGCGGAGGCGGCCGCCTACGACAGGCATCCGCTTGCTCAGTGCTGGCGGTGAGCCACGTGGATGGCCGCCGTTCTCCGGGACGACGTCCCCACGTCGCCCCGGCGCGGCCATGACGTCCCTCGTCGCATCCTCTCATCCGGACGAGGTGTGGTGAACGCCCGAGTCGGGACGCCGGTCATTCCTTGAATACGGCCCTTGCCCGCTCGACGACGGCTTTCGGGGAAGCATAAAGGCGCGCGACGAACGCCTGCACCGCCTCACCGGACTGCGGGCGCAGTTCCAGCTTGGCTTGTTTGGCGTCGGCTCTGAATTGAGCATCCGACAGCGTGGCCATGAATGCCTCCCGCAGAGCCGCAGCACGGACGGTAGGAATCCCCGCGGCTGCCACGTAGGACCGGCCAAGTCCCTGCGTCCCGAAGATCAGGTCGAAGACCTGTTTTTCCTCGGGATTGCGTGCGTACTGGTAGACATGCGTCAGGCCCTTGAGGTCCGGATGGGGCTCCGGTCCCACCTGCAGGATCATCCGCATCTCGCCCGAGCTGTGGACGTCGGCATAGCTGGTACGCACGGTGGAGTAGGATATTCCGCACACGCCGTGCAGTTCGCCGCGCTGGACGGCCAGCTTGACGGCCGAAGACCCCTTGTATCCGTCGATAATCTTCAGCTTCGCGCCCACCAGCGACTTGAGCGCCCTGGGGACCTGGACAAGCGGACCGGCATGCCCGGTGCCGCCCACGATCACCTCGCGCTTCATGACGTCATCGAAGGATTTCAGGCCAAGTTTGGTCGCGACGGTGCAGATCGAGACGCTACTGTCCATATTGCCGATCCAGGTGAGTTTCGGCGCATCGAATCGTCCCCGTCCCTCATCCAGGAGCGGCTCGAACGGCACCGTGAACGGAATCGTGGCGATGATCGTGCCGTCCTTTGGGGCGACATTCGCCATCCAGTTGGCTGCGGTGAGCCCGCTTGCTCCCGGCATGTTCTGCACAATGACCGCGGGGTTGCCCGGAATGTGTTGCCCCAGGTGCTTGCCGAGCAGCCGCCCATAGGTATCGAAGCCGGTGCCCGCCTGCGTTGCGACGATGATCTTCACCGTCTTGCCGGCATAGAAGTCGGCAGCGGTTTCAGCGTGCAGGCCGGCCGGCGGGCAGAGAAGCGCGATGCCCGACACGGCAAACGCAAGCCCGGCCCGCGCAGCGATATTTGTCATCATGATCCTCACCAGTGTGTGTTGTTTAACGGCCGGGCCTTCAGAACGGGACGTCGCCCTCGATGCCGACGCGTCGCAGTAGCCGCCGCTCCCCTGCGGGAAAATCGGTACGGGCATGCTGGGTCGATCTGTTGTCCCAGATCAGCACGTCGCCCAGTTTCCAGACGTGCTCGTAGGCGTACGCCGGCCGCTCGCATTCTTCCCACAGGCGGGCCAGCAGACTGTCGCTTTCGTCGGCGTCGAGACCGACGATCTCCTGCGTCATGAGCCGGTTGACGAAGATCGCCTTGCGCCCGGTCTCGGGATGGGTGCGGATCACGGGATGAACGAAATGCGGGCCGGACGCCGGATCGAAACGGCCTGTGCGAACCTGCGTTGCGTAATCGAACGCATTCAGCGCCTTGAGTTCGCCGAAACGCTCCTTCTCCGCGTCGGTCAGAGCATCATAGGCGGCCTCGACGTTGGTGAAAATGGTATTGCCGCCGGTCGAAGGCAGCTCCACTGCATACAGGATGGCCCCCATCAGCGGCCGTTCGAGAAACACCGAATCGGCATGGAACTGC
Source organism: Hyphomicrobiaceae bacterium (assembly GCA_050186055.1). Taxonomy (GTDB): domain Bacteria; phylum Pseudomonadota; class Alphaproteobacteria; order Rhizobiales; family Hyphomicrobiaceae; genus CAMDPA01. The sequence continues at coordinate 1,029 of JBFWYV010000307.1, read as the reverse complement.
AGTTCGCCGTCCGGAAGCTGCCCGATCAGTTTTCCGTTCTCCCGCACGTTCGAGATCAGCATCACGCGCGCGTCGGCATCCGGGCCCTGCCGCTGTGCCGAGCGCGCGCCGACCGGCTCTCCGAAATATGTCGCGAACCTCGCCTGTTGCGCTTCGGTCAAGCTTTGGTCGCGGAACAGCAGGATGTGATGCTCGAGCCAGGCGGCACGCAAACGAGAGAGCGTGTCGGCAGCCAGCGGTTGCGACAGGTCGAGACCGCTGATCTCGGCACCGATCCGCGGCGCAAGCCGGCGGATGCCGAATGGCACTGCTGGCGCATAAGCAGGGCTGTCGGGCGAAGGCATCGACATATCCTGACCTCCGTTGAGCCCAGGTTCTGCACGACCTGATGCAATGAGGGTACATTTCCGGACTGGAAAGCTGGTCTGAGCGCTGCTCGCAGTCAAGACGGGTTTCGTGCGGAGCGGATGATCAAGCGCCGTGCTGCTGCCCCGCGCCGCCATCAACTGGCAGCGTCAGACCAGCGCCGGATAGGCACCGCCGTCGAGATGGATGTTCATGCCGGTGATGAAACCGGCATGCTGGCTGCACAGAAATGCGCATGTCGCGCCGAACTCGGAAGGCTGGCCGTAGCGCCCGTCCGGGATCTGTGAGACCTGGTCCGCACGCGCCTGCTCACGGGTCCAGCCCTTCAGCTTCATCATGCGTTCCGCAAGCTGCTTCTGCCGGTCGGTGTCGAAGCGCTCCGGCAGCAGATTGTTGAAGGTGATGTTGTAGGGTGCGAAATCGCGGCTCATGCCCTTCATCACCGCGGTCAGGCCGGATCGTGCGCCGGATGAAAGCGCCTGATGCGCGCGCGGCGTCGTGACCATCGCCGATGTCACGTTGATGATACGGCCGAACCTGCGCTCCTGCATCGCCGGCAGCACGGCCTGGGTCAGCATCAGCGCCGCAACCATGTTGCTCTCGATCGCCGTCATCCAATCCTCGTGACTGGTTTCCAGGATGGCTTTCGGCGCCGGGCCTTTA
>JBFWYV010000306.1:0-5549 GCA_050186055.1 Hyphomicrobiaceae bacterium | reverse complement strand
GCCGCCGAGCACGGCGGGAATGGCGCGCAGCATCGCGGCGGCGGTCCGCGGCGCGATCAGAGCGGTCAGCCCCGCAGCTACCGCAGCGGCGGTGAGCAGGGCAAGGGCCAGCGCCAGACGGTCGATCCTGATTCTCCGTTCGCCAAGCTCAGTGCGCTGAAGCTGGAACTGGAGAAGCGCGTGCAGGAACGCTCCTCGTCATAGCCCCCTGGAGCGACGGCAGGTCTTTGCGGAGTTGAGAATGGGTGCCGCCGGGGAGCGAGACTGGGACACCGAGGACGCGAAAACCCAGGCCGGCGAGCAACGGCTGGACAAATGGCTGTGGTTCGCACGCGTTATCAAGACGAGGACCCAGGCAGCTCAGCTCGTCACAGACGGGAAGGTGCGCGTCAACCGGCAGCGCAGCAGCAAGCCAAGTCAGGCACTTAAACCGGGCGACGTCGTCACCGTCACGGTCCGTGGTCATGTCCGCGTTCTGAAGGTGCTGGCCCCCGGTGAACGGCGCGGTCCGCCGGCTGAAGCGCGCCTGCTGTTCGACGAAGTCAAAGGTGAGAGGGAGCGAGAATCGCCCTCATCAGCTTCCGGGGCGCAATCGGTGCAAGCGCCACTTTCGACCGGCCCGGTGCAGCACGAGCGGAGTGGCGGACGACCGACGAAACGGGACCGGCGGGTCACACGGCGATTTTTAGAAGGCAAGAACCGATAGCTTCATTGCGACAACCTGCCAACGTGCGGCATGATCCGCTGGCAACTAGAAGCCAAACTGAATCGGCAAGACGAGCGCGCGCATGACCTACGTTGTCAACGACAATTGCATCAAATGCAAATACACGGACTGCGTGGAGGTCTGTCCCGTCGATTGCTTCTACGAGGGCGCCAACATGCTCGTCATCCATCCTGACGAGTGCATCGACTGCGGCGTGTGCGAGCCGGAGTGCCCGATCGAAGCCATCAAGCCGGATACCGAGCCGGGGCTTGAGAAGTGGCTCGAGCTCAACCGGGAATATGCCGACAAGTGGCCCAACATCACGTCCAAGAAGGATCCGTTGCCGGAGGCGGAAGAGTTCAAGGACGTGCCCGGCAAGTTCGAGGCTCACTTCTCGAAAGAGCCAGGCAGTGGAGACTAAGGCAACTTTGAACCTTAAATGCGACTTCGAGATCGACCCAGCCGTGGTCGCATTTCAGGTCCAACGCTTTAGTGCTCGGATGGAGGTTTAACCAAGCAAGTTTATATCCGCGACATATTGGCATGGCAGCGGCCCGTACTGAGGTTCGCTACCACAGGAGATGCCGATCCGATCGCTGGTGCCGCTGTCGATGCTTTCTAACCGGATCCCCGTCCCTCCGGGGCTCCGTACATGGGCGGTTCTGCCTGTTTTGAAATTTAATCGCTTCCCGAGCGGTTTTCCCGGGAAGCGTTAACGGCTTAGTGCACCAACATGCCTGAGCACTTCATTTCGACAGAAGATTGTGCTATAAGAAGCATCGATGCCGTGGTCCCAACGAGTGAAGATTGTCGGACGGGAAATCGTCCGACTTTGCTAAGCGAGCTTGCAAGCGCAAGCTTGCAAGAGATTTCGTCATACGCAATCGACATACGACGACAGACGGCGCGGGGGGTGAACTTTCGCGTTGGTCTTTGTGTGCGCTAATGGAGCTTTGGCTCTCGTAAGTCGCCCAGTGCCGCCGACATGATCTTGGTCGAACCCCGGTTCGATCACTTTGCGCTCCACTCGATCGGCACGGCTCGTGCCCGATGTGACGTATCCGAGACGTGAGAGAGTGAGACACGAAATGGCTCAGAAAAAGAAGGTCCCCGCCAAGTCTCTTGCGAAGAAGACGCAGCCTGCAAAGGCGAGCGTCCGCGCCGCGGCTTCCGCCCCGGCCAGCAGGAAGACGAGCGACGCCAAAGTGACCCGACCGCAAAAGCCGCCGAAGTCTCCTCCGGCAAAAGCAAGCGGCAAGGCTCTCCCCAAGATCGAGGCTGGTCCCAAGGCCGACAAGGCGAAGCCGACGAAAGCGCCGCCCGCCGCCGCCATCAAGGCCGCCAACGCCAAGAAGGCGGGTGCTGAGAAGGCAAAAGCACCAATCGCCACCGAACGCAAGGCTCCCGCAACGAAGCCGGCGACAGCGCGTCCCGTTGCGTCTTCACAGCCTGCGCGGCAGCCCGCCGACCGGCCGGCTGCGGCCAAGCCGATGGGGCCTCCTCCGGCGGCGCCCGCGCAGTCGGCTGCACGCAGCGTCGCGACAGCAGCGCCGAAGCAGGCCGTTAAAGCCGTAACGCCTCCGGCCTCTCCTCGCGACATCGCGACCAAGGCGGTCGAGGCGCGGCAGACGCCGAGCAGCATCGCCAACAGCAAGAAGCCGGTCAGCCAGCGTCATGGCTTCAAGACGAACGAGTACATCGTCTATCCGGCTCACGGCGTCGGCAGGATCATCGGCATCGAGGAGCAGGAAATCGCCGGCATGTCGCTGGAGCTGTTCGTCATCCAGTTCGAGAAGGACAAGATGACACTGCGGGTGCCGACCGGGAAGCTGCAGAGCGTCGGTATGCGCAAGCTGGCGGCGGATGACGTCGTAAGCAAGGCGATGACCACGCTGAAGGGCCGTGCGCGAATCAAGCGGACAATGTGGAGCCGGCGCGCGCAGGAGTACGAAACGAAGATCAACTCCGGCGATCTGGTGTCGATTGCCGAGGTGGTTCGCGACCTCTATCGGTCGGAAAGCCAGCCGGAGCAGTCGTACTCCGAGCGTCAGCTTTACGAGGCTGCGCTCGACCGCATGGCGCGCGAGATCGCGGCTGTCGAGCATCTCGACGAACGTGGCGCAGTCCAGCGCATCACTGACGTCCTGGCCAAGAGCGCCAAGGGCCGCCGGCTGGCGATGGAGGCGGCCGTGGAAAACGGCGCTGAAGACGCCGACGTCAAGGCTGCGTAAACGGAGCACAAGCGCCGGCCCCTCAAGACCTATCAGCCTCTCAGTTTGAAGGCTGCCCGACGCCCGCCGGTATCGCACCGTGCGGGCGTCGGCGTCTCCGGGCCGCAGTCTACCGGCTGCCGTCAACCGTCGCATGATCAAGCAACTCGACCTCGGCCGCGTGTCCGATTTCGATCATCGGTCCGCCGCGGCGCATGATCCAGCCGCGCACCCGTACCCTGCGTCCTTGCAGCTTGGCGAGGTCGAGCCCTTCCGCCTGGATCGCGCGCAGAGCGCGTCCACGCGCGAGGATGGTGAAATCGCGGCGCCAATCCTGATCGAAATTGACGTAGACCAGCGTGCGTCGTGGCGATACCTGATGCACCCTGCCTTCAACGATCTGGAACGTTCCTTCGAGGCGCAACAGCGTGGGGATATCGCTCGCCGGCCGCACCGCATAGGCGGCCTCCCGCCATAGCCCCACCTTTCCGGCGCGCGCTGTGTTCTCCGCCTCGATGAGAGCGGCCAGGCAATGCTCCTCGCCGACCGGTGCATAGGCGCGGGCTGCGCCTCGCCGCACCATCTCTTCCTGGACCCAAAGCATACGGTCGTCCGGAGCAGCCACGAACGCCTGGGCCAGTAGCCGGCCGTACCGGTCCGTGGCGCGGCCGGAGGGCGGACGGATGGTTATCGTCCGTCCGAGAAGCAGCGATTCGAGAGTCGCTCTGGCCAGGTCGGCGGGCGGCCAGATCGAGGCTTCCGTCGCCGAATCGAACGCCCGAGGCGCCAGCGCTCCGGTCAGACGCAGCTCGGTGCCTCCGCCCAGCACGACCGTCTCGCCATCGAGCACGCGCGCTACGCTGCGGGCTTTGCCGGACGGCTCGCGACAATCCGTTTTGGCGGCGCCCGCCGGCGTGATGAGCACCACCGCCATGATCAGCGCCATGATCAGCGCCGGGGATCTCGCAGTCAGTCGGTCGGCGGCTCGCATGCGGGCAGAGTAGAAAATGCCCGAAGCGGCGTAAACGTAGCGAATGGCTCCATTGCAATCGTCGTGTGGCGTGCTCACCCGAACTGGACGAGGACCGCACCGACGGCAATCAAGCCGATCAAGCCGAAGCGGCGCGCGTCCATCCGCTCCCTGAACACGAACACGCCGATCAATGCCGCGAATATGATCGACGTCTCGCGCAATGCCGCCGCCTTACCGACGCTGTCGAGCCGCGTGGCAATCATAATCGATCCGAAACTGAGATAGGCGACCAGCGCGCCGGCTATCCCGCGCACGGCCAATGCGGAGATCGTCGGCCGCACCGTGGCGCGACGCCAATGAAACAGCGCGATGACGGGAAAGCCCAATCCGCCGACGGCGAAGAACCAGATCAGAAACGTAAACGGATTGACGGCGGCGCGGACGCCGAAGGCATCGACAGTCGTGTAGGCGGAGATCATTACGCCGGTGGCGACCGCGAAAATCACCGCCATCCGAAGGTCCTTGAGCGCGCTGGTCGCCGGCGCAACAGTGCGGATGCTGACCGCCGCGAGACCGAATATTGCCCCCGAAAGGACCACGCCGCCCAGGGCCTGACCGGGACTGAGAGACTCGTGGAAGACGACCCAGGCGGCCAGGAAGGTGACCAGGGGACTGGTGCCCCGGGCAATGGGGTAGACCAGTACGAATGCGCCTTTCCGGAAGGAGGACGCCTGCAGATACTCGTAGACGATGTGAACCACGAAGGCCAACGCCAGGACGAGCCAGACCTCCGGCGTCGGCCAAGGCACTGCAAACAATGCGAACGGAAAGGCAATCAGGCTGTAGCAGAGATTGATGGCGCCGCGGTTGATGAACGGATCGATGCCGCCCTTGTTGATGGCGCCGAACACGGCGTGCGCCAATGCCGAGAACAACACGAGGGCCAGAGCCAGATGACGCCCAGCCGGCGTACCGGCCAGCTCAACGATCCACTCACCCATGCGGCATCACCGCTCTGTCGTTGGCCACTGCGACGAGGATATCGAACGCGGCTCGATGCTGTGAGCCGCGTCGGCTTTCGATACTACTCGTGCGACAGGGGGCGGTCGACCGCTAGCCTTTCGAACATACCCGGTCGGCGAACTCCTTCAGGTAGCCGGCATAAACGCGTGGCTGCTCCAGCGGAGAGAGATGGCCGGCGCCCTGGCACACCCGATAGGCGCAGTCCGGAATGTCCTTCGACATCTGCTCGACCTCGGCGGGACCGCTCGACTGATCGTCGCCGCCGGCGATGGCGAGCGCCGGCACCTTGAGGGATTTCAGCTTTTCCTCATAGGCCAGTCCCTTGATCGCACGCCAACACCAAGCGTGCGCGATCGGGCACGTGTTGGACAGCCAGTCATAGGCGAGCTTGACGTGCTCCGGATGGGCTTTCTGGTAGTCCGCGTTGAACCAGCGATTGAGCGTGGTCCAGATGCCGTCGGGCATACCTTTCTCGGCGGACACCGCACGGCTCTCCATCACCGCCCTGATCTTGTCAGTGCGGCGGTGCGCGGTGTTGGAGAGGAAGATGCCGTTGTGGATCTCCGGCGCGCGGACGCCCACGCCCTGCGCGATCTGACCGCCAAGCGAGCACCCCCCGACGATCACCTTTCCGCCA
>JBFWYV010000305.1:0-5576 GCA_050186055.1 Hyphomicrobiaceae bacterium | reverse complement strand
CTTCGGTTATGATTTCATAACGTTTTGGACGGCAGGCGACCTGACGCTGCACGGCAACCCGGCCGGCGCCTTCGATCCCACCACGATCGTGGCAGCCCAGCAGCAGATCGCACCCGGCAATAGCGCCATCTATCTTTGGCATTATCCGCCGACCTATCAATTGATCGCCGCCGGGTTGGCCCTGCTCCCGTACCTGCCGTCGCTTGCGTTATTCACGCTTGTCGGCATCGCTGCCTATGGACTCGTGCTCCGCCAGCTCGTGCCTTGGCGGGAGGCAACAGTCATCCTCCTGGCGCTGCCCGGCGCCTTTACAGCCGTGATCCATGGCCAGAACTCGCTTATTTCGGCTGCGTTGATCTGCGCGGCCCTGCTCACGTTGGACCGGCGACCCATCGTCAGCGGCGCGATGATCGGCCTGCTCGCCTACAAACCCCAGCTCGCCGCGCTGTTTCCGCTCGTCCTGGCGGCAACGGGACGATGGCGGACATTCGTATCGGCAGGCATCACGGCCCTGGCATTTGCAGCGCTGGCAACCGTCGTCCTCGGAATCGATCTGTGGGCGACGTTCATCGGCAACGCGAAGGTCCTTCGGACGGTGCTGGAAGACGGCCAGTTGCCTTGGGCGAAGATGCCCACTGCTTTCGTCACGGTCGCCATGCTCGGCGGCCCGAAGTGGCTCGCTTACACCGCCCAGGCTCTCGTCGCACTGACTGCCGCGATCGTCACCGTCGCCGTCTGGCGGCGCTGCGGCACGTCCCCTCTCGCAGGCGGCACGCTCGTCGTCGGCACGCTGCTGCTGCCGCCTTACACTTACGACTATGAGTTGGCGATGCTCGCCATCCCGCTGGCGGCGTTGGCCCGCGACATGATCCTCCGCGGCGCCGGAACGGGCGGAAAAATCATGCTGTTGATTGTCATCCTGACGCCCGCGGTCATGTCCGCGATCGCCGCTGTGACCGGCATTCAGGTCGGCTTCTTCGTGCTGGCGGCAACGTTCGCATGGTGCGCCGGCCGCGCCCTCCGCTCAACCCAGGCGAACAGAGCCGACCCGTACGACTGGCTGCCAGGACGAATGTTCGCCGCCCTGAACTGAGATAACGGCGCACCGGAATCAGTTCGCTGACGATGGGATCAGCCCTTGGAGCGAGGGTCGTAGCCGTGCTTCTGGCGCCACTCGGCCATGAAGTATGAAAGCTGATCGTCGATCCTCTCGGGCAGAACGATACGGACAGTGACGAGCTGATCGCCGGTATTGCCCGACGTGGCATTGCGCACGCCCTTGCCGCGCAGGCGAAACACTGTGCCTGAGCTTGTGCCTTTCGGCAGCGTCAGTTGCACCCGCCCCGAAATCGTCGGCACCTCGATCCGCGCGCCGAGGACCGCTTCATCGATCGTGACGGGGACCTCCAGCAGGATATCGTCCATTTGCCGGGTGAAGTCCTTGTGCGGCCGCACCTTGATCTCGACCAATGCGTCGCCCGCCTCGCCGCCGCGCAAGCCCACGCTGCCCTTCCCTTTCAGGCGCAGCACCTGTCCGTCGCCGACGCCTTCGGGCACGACCAGATCGAGCATGCCGCCCTCGGGCATGCTGACGCGCTTTTTGGTGCCCCTGACGGCCTCGATGAAATCGACTTCGAGCGTATAGCGCACGTCCTGGCCACGCATCACACCGCCGGGTCTCGGGCGAGCACTGCGATGCCCGCCGAACAGATCGGAGAACATATCCCCGAACCCGAATTCGTCGCCGCCCTGGCTGCCCGCGCCCGGATTGCCTCGCCAGGTCCGTGCCCCGAACGGCGGACCCGCCCCATGCGCCTGATAGCTCCGCCGCGGTTCGCCCGATGCGTCGATCTCGCCGCGGTCATAGCGCGCACGCTTCGCCGGATCGCCCAACAGCTCGTAGGCTGCTGAAACGCGCTTGAACCGGTCCGCAGCAACCACATCGCCGGGACGCAAATCAGGATGGAGCTCCTTGGCGAGCTTGCGGAATGCCTTCGATATCTCGTCCTGGGAGGCACCCTTGCCTATGCCAAGGATCACATACGGGTCGTCGGCCATTGATTTCGGTGAATGTCAGCCCATGCCTGCGCCGGTGCCCGCCGCCTTGTCTATACGTCCGGCGACAGTCGTCGCTTCATTGCCACGCTCTTCAGACTTACGTGCAGATGCCACCTTGCTCGACCGCACTCTAGCACTGATTGCGGCGGCCAGCAGGCGAAACCTGCGGAATCCTGCGTGTGATGCGAACTTTCAGGGGACAGTTCTGATTTCAGGCTCCAGATCAAGGAGCTTGGCCAGCGAGTCGAACCGGCGCATCAGCCGCGGACCGTTCAATGCGGCGTTCTGCTGTGACAATGTCAGCACGAGTCTGTTGCCGGAACGGCTCAGTGGCGTCTCATCGATAATTCCCGGCTGGCCCATCGACAGCATGTGTGCGGCCCGGATGGCGGCAGCCAGTATGCGGGCGCGCCGCACCACCCGGCGATCCTTCTGAATGATCCCGGCCAGGGCCTTGAGTCGGCCGGACAGGTTGTCGAGTGGTTCACCAGCGCCGGCATGGCGGAAATAAACGGTCAGCGCCAGAAACAGCCGCCCGCGGTGATCGATGCCGCTCAGGGCCGCATGGGCAATCACATTGAGGCTCTGCTCGCCTCGAAAATCCGGGCTGGCGCGCCACCCGATGTCGGACAGCAGGCACGCCGCATACCTGAGGCGCTTTTCGTCCGGCGTCTCTTCCAGACTCGGAAGCGCGAAGAGCTGGTCCGTCCAGCTGCAAAGCTCCCAGGCATGCCGCGGCGAGCGCGACCGCAGCCGTGCAAAGTCCTCGCAGGCGCAGATCAACGGGTCCCGATGCCGCTCATGCGGAGACAACTGGTCGAACAGCAGCCCTTCGCGGATACCGAACACCGACACGATCATCTCGGTCGGCTGCAAGCGTTGCAGCAGCCGCCTGAGCACCATCGCCCCATAGGGCAGGATCTCCCGGCGGCTGTTCGCGACCACTTCGATGCCACGAAGCTGCGGGAGGCGCTTCCGGCTCTTGATGATCAGGTCGCAGAACTTGATCACCTCCCGTGCCGGCAGCGAATAGCCCTGCAGGACACGCAGCGGATAGTTGTGATGCGCCATATGGAACCTGGCGAGGGCGCGCCACGTCCCACCGACGGCGAAGAACGGCAACCCTCTGCATTTCTCGACCCATTCGACCGCATCGAGCTGCTGACCGACGATCTCCTCCGCGCGTTCGAACCGGTTGCCGGTGACATCGATCAGCCGTAGCCCGCCGAGCGGCAGACTAACTGCGCTTCGCTGCTGTTCTCCTTCGACCTCCACCAGTTCGAGGCTGCCGCCGCCCAGGTCGCCGGCGACACCTGGTGTGCCGCCGAACCCCATGGCAATCCCGAGCGAAGCAAGATGCGCTTCGCGCTCACCGCTCAGCAGTCGGATGGAAATGCCGAGCGCAGCCTCGGCCTTGGCGAGAAATTCGCTGCCGTCCTTGGCTTCGCGGACCGCGGCCGTTGCGATGGCTTGAACGTTCTTGACCTTGAGTACGCGGCAGATGGCCCGGAATCGCGCAAGCGTCTCCAGCGCCGTCCGGACGCCGGCATCGCCCAGCATCCCCATCGTGGCGACCGAGCGGCCAAGCCCGCACTGCTCCTTCTCGTTGAACAGCACGGTCGGCGCGCGCACGGCGCCGTCGTAGATCACCAGACGCACGGAGTTGGAACCTATATCGACGATCCCGATCGGCTCGAGGTCGCCGAGACGCCCCTGATCGGTCCAGTCCTCCTCGATATCTCTCACGTGCACACGTCCAGCGAGCTCAGGCTTCAGGTTTTATGCGGATGTATGAAGCGCGGTGGCTGGCTCTCCGCAAGCGCCTGCCCGCGTCCCGAAAGACTGGGATTGGTCATGAAATACACGTGCGCGTTGAACGGCTCCTCGCCGTTGGCTGGAACGATCCGTTCCGAGGACCCGTCCGCAAGAATGCGCCAGCTCTGCTGATTGTCCCGCAGGTTGGCAACCATGATCTGTCCCATGATCTGCTCGTGGACGGTTTCGTTCCTGACCGGAACCATGGCCTCGACGCGCCGGTCAAGATTGCGCGGCATCATGTCCGCCGAACTGATGTAGACCGCGGCTGCCGGCGAGGGCAACCCGTGGCCGTTGCCGAAACAGTAGATTCGCGCGTGTTCCAGGAAACGTCCCACCAGGCTCTTGACGCGGATGTTGCTCGACATGCCCGCAATCCCCGGTCTCAGGCAGCAGATCGAGCGGACCACCAGATCGATCTGGACGCCGGCCTCGCTCGCCTCATAGAGCGTGCTGATGATCTGCGAATCGACGAGCGCGTTCATCTTTGCCCAGATCGCCGCCGGGCGACCCGCTCGCGCATGGGCGATCTCGGCATGGATATGCTTGAGCATGAGCTCGCGAATGCCGAGCGGGCTGGCGGCCATGACCTCCAGGTTGTTCGGCTTCCCGTAGCTGGTCACGAAATTGAAGATCTTGGTGACGTCGCGCCCGATCGCGGGATCATCCGTAAAAAACGAAAGGTCGGTATAGATGCGCGCCGTCTGCGGATGATAGTTGCCTGTGCCGATGTGGCAGTAGGTAGCCACGTCCCCGCCCTCGCGCCGCACCACCAGGCCGAGCTTGGCGTGCGTCTTCAGTTCCAGGAAGCCGTAGACCACCTGGACACCGACCTTTTCGAGCTGCCGCGCCAGACGGATGTTCGTCGTCTCGTCGAACCGCGCCTTGAGCTCGATGACGGCCGTGACGGACTTGCCTTCTTCCGCAGCCTCTTTCAGCGCCTCCACGATCGGGCTTTTTTCCTTGGTCGTGCGATAGAGCGTCCACTTGATCGCAACCACGTCGGGATCGGCCACCGCCTGGCGCAGATACTGCAGCACGACATCGAACGACTCGTAAGGGTGATGGACGATGAAGTCCTTGGCCCGAATGGCCGCGAACACATCCCCCCCGTGTTCGCGGATACGTTCCGGAAACCGCGGCTGGAACGGCTTGAACAGCAGGTCGGGCCGATCCGCAACGATAAGCTGCTCCGTATCCGCAAGGCCGAGCACGCCGTTCTTCTCGAACACGACCTCCGGCTGCACCCGCTGCGCCGAGATCACGAACAGCTTCAGTTCATCCGGCATCGATGCCTCGAGCTCGAGACGGATCACGTTGCCGCGACGCCGCCGGCGCAAATGATCCTCGAACGCCCTGATCAGATCCTCCGCCTCTTCCTGGAATTCGATGTCGCTGTCGCGAAGGACACGAAACGTACCCTGATGACCGATCACGAACGTCGGGAACAGATGATCAAGGAACAGCCCGATGATGATCTCGATGCGCACGAACCGGATCACGCGGCTTCCTGCCGGGCTCGGAAGCCGGACGAACCGATCGAACATCGCCGGAATCGGGATCAGGCCGACCATCGACCGCCCCTCGCCGTTCGTCATTTCCAGCACCAGTGTCAGCCCCTTGTTCTGGATGAAGGGGAACGGATGGGCCGGATCGACATTGAGCGGCGTGAGGATCGGAAAAATATGGGTAATGAAGTGTTG
>JBFWYV010000304.1:0-5603 GCA_050186055.1 Hyphomicrobiaceae bacterium | reverse complement strand
AAGGGAAGAATCGGAGCGTCAGAAGCTTGGAAGATGTTTGATAGGTGCCGGCAACAAAACGCCAATTTATCGTTTGATTTCAATGGAGCGGGTGAAGGGAATCGAACCCTCGTCATAAGCTTGGAAGGCTTCTGCTCTACCATTGAGCTACACCCGCATGCCGCCAGCACCGCGATGTAGGACCGGGCCAGCGCCAACGCTTTTAGCCGCTCCAAACCCGGGCCGCAAGGCCGCGCCGCCCGTCCTGCATCACGCCGAAGGTGGAAACCGCAGCGACTGCGCCAACGCATCCACATCGCACGCTGCGCCATTGTCTTGGGCCGGTTTTGCTACGATAATCCGCGCAGTTGCCTGCTTCGTTTCCGCAGGCCACGCCGCGCCGAAGGGGAACCGGCCGGCACCCAGCACACCGTGAGCACAAAGACACCGAGGATCACTTGGCAAGACAAGCCAATCCGGTCGATTTCTGGCGCGGCTTCGCCCTGATCGCGATCTTCGTGAACCACATCCCCGGCATCTATTACGAGCACTTCACGCACCGCAACTACGCCATTTCCGACGCCGCGGACCTGTTCGTATTCCTTGCCGGGTGGTCCTTGCGCCTTGCAGTAGGGCGGCCCGAGGATCCAACCCCCACATCCGCGGTGATGCTGAGGCTGGGCAACCGTGCCCTCACCATATACGCCGCCCAAATCCTGATCATCTCGATCGCCATCGCCATGCTGGCGGCATCGGCGCGGCTGCTCGATAACCCGCTGCTGCTCGAATGGCACAACGCGGCCGCCGTGTTCTACGATCCGGTCAATGCCCACATCGGGCTCGTGCTGCTGACCCATCAACTCGGCTACTTCGATATCCTGCCGCTCTACGTGGTGCTGATGATGATGGCCCCCGCCTTCGTCCTGATCCACCGCTACGCGCCCGACTGGCTGCTGCCGATCTCGCTGCTGATCTACCTGACCACGCTGATCTTCCGCATCCAGATCCCGAGCTGGCCGACGAACGGCACCTGGTTCTTCAATCCCCTGGCGTGGCAGCTCATTTTCGTGCTCGGCTTTTCCATGGCCCGCGAACATGGCATCGGCGGCTGGGTGCGCAGCAACATCAAATGGATCCGGCTGGTCTCCATACCGCTGGTGATCTACGGCGCGCTGGCCGTCTGGTTCCGCTGGTGGCCCGATCCGACCCAGGTTCCCGAGCCCAAGCTTCTCTTCGTGATCTCGAAGACCTACGCGACGCCGCAGCGGATTATCTCGGTCCTGAGCCTGGTCGCCGTATTTTCGATGGCCTACCCCACTATCGCGAAACTGGCGCCCCCACTGACCAGAGTTCTTTCGTTGCTGGGCCGCAACTCGCTCTATGTATTCTGTGTTGGATCGCTATTAAGTCTCGCTTGTCAAATACTGCGTTATGTCTACAAAGGTAATATTCTTGCCGACACTGCAATGGTAGTGGCTGGTATTGCCATTATGGTGCTATCGGCTTGGTTGGCGGATAAGCGTGAAAGAAAAAGGCCCGCCTGATGCGTGTCTTCGTCTTTGGGATGGTGTTCATCGCGGCGCTGACGTCCGTCGGTGCCGCGCAGGCGCCGCCGCCTCCCGTCCAGCCCAATCATCCCCTGCAGTTGCCGTCCTCTCCCCCCAACGAGCTGCAGTACTCGCGCGAATGCCGAACACCCGGGCTCACCATGAGCGGGCACACGCAACTGCCGGCAGTGGCGCGCGCCCTGCGCGAGCGGAAGCCGCTGACCATCCTCACCATCGGTGCGTCATCCAGCGGCGGGCGCACGACAGGCGACAGCAGCTATTACGACATCATCGAGCAGATGCTGGAGAAGACCGTTCCAGGGCTGGATGTCCGCATCATCGACCGCGGCGTCTCGGGCGAGCTCGCCTCCGAAGCATCGCAACGCCTGATGACCGAAGTGGCGCTGTTGAAGCCCGACCTCGTGCTCTGGCAGCTTGGCACCCACGACGCCCTCATGCAGGTTCCGGTCTCGGACTTCAAGCAGACCGTGACCTATACCCTCACATGGCTGAAGGACCACCACATCGACGTGGTGCTCGTCGGCATGCACTATCTGCGGGGTCTTGCAAAGGATCCCCATTACCAGGCGATCCGGTCGACGCTCGCGAAAGTGGCTGAAAAGTTCAACGTCCTTCGCATCCGCCGCTACGAAGCGATGCAGATGATCGACCAGGCGCGAAAGGCCGCCGACGGCGCTCCCCGCAGCGAGTTCAACGCGACCGAGGAAGGCTATTCGTGCCTGTCGGAGTATGTGGCGCGGGCCGTCACATCCGGCCTGTTCACGCGCAAGACACCGGCAAATGCCAAGCCCCGCATCTGAGACGGCGGCCACGGCTGCGCAACCACTAACCCATTGATTTCATTGGCGACCCCGACAGGATTCGAACCTGTGACCCCCAGATTAGGAATCAACAGATCCCATAGATAGCCCATTGAAATAACGCGATAATTTTTCAGAATTTGTGAAAGTGTGTAAGGAAGTGTGTAAATTTCGGTGATTCGGGAGTTGCATGGCCTCCCCGACAGGATTCGAACCTGTGGCCTACGGTTTAGGAAACCGTCGCTCTATCCAGCTGAGCTACGGGGAGCCGCCGGCAATCAACCTACATTTTCGCGCCGATCATTGGAAGTGAAATTGAAATTTTCTCTCCAAACCAAGAGGATAACCTGATCCCGTCTGCTCTCGGCAGTCAAGATCAAGGCTCAATTCAGCCTCCTGCAACCTGCTTCGTATGGAGCGACCGTCGCTGTCGCATCACGGGATGCCGTCGCTTCGGAGCAGGCGCGGCCCTGCTTTGGGCAAGATAACCCAGAGCTCGACTTGCGTATCCCGTTGGCGCGACGGTCCGCAGCACAACGCCAGTGCCAGATGGCACGCATTTCCACCTGAGGCGCGGCGGCAGAGACGTGCCGGTGGCGTGTCTGCTGGTAGCCCCAGAGCCTCGGGTCGCTCCCCCACGGGATGGGCCATGAGCAGTCATTTGGATGCCAGCGGATGTAACCGCAGATTCTCGGTTGCGACCCTTCGCCCGATGACGGGAAAATGTGTTGACCGGTTCCGGGCAATACCTTCTTCTCCCGCCGGGAGGCTCCCGAATTGATTTGGTCACGCGCCATTCTCTCTGTCCTGGTTGCGGTCGCAATCGCCGTCGCGCCGATTGGTGCTGCTTGGGTGGGGTCATCGGCTCACCGTGGGGCTGGGACAACAGGGGCGCAGCATCACGCTGGAACGACAAGCGAGCCTGTCGTCGCCGCCATGCACGATTGTGCCTCGAAGATGAAGGCCTCGACCAAGTCTCATCCGCCCTGCTGCGCGAAAGACCTCGCCTGCCCACCCGAGTTCTGCATTGCGAAGTGCTTCCAGCTTATCAACGCCCCGCTATCGTCGAGTGGCCCGGTGCTGCTCAAGGCGATGCGGCTGAGCCCTCTCGACCAGGCGCCATTGCCTGACTGGCTCAGTCGACCGCAGCCACCTCCACCCCGAACCTGATCCATCGACGGCTGGTCCGCGCCTCGCGCGCGGCTGCTAGCGCATGGGAGATGCCCACGCGCCTCGCACGCACGGCTCTTGCCGTTGCGCACTCCGCTATTTCGATAGGAATCAGGTCATGAAACTCGCGAATCTTCTCCGTCCGGCGCTGCTTGGGGCGGTTCTCCTAGGCGGCCCATCGCACGCCATTGCCGGCAGCGCCGACTACGTGCTCGAGCCCGTAAACGTAGCCGTCAAGAACGGCGCCGGGAGCGAACTCGCCGTGCGCCTCATTCACAAGCCGTCCGGCAAACCCGTCACGGGCGCCGTGCTCTTCCGCACCCGGCTCGATATGTCGCCGGACAGTATGGCAGAGATGACGGCGAAGCACGTGGCCATGCCGACCTCGGAGCCCGGCGTCTACCGTTTCAAGGCCGATCTCACGATGGCTGGTGGCTGGGCGTTCAAGGTAATGGCCAAGGTGCCCGGCGAGTCCGAAACCGTGCAGGGCACGGTCGTCTTCCAGGCCAAGTGAGGAGCCTTCGATGCGCAAGTTCCTCTTCGCGGGGATCGCCATCGCGGCGACCCTCGCTGCGGCTGTTTCCGGATACCGCCTCGGTGCTGGCATGTGGCCAGATATTAACGCATGGACGACGGACCCGGCTCCGGAAACCGCCGCCATGCCGATCGCGCCGCCCAAAGAGCGCAAGGTGCTCTATTGGCGACACCCGGACAGCGACACCGACTTCTCGGCAGAATCGAAGTTGACCGATGATGGACGGCCGTATGTGCCCGTCTATGACGACCAGGAAGCCGACTTTGCCGAAGCGAAGCCCAAGCAGCCGTCTATCGATGCGGCTGGCCCCAAGAAGCTACTCTACTATCGCAATCCAATGGGACTTCCCGACACCTCACCGGTGCCGAAGAAGGATTGGATGGGCATGGACTACATCCCCGTCTACGAGGGCGAGGACGAGGAAAGCGGCACAGTCAAAGTCAGCGCGGCGAAAATTCAGCGGTCGGGCGTGCGGTCCGAGCCCGCCGTCATGCGCCGGCTCGCGCGCCCAATCCGTGCGCCAGGCGTCGCAAAGCCGGACGAGCGGACGCTTCTCACCGTAGCGCTTCGCGCCGACAGCTTTATCGAGAAGCTCTACGTCAACGAGACTGGCCGTCATGTGACGGCAGGCGAGCCGCTTTTCCGCGTCTATAGCCCCGACATGGTCAAGGTGCAGGTCGACTACCGCATTTCGACCAATGCGACAGGCAACGCTGACGAGAGGGGCGCACTCCAGCGGCTTGAGAATCTGCAATTGCCGCAGGCCGTCATGGACGAGCTGCGTCGCACGCGCCAGCCCGTAATCACATTCGATTGGCCATCGCCGGTTTCCGGGGTGGTGATGAAGAAGAAGGCAATCGAGGGGATGATGGTGCGGGCCGGTGAGGAAATGATGATGCTCGCTGATCTCAGTAGCATCTGGCTGATTGCCGATGTGCCGGAGCAGGAAATCGGCCAAGTGCGAATTGGCTCGATGGCCAAGGTGACGTTCCGCGCCTTCCCGAACGAGATTTTCGAAGGCCGCGTGACCTTTATTCTGCATGAACTGGAGATGGCGACTCGCACGGCGAAGGTCCGCGTCCAGGTGGCCAATCCAGATCACCGGATCAAACACGAGATGTTCGCGGACGTGGAGCTGAGTGTCGATGCAGGTGAGCATCAGCGCATCGCCGTGCCGATCTCGGCGCTGATAGACAGCGGCAACCGGCAAGTTGTCATCGTCGATCGTGGCGAGGGCCGCTTCGAGCCCAGGCCGGTCAAAGTCGGGATGCGCGGCGACAGCTATGTCGAGATCGCTGAGGGCATCAAGGCCGGCGAGAATGTTGTTGTCGCCGCGAACTTCCTGATCGATGCCGAGAGCAATCTCAAGGCCGCGCTGTCAGGCTTCATGGCCGATGCGCCCAAGGAGACCCCACTGCCGGCAGCAAAAACTGCGATCGAGAAGAAGCCATGATCGCACGCATCATCCGCTGGTCGGCTTCCAACTTGGTGCTAGTTCTCATCGCCACTCTACTTGCAGCCGGTGTGGGATTTTATGCAGTGACCAAGGTC
>JBFWYV010000303.1:0-5619 GCA_050186055.1 Hyphomicrobiaceae bacterium | reverse complement strand
CGCTTATGCACACGTTCTGCCTCGGCGTATCGGGCAATATCCTGACGAAAGCGCGCCATATCCCGATAGAGTTTGCCGAGTACGCCGAGCGTAGTCGCGACCCGTGCCGACTCGGGTGACAACGACTCCTGGATGGCAAGGGCACGCTTGAGCAACGGCTCCGCATCGACCAGCCGCCCCCGCTCACGATACAACGATGCCAGATTATGCAATCGAACCGCCAGGGTTGCATCTTTCGGACCGGGCTGTTTCTCTGCGATAGCGAGCGCCCGCTCAAAAAGCGGTTCTGCCTCGGCATAGCGCCCCATGTCCTGATAAACGAGCGCCAGGTTATTGCTGTCCCTGCCGACATCCGGGTGGTCCGCGCCGAGCGCTTTCTCGTCGATATCGAGAATGCGACGGTAGATCGTCTCGGCACTCGCAAACTGGCCCCTGTCCTGCGCCACCACGGCCTGCCAGCTCAGCGCACTGGCATAGCGGGGGTGATTTTCTCCGTTGCGCTGACGTGCCAATTCGACAATGCGGTCGGCGAGCGAAGCGGCTTCGTCATATTTACCGGCTTGATAGACCTGAGCGATTCGCTTTTCGAGCTCGCTGAGCTCGTCAGCGGACTGTCCAAAGGCTGTTTGCACCGCTGAGATCAGTAGAAAAGCAAATGCCGGTATCAGTGCGGCAATCCTGCCTGCGCTCCACGTCATGGTGACGGTCATTTCGCCGGCCCCTCCTCGGCTTCTACCGCTGCCCCAATCGTCGTTTGAACGAGCACGTCTTGGCTCGAAATCCGGGAAGAAAGTCGAACGAATGAAACATATCATCTCAATTTGTGCGCAACGAGAAAATTATATCAGGCTTAGGAGAGCATCAGCACGTCGTACGGCCGCTGTTGCGTACCGTTGTTTTCTTTCTCTCATTCCCGTGAGCAGCCGATCCCAGACGAGCCAGCTGCTCTTCAATTGACCGGGCCCATTCCACCCGCCGTTTCCTCATCCGGTTCCACGGGCTTCACTCCCAGCGAACGATTGAGCTGCATCGTGATGAACCAAAGCACGATGCCGATGGCGATCAGCACGCCGGCGACCTGGTATTGAACGATTGCCCGGCCGGTCCAGGGCCCCGCCAGAAAAGCGCATGAAATGGCACCGAGGACCGGCAGGATCGTCGGCGTGCGGAAATGATCGTGACTCACCCGGTCTCTGCGGAGGACCAGCACGGCGATGTTCACGACAGAGAACACACACAGCAGGAGCAAGGCCGTCGTGCCTCCGAGCGCCGGGACCTCACCGACGAAAGTGATCAGCGCAAACGCCAGGAGAGTCGTGAAGGCAATCGCGATAAAAGGCGTGCGCCGCGCGGCATGGACCCTTCCCAGCACCGGCGGCAATACGTGCTCCCGGCTCATGCCGTAGACCAGCCGGCTTGCCATCAGCATGTTGATGAGGGCGCTGTTTGCGACTGCGAACATGGTGATGAATCCGAAAATCCAAATCGGAAAGTCCGGTGCACCCGCCTGCACCACTTTCAAGAGCGGCGTCTCTCCCTCACCGAGCTGATCAGGCGGAACCAGCGTGATGGATGAGATCGACACCAACACATAGATCGCGCCGGTGATGAAAAGGCCGGCCAGCAGTACCTTCGGGAAATCCCGGGTCGGATCCTTGCATTCCTCAGCCATATTGACCGAGTCCTCGAAGCCGACCATCGCAAAAAATGCCAAAGTGGTCGCGGCGATCACCGGCCAAAAAGCGCCTGCATCGCCCGCCTTGAACTGGGTGACGCGCGATACATCGCCCTGGCCTGCGCAGATCGCCCACAGGCCGATGAAAATAATGATCAGCAGCCCGGTCAGCTCAACGCAGGTGAGCACGACATTCGCCTTCACACTCTCGCCGACGCCACGAAAGTTCACGGCGGCGATAATCGCCATGAACACCAGGCCGGTCATGGTGATGCCGATGGGCGGAAAGTTCAGACCGAATGCGTGCGATAGATTGGCCGAGAACGCCCGCGATGCAGTCGAAGCCGAGGTGATGCCGGAACACATCACCGCAAATGCGACGATGAATGTGACGAAGTGGATTCCGAACGCCTTGTGCGTGTAGAGCGCGGCGCCGGCGGCTTTCGGATATTTGGTGACGAGCTCCATGTAGCTGAACGCCGTGATCAGGGCGACCACAAAGGCGACAAGGAATGGCAGCCAGACCACCCCGCCGACCTGGTTCGCGACCTTGCCGGTGAGCGCATAGATACCCGTACCAAGAATATCTCCCACGATGAAGAGCAACAGGAGCCAAGGCCCCATGACCCGATTGAGGCTGGGCTCGTCTTCCACGACGGACATTCCGGATTTCGACGACGTATCGGACATCATTCGGCTTTCTTGCTGTCAGCGGGCGCCCTATTGCCTTTGCCGCAACCTCGACAAGGCGTTTCCCAAGACTACATCAGGTCTGCAGTAGAAATCACTTGGACATGGCTCGTGTTCCGTCTCTCCCGGGTGGCAGGTGGCGGCGTCAAGAACGGTGGCAGCAGCGGCACAATGCCGAACCGTAGACTGACAACCGTCCGCGCCCGAAGACTGAAAGCCCGACACGACCAAGGGCTGGAACCGGCAGCTCACCTCATCATTACATTCGGCAGCCAGAGGGACAGCGCGGGAATGTAGGTGACAAGCATCAGTGCTATGAAATACATCACGAAGAACGGTACCAGCCCCGCAACGATATCGGCCAATGGCGCACGGAAGAGACTACCCGCCACGAACAGGTTCAGGCCGAACGGCGGCGTGAACATCCCAATCGCCAGGTTGACCGTGAAGATGATGCCGAAGTGGATGAGATCGACCCCGGCGTGCTGCGCAATGGGCCATAGAAGTGGCGCCAGCAGAACGACCGCTGAATTCGGGTCCATGAACATACCGACCAGCAGCAGGACGCCGTTGATGACAAGCAGAATCATCCAAGGCTCAAGCTTCAGTCCATCGATGTGCGAAACAATGGTCTGCGGGACGGCTTCCGCCGCCAGATACCATGAGAAGACGCCTGCAGCGGCCACGATGATGAAGAGCTTGGCCGTCAGATCGGCAGTCTCTTTCAGTACGTCCCAGACACCCTTGAACGTAATCTCTCGATAGATCAGCAAGCTCACGATCACCGCATAGACCGACACGATCATCGAGGCCTCGGTCGGCGTGGTGAAGCCGCCGTAGATCCCGCCAAATATGACGATCGGCGCGCCAAGCGTCCAAAAGACCTCACGCGTCGTGCGCCAGATTTCAGCGAGATCCCATTCTCGGCCGGCGCTGACCCCGTGGCGGATCGCATACCAAATGCAATACGCCGCGGCGCAAAGCCCTACCACGATACCCGGAATAAAGCCGGCCAGGAACAGCTTGCCGACGGACGCGTTCGTCATCACCGAGAAAAGGATCATGGTGATGCTCGGCGGTATGATGATTGCTATGGCGCCGGATGAGGTCAGCAACCCCAGAACGAACCGCTCATGGTACCCCTGCTCGTGCAACCCGGTCCGCAGTATACGTCCGAGCGCCGCTACGGTCGCCACGCTCGAGCCCGAGATCGCTCCGAACAGTTCCGCTGCGGAAATGGTCGTGAGCGCCATGCCCCCGGGGACACGGCCGACAAGTGCGGCGATCCAGTTGATGAGGCGGGCGGCCATACCGCCCTTGGCCATGATTCCACCCGCGAAGATGAAACCTGGCACGGCGAGCAGGACCAGATTGTTGATCGTCCCCGTCAGGCCCTGAACAACCACTTCCATCGACACGCCCTGCACGAGCAGCGCGATGATGGCGAGGACCAGAAAGATGAGCCACATTGGCACGCCGATAAACAGCAGCGCGAAGGCCCCGATCGCGATTGCTGTCATCATGCCGGCGTCATCTCCATTTTATGCTGGCCGCCAATGCCTTGTCACGGGTCAATTCAGCTCGGGCATCGTCTCTGGCGGCGCTGATCGATTTCGCCCGCCCAATACGGTGATCAGCACACCAATAAAAGCCAACGTCATAAAACCAAAGCTCAATGGAATGCATAGCGTCTGCGGCCATTGCGGAATCTCGCCACTCGAAAGCAACGTATTGAACTCATACTCCCGCCACGTCGACCCTGCGCTCATCCAAGCCAGAAAACCGCAAGTCACGGCCCCCATCGCCGCAACCATTATATCGACAAGACGCCGCAAGGGCAGCGACAAGCGCGTGTAGAGCGCATCCATTGTGATGTGATCGCGCCGCCACGTCGGACCGACCGACCCGATGAACACGAGCCAGATCAACAGCATGCGCAACAGGTCGTCGAGCCAGGAAATGGTGATCCCACGCTGATAAACGACGACCGAGAAAGTCGTCGTCAGGATCAGCGCCGCACAGATGAGCGTAGAGACCACGCCGGTTGCGCTCGAGACCACGTTGAAGAACCGGTCCAATCCCGATGGAGAGGACGGACCGGCATCGCCGGAAGCTACGGAGGTATCTGAACTCATCGTCCGTCGCCGCTGGTCTCTACTTCGCGCTGGCGGCGTAGCGGGCAGCGTCCTCCTTGAGGAGCTTGACAAGCGGCCCGCGCTTCGGGTCGGCTTCCATCCTGGCCCATACGCCTTTCTGCGCCAACTGCTTCATCTTGGCGAGCTCGGCTGCCGGGAACTTGGTTATCGTGATCGTTTTGGCCAATTCTTTCAAGCTGTCGTTCTGGCTCGCCGTGTAGAGCGGGTCGGCATACGCAAGCGTCTCATTTGAAGCCCTGGTGATAGCCGCCTGGATATCCTTCGGCTGGGAGTCGAACAACCGCTTGCTGACGACGACCGCCGACATGAACGAGAAGTGCTCGGTGATGGTGTAGTACTTCGCGACCTCGTGATGCTTCATGCGGTAAATGACGTCCGGCGGGTTCTCCATGCCGTCGAGCGTACCCTGCTGCAGCGAGGTATAGACCTCGCCGAGTTCCATCGGGCGAGGAACCGCGCCCCAGTCCTGATAGGCGCCGACGCGGGGCGGCGAAGGAATTATGCGGATCTTCTTGCCCTTGATGTCTTCCAGCGTCTTGACCGGAAACTTGGTGAGAAAGCTTTGGGGCCCGATGCCGTGAAAGCCCATGATGAGAATGCCGCGTCGGGCCGCAAGCTTCTTCATCTCTTCCGCAGCCTTGCTTTGACGGGCAAATGCCGTGATCTGTGCAGGAGCACCGGGCGTGAGAAACGGCATATCGAACAGCGAAAGCTCGGGGACGATGGTTGCCATGAACCCCGTCGGAAAGACGAGAGCGCCGATCGATCCGGCCTGCAGTGCGGGTATCATCTGGGCGTAACCGCCCAGCGACTGGCCGTGCCGCGCCGATCCCTTCAGCTTGCCGTTCGTGTACTTCGTGACCAGCTCGGCAAGCTTCTCATTGGCCTCGGCTTGAGCGTCGCCGACAGTGCTGTTGCCGATCAGGAACGTGGTCTGTGCCGAGGCCGCACTGGTTAGCGCCTGACCCGCAAGCAGCACGGCCGCTGTGATGGCCAGAACGTCTGCAGCTTTCATGTGATCCTCCCAGGTAAGCCGGACCACGGCAACTATGATCGAAGCGTAAGCGGCATGCCGCAGACCCGCAAGCGGGAAGCTCG
>JBFWYV010000302.1:0-5631 GCA_050186055.1 Hyphomicrobiaceae bacterium | reverse complement strand
CATGAGCTTCCGCTCGGCTGCCATGAGGTTCCTCGTGTGGTTCCTCGGGAGGCGCTTGACGCGGCCGGTGGCGTGCAAGATTGCGAGCGCTTCGTCTTCGGTCAGTGTTAGATTGATGGCCCCCATAACCGACCACGTCTGCCGCGACGATCGCTGCCAGTCTGCGCTGCTCGCGAGCCAACGGTCCTCCCCCTTTTAGGTCGCAGGATCGTACGGGTAGCCTAGAGGGAGAGCAACGGGTGGGTGTTTCTACCCCGACCCTGGCCGGGTCCAGCATGGACGTGCCATTGTGGCTCCGACTGAGGCAGGGTGATAGCATTTGCATCGTTCCAAGGGTTCATGTGGGAAATGTCGGTTCAAATCCTGAGGATTGAGAGGGTGCCATGCGCAAGGACGTCGAGTTCAGGAGCGAGGATGGCGTCACTCTGCGCGGTTGGTTGTACCTACCCGATGGGGCCCGCGGTCCTGTTCCCGCGATCGTGATGGCGCACGGCTTTTCCGCCGTGAAGGAGAACTACCTCGACAAGTACGCCGAGGTTTATGCCGCCGCCGGCCTCGGGGTCCTTGTCTTCGACAATCGCTGCTTCGGCGCCAGCGACGGCAATCCCCGTCAGCACATCGACCCCTGGCGGCAGATCGCCGACTACCGTGACGCCATTACCTACGCCGGCTCGCTGTCGGAGGTCGACGAGAACAGGATCGGCATCTGGGGCTCGAGCTACAGCGGCGCCCACGTGCTGGTCGTTGGGGCGATTGACCGACGCGTCAAGTGCGTCGTCTCGCAGGTGCCCCTGATCAGCGGCCACCGGAACGCCCGTCGCCTGATTCGCTCGGACATGATCGCAATCGTGCAGCGCATGTTCGTCGAGGACCGCAAGGCGCGCTACGCTGGCAAGGCTCCCGGCATGATCGCCGTCGTATCGAACGATCCGAGTGCGCCGTGCGCCCTGCCCACGCCCGACTCCTACGAGTGGTTCACCGAGACGGCGAAGCTGCGCGCTCCGGCCTGGAAGAACGAAGTCACGCTGCAGTCGGTCGAGCTGTTCACCGAATATGAGCCTGGCAGCTATATCGAGTACGTCAGTCCGACCCCGCTTATGATGGTGGTGGCGGCGGCCGACCACCTGACGGTGGCCGATGAGGCTATAGCGGCATACGGCCGGGCGCTCGAGCCCAAGAAGCTCACGCTGCTACGCGGCGGTCATTTCGATGCCTATGTGAAGGACTTTGCCGCGTCCAGCAGTGCCGCCCGTGACTGGTTCGTCGAGCATCTCTCAGGTGCTTAGTCAAACACGCAATCTTCGATGCTTTAGAGCAAGTCAGCCTTGATTTGCTGCATGAGGCTAAGGGTATCCCAGACGCCTCTCTGTCTGACCAATTTGCCGTCGGCGAAGCGAAAAAAGCAGTTGTTGGCGACCTTCACGAAATTGCCAGATGCTGGAATCTCACCCAGCGGCCCCTTGTGCGTGCCGGTGAATACCAGCTGTGCGGATGCCGCGTCGTCTTCCGCGACAATCTGCTGAATCTCGAACTGCAAATCGGGAAATGCCGAGGTATAGGTTTGATATAGGTGTATGCTGCCCTCGACCCCGTGCACCTCGCCGTCTGGCGTATGAATGACGCAATCGTCACTATACAACTCTTCAATCAGCGAAGGATTCTTGGCGTTCCAAATCTCCTGAAGAATCCGCAACGTCAACGCTCGTGAATCTTGTGTCATATATGCCTCCTTTCACTTGCACTGGCGCCACTGTCAGGTAAGGCGCAATGACCGCCAATCGGCAAGGCCGGGCTCCCTTTTTTTGCGCTTTGGCACCTAGCTGCTGCATCCGTCCGGCTTCGTCCTCGACCATCGCCTGCGGGTGGATAGCGCCTCGACGGCGCTGCCGAACTCGATCACCAGGCCCTCGCCGGTGGTCTTGACGATGCGGCCACCGTGGCTGGCGATGGCTGGGTCGACTACCTCTTGCCGAAGGGCTTTTAGCGCCGCCAGCGTCCCGCTTTCGTCGCGGCCCATCAGCCGTGAGTAGCCAACCACGTCCGCCGCGACGATTGCTGCCAGTCTGCGCTGCTCACGCATCGATGGCACTTCCTCCATAACTCTGTCGGGATCGTAGGGGGCTTAGCCGGTAACGACAACGCAGGCGTTGCTCGTCACGATGGGCGCGCTGTTTCGACTGGTGAAGGCCACGAGCCCACGCCAGAGGCGCTCCGGCGCTGATGACCGTGCATTATTAGCATTGCGAATGGGCTCGCAAAGCGTCGCAGGCCGGCAAAATTTGGCCGGACAGCTCGATGTCCTGCTTCCATGGGGCGAGAAGGCGGAGGAGTTGGTTCTTGATGTCGGTCCAGTTCTTGCGGAGGTCCACGGTGACGACTCGCAAGCTGTGTCCATGCGTGTCAAACATGAGGTCTACAGCTTCGGTCGCCGTCGGATAGAGCAGCAGCCCCTCACTGTGTGCGTTCACACCGCCGCGCTGCTCGAGATGCTTCAGGTAGGCAAAGAGCTGGTAGAGGTGCTCTGATCTGGCGGACCATTTTCCCCAATGTTCCTGGAGAACGTGCGGCGTGAACTTGCACTCGATCACGATCTTTCGCGCTTGAGCCTCCAGGCAGACGTCCGTGTTCATCTCGGGCAGTAGTGCTTTAGCCCGATCGGTGGTGAAGGTGGTGTCCCAACCGAATCGCTCACTCGACACCGAGAAGACGTGTTGCTCCAGTCGATAAAAATTGTAGATGAAATCCTGAAACACCTTGCGCATTCGGGCTTCGTCTCGGACGAAGTCTCTGAAGCGGTAACCGGCACCGCCCTCGTCCGCCAGGAGCGCGAAGAAGCAGAGTTCGCAAACGTGCAGCAGAAATCGGTAAAATGCATTGTTTCGGTGCAGTTGCACTCTGGCAAAATGCTCCGCGCGAATCGCGATGAATGAGATTTCGCTAAGCTGCCTTTCCAGCAAGCGCAGCTCATGCGCGAGCTCAGGTGCGACTCCGGCGGTCAGCGCCAGGCGGTGGATGGTGGTCTTCAGTATCCGATTGTGAAGGACATCTGGGCTGAGCTCGTCGACCTCACACGTCACGACGTTGTGCAGAAGGAGACCTCTCTTAACCGACCGGCCGACGTGGATTTTCCCTTTCGGGTTTTGCGTATCGTGCGAAGCAGATACATAGCTGCGATCGACGCCTTGTCGCAGCAGCCGATTGGTTCCAGCAACCATGATGCGCCCTAGGAGGTTCGGCAGGTCATTCTGGGGGAGAGAGCCTACGTCTAGCAAGTCTGCCTCATCCAACCTGTTCCACGCGTAACAGAGCAGATAGTAGATGTTGCGAACTGGAATCATGGCCTAGCCGCCACTACGCACGGTGGAGATGGCCACCCGCTTGCCTCGACCATTCAACCGGAAACGCCGTCATCGCCTCCGCGAGCGTCGGCGCCGCATTCGCTCTCCCATCCAGAATCGCCTCCACCGTCACCGGCGCCAACAGCGTCAGCCTCAATACCCGCGACACGTAGGACGGATTGATCTTCTCCGCCTTTGCGATCTCCCGGATGGTCGAGTACCGGCCCGTCTCCAGCATCTTCTGCCACCGGAAGGCCCGGGCGATGGCTTTCACTAAGGTGCTGTCGACCTGGGGCGCCGCCGGCGGCATGGGCGCACCGTCCGGCGCGAGAACCAGCTTCCTTCCGCCGCGCTTGCGGACCGCGAACGGGATCTTGATGGTCACGACTGCGTGGCGCTGGGGCCTTGCGCCGCTCATGCCGCACTCTGCATACCGATGCCGCCAAGCTCGTGGACCATCCGTCCGAGGCCCTGCGTGCGGAGGTGCAGTTCGAGGCCGTCGGTCCGGACGTCGACGCGGGCCACAAGTAGCTGCACGATCCGGGCCTGCTCGGCCGGGAACAGCTCCTCCCAGAGTGGGTCGAGCCGCTCCAGTGCATCGCGGACCGTGGCTTCGGACAGGCCCTCGATTTCGGGCCGCGCAGCGCGCCAGGTGGCGACGACGACCTCGGGTGTGCGCAGCAGCGCGCGCAATTGGTCTAGGACTGCGGCCTCGATGGGGGCGGCGGACACACGACGGATCGGGCAGTTCTCGACGCCGCCCTGCAGCACCGTCTGGCTGACGTAGTAGCGGTAGAGCCGGCCACCGCTGCGGCGCGTGTGGGTAGGGTTCATGGCGCGGCCGGTGGGCCCGAACAGGAAGCCCTTCAGCAGCGCCGGCGTCGCTGCCCGTGACCGATCCGGCTCAGACCGAAGATCGTTCTGGTTCACCGTCAGCTACACCCCGCTTCGGGACACAGTCGATAACCATGGCCAGAGCCAACGAAAACCGAGTACGCGGGTGACCCCAGACATCAAGATTGAGCAGGGAGGAAAAGGCAGTCTGGCACAACCAGTGGGCTGCCATCCATTTCGTCGATCGAGCTGTGAAAACAGACATGGATCTGCGAATCCGGTGACACTTGCACGATAAATCCTGGCGGAATTGCGATACGCCGATCGCCGACAATCACTGTCATGTTGCCAAGTCTGCCCGACACGACAGCATTTGCACGCATGCAATCGTACCCTGCGCAGCATTCGACCGGATACCACTCGTGCGCAGACGCCGGCGCACGCGCGGCACTGAAACTGGCAGCCCCCAACAGGGCGGCAATTGCCAGAGCAGGCACGACAAGGTTCATGGCTCGACCCTCAAACAGAGATTGAGCTTGACGGCCGCTTGCGGCGGCGGGACCAGATTGCACATCACGCGTAAGCGCCCACCGCATGGAAGTCCCGATGCGGCGGTAGCGAATCGACGATTTTTTGACTATTTTCCTGCATCGGCCGGCGAGTGCCCGCCGGGAGCGGGGATGGACAGCACTGTCCGGCGGACGTTGTGGTTTGACCGCTATGCGCTCGACTTGGCGCGTGGTTGCCTTCGTTCAGCCGAGCGCGAGCTTGAGCTGCGGCCGAAGGCATTTAAGGTGCTGCAGCACCTGTTGGAGAACGCCGGCCGCCTTGTTGCAAAAGATGAGCTTCAGAAAGTCGTCTGGCGCGATGTAGTCGTGACAGACGATTCGCTTGTGCAGTGCATCGGGCAACTGCGACAGGCACTGAGCGACCACGAACACCAGTTGATCAAGACGGTTTCCCGTCGAGGCTACCTGTTGGACGCGCAGGTCTACGATCAAGATCCCAACAAGCGGGTGAATGCCGACACCGGTGTTCCACGCACCTTGAGTGGCCTCGAGCCAGTCTCCGATGGGCTTCCCGCTCCGCGGCACGAGGCAACGCCGAGCGATACTCGTGACGGCGAGCGCAAGTTCGTGACGGTACTGTACGCTGACATGAAGGAGTCTCTGGAGATCCGTGCCGACCGCGACCCCGAGGAAGCGCTGACTGTCTTTGAGGCGGTCCTCAAACTCATGACGCGGGCCATCCAGAAATACGATGGAACGGTCAATCTGGTACTGCCAGACGGCATCTTCGCCCTATTCGGTGCGCCGCTCGGCCATGAGGATCATGTCAATCGGCATTCAAACGGGACCCCTGATCGGCGTGCAAAAGGGACCCCTTTGCTCGGCGGGATTTGGCGGTAGCGCTCGCGCCGTCGGAGCTGGTCGGGGTTGCGGAGAGGGCGCGAGCGCGG
>JBFWYV010000301.1:0-5640 GCA_050186055.1 Hyphomicrobiaceae bacterium | reverse complement strand
CCGCGACAGCCGCGCGGCGACAATCCAGCTCTCCCCATCCCAACCAACACCAGATGACGTCAGCATCGGTCGGCATTGACCGATCACAGCAACCGAGGGTGAGAAGAGCGGGCTAGCTGCCGAGGGAGCGCTTCTGGCCGGGTTTGCCCAACCATCACCGGGACCAGGCGCTTGCTGTTCTTTGCAACCTGATCAAGTTCCCAGTTGACCCAATGCGATCCAATCGAGTGCTCGCTGATAAGCCAGATCACGGTATCGGACATGCGTATAAACTCTGCAAGTTCTGCCTGCCACTCCTCTCCAAACGGCAGATCTCTGGTGTCAATCACGACGTCGAAACCGCGATCCGTCAGGGCGCAGACGAAAGCGTCGGCAATGCCGCTGTCGCGCCGCGAGTAGGAGATGAATATTTTGAGAATGTCTGAGTTCGAATGGGTGTCGGACATAGTGTCTGCGGACCTGGCTCATTTGAGATACGAATGATCGTGTGCCTGGCAGTTGAGACAGCAAAATCTGCGGGCCGGGCGATGAACTAAACTCCCGAAGTTCTTTTGCAATTCACTCGAATTTGGCTTCAGGTCCAACTACGCCCCAATTTGATATTCTGCCACCCTCGCCGACAACTAAGTATGGTGCGACATTACCTTCCGTAAGTCCGTTTGACGAAAATGTTGAGAGTGAGCCGGCCCCGGCTTTTTCGGGAGGCTGCTTCATTCGAGTCACGCCGCCATCGCTGTTTCGAGCGTTCCGGCCTGGGCCGAGGCGATCAGTGCTTTCGTGCGACGAATTTCCGCGGCGGCGCGGTCGAAATAGCTGTCGAGTGTCGCGGGCTTCACCTCGCGGATCACATCGGCGGCGTAGAGCGCCTTGACGTCGGCGACGACACGGCTGATGTCGGCGGCATTGAAGCCCTCCGTCGCAGCCTTGACGCGCTCCACATCATAAGTGCCGAGCCTTTCCGGCAGCTTGGCGAGGTTGCTGTCGAGGATTTCCTGACGGGCGCGCGCGTCGGGCAATTTGGTCTCCAGCCACAGTTCGACGCGTCCGGCGCGCAGCAACGCCGCCGGCATCTGGTTGGGGTCCATCGCCGTGAGGATCACCGCCACCTTGCCGGCGGTTTCCGTTTCCAACCCGTCGAGCATGGTGAGAAGGTAGCGGTTGAGGCCGTGCACCCGTTTGGTCTGCATCAGCACATCGGCGTCGTCGATGAAGATCACGGACGGCGTGCTGAGCTTGGCCTGGTCGAATACTCCCCGCACCTTGCTGTAAAACGTATCACCGCTTTCGCTGAAATAGCTTCCGTCGATCATGAAGAACTTGCCCTTCATGCGGTGCGCCAGGGCGCGGCCGATGCTGGTCTTGCCGGTGCCGGGCGGGCCGTAAAGCAGAATTCCCTTCTTCGGCGTGAGGCCGAGATCGGCGAAGCGAGAATCGAACATCATCGGGTTGACGATAAAAGTCTGCAGTTTTTCGGCGATCTCCTCAAAACCCTTCAGGCTCGAGAAATCCACTTTCGCGACCTCGCCGAGCGAGACGTTGCTGCTCAGCATGCACGTGTCGAGCAGGTCGAGCACTGTCTGGTCATCGGCTGCGGCATCGTCGCGGATCAGCGCGCAGACCTCATGGAGCTGATAGATTGAGAGCTTGGATGCAAAACTGAAGATACGTTTGACGTCGAGCTGCCTTGCTCGTTCCGCGCTGAGGTTCCGTTCAAGGAAGAAGCTGTAGTCGTTCGGGGTCAGCGCGCCGAGCGACACGAATACCGCGCGCCCGTCGAGCTGGGGCAGCAAAAGTCTGCGATCGGTGGCCGTGAAAACCAGCCGTTTGCTTTTTGCGCGGGCGGTCTCGAACAACGCCTGCAATACCGTCCTTAGATGGTGTGGACGCGGATAAGCATTCAAAAACTTGTTGGTGAGGGAAAACAAGTCGAGTTCCTCGACGTAGACGATGTCGGCCTTGTCGAGCGCGTCATCGATCAGCCGGTGAACGACCTCTTCATAAGAAGGATGGTTTGCCCCTTCCGAGGCTTTCAATACGTCGCGGCAGGATATCCGGACGCCGCCGAACTCCTCGGACAGCTTGTTTATCAAGGTCGTCTTGCCGGCCCCGACTCCGCCGATGAGCACGGTTATAGGCACGGCGCGAACGGTTTTGAGCAGTTGCTCGAGCGCGGCGGCCTGGGTTGGCGACAGCTCGACAGACGCGGCCGCGAAGCGCTGGCCAGACTCGAAGGTGGAAGTCGGAATAGACAAGTTCATGACGAAGTGGTCCTTTCGGTCGGTTGGGGAGGGCTCATCCGGCCACGGCGGAACGAATGGGTTTCGATCGGCGAATGAGTGACGGCATTGTCGGCAAGCCGCGACCCGCCGTCTTCGCCGATGGCGAGGAACATCGTGCGGGTGTGCAGGACGGCGAGAGAGGGGCGGTGGCTGACGGTTAAGATCGCCGTGTCAGGAAGCCGTTCGGCGAGCAGACGATGGAGCGTTACCTCGGACTCATCGTCCAGTGCCGAGGTCGCCTCGTCGAGCAGCAGGACATCGGGCCGGTGCAGCAGCGCTCGCGCGAAGGCGATGCGCTGACGCTCGCCACCGGACAACCCCGCCGCGGACGCAATGTCGTCGTCGAGCCGGTCGGCGAGCGCCGGCAAGCCGACGGCAACGAGCGTGTCGCGCAATATCTCGTCGGAGAAGGAGCGGGCAAGACCGGGATAGGCGAGTGCGTCGCGCAGCATACCGAGCGGCAGGTATCCGCGTTGCGGCAGCGCCATGAGACGCGCGCCCTGCTTCACGCTCACGCATCCTTCGCCGAACGGCCAGATGCCGGCAAGCGCCCGGATCAGGCTGGTCTTGCCAATGCCCGAAGGGCCGGTGAGCCGTACGCGCTCGCCGGGGGCCGATGCGAAGTCGACAGCGGCGAAGATGGGAGTGCCGTCCGGGCGCCGTACGAGGAGATCGCGTGCGACCAACATGGCCCCGCAATCGTCGTGTACGGTGCGCGCAATCCGGCTGGCCGTGTGCTCCTGCATTCGGGCAAGAACTTCCTCGAAGCTCGACAGCCGCTCGATCGCCGAGCCCCAATAGGTCAGCTTGGTATAGTTGCGCATCAGGAATGCGAATTCATGGCGGATGCGGTTGAACGCGCCGGAGGTCTGGGTCACGCTGCCCAACGGCATCATGCCGGAGAAGTAAAGCGGCGCCGTGATCACATACGGGAAGATGGTGGCGATACGGGTGAAAGTAATCCCGACAACACCCACCCAACGCTCGCGCGACAACAATGCATACCAATTGATCGTGATGGAACCGAAGCGTCGGTCAAGCTCGGCACGCTCGGCATTTTCCCCGTGGAAATGCGCGACCTCCTCAGCATTCTCGCGCAGCCGCGCCAACGAGTAGCGGAAATCGGCTTCAGTCCTCTGCTGCGTGGCGTCGAGACCGATCAACGATCGGCCGACGAGATGCATCATCCAAGTGCCGATGCCCGCGCAGAGAAACGACGTCACGACGAGCACCACCGGCATCGAGAGCGCGACGCCCATCAACTCGATCGGAGAGGCGGCAGGAATCGTCGCCAGGATGAAAGCGAAAGAGGCCATGGAGACCAGCGTGGTCAGAAAGCCCAGGCCGATAGTGAGTACATATTCGACATAGAGGCGCACGTCCTCGGCGATGCGCTGGTCCGGATTGTCCGGCGCGGCGCCGAGAAGCTGCATCTGGTAATGCGCGCCGTCCGTGAGCCAGGAATCGAGATAGCGGCCGGTGAGCCACCGCCGCCAGCGGATCGTGAACCATTTGGTGAGCGTGATGTCGCCGAACCCTCGAACGACGGTGATGACGGTGAGGCAATTGAAGACCACAAAGAGTTGAAACAGGAATGCATCTCTATCTTTCGCGCCGAGGGCGTTGAAGAGCGCAGCGTTCCAATAGCTGTGCGCCACAGCTACGCCGACTTCGGCAAGGTTGAACGCGACCACTCCGGCCAACAGCGCCCGAGCCTGCAGGCGCTCCTCCGAGCGGAACCAGACGGCGCCGATGCGCCAGCCGGCCTTTGCCAGAACGATCGGGCGACGACGCGTGATAGCTTCGGCCTCAGCCTGCGCAGGGTCACCCATCGGAGCAATCCTTCCGCCGTCGGCGCCAAAGGCTGATGACGCAAAGCCATCAGGCCGACGCGTAAACTCCTCGCTGCTCGGCACGAGCCTATTAGAACTTGACGGTCGCCGAGAACGAATAGGTCCTAGGTAATCCGAGGACCAAGTCGCCACCGAAGCCGACATTCTGCCAGTAGTGGTTATCGGTGACGTTTTGCACGTTCATGCGCATGATCATCGGCGTGCCGTAGACGGACGTCTCATAGCGCATCCCCACGTCACCGATGGCATACGCCGGAACGCGACGTGTGTTTGCCGCGTCGAGATAGGACGAGCTGAGGTAGCTCACGCCTCCGGTCAGGTAGAGCGTCTGAAGGAGGGGCAATCGGTATTCGCCCCACAGCGCCAATCTCCAGTTTGACACGCCGGGCGGTGCCTTGCCGACGGTGGCAGTGTTGGTGGCCTTTGTTATTTCCGGATCGAGATAGGTGCCGCCACCCCTGATCGTCAGGTCGTCGGTCACCTTTCCGGTCGCGGTCAGTTCGATCCCCTTGTGAACTTGCCGGCCGTCCTGGTTCCTGGTCCGTGTGCCATCGAGGTTGTTGACATCATAGATGTTCGCCTTGTCGATCTGAAAGGCCGCAAGGGTGAATAAGACGCCGTTCACATCGGCCTTTGCCCCGAACTCGATCTGATTGCTGATCGTCGGGGGCAGAATCTCGCCAGCGTTAGTGTAAGGCGAGATGGCCGTCAGAGAAACGGTGCCGCCGCTCTCAAGCGATTCGATGTAGGTGCCGTAGAACGAAATGTTGGATGTCGGTTTGAAGATCAAAGATGCGGTCGGCGTGAGAGCTGACTCGTCGTAGCTCGCTGTCACGACGCCCGTCGCGTACGCGTAACTGTGCGACCTGATCGTTGAATAATTCACGCCGGCAAGAAGCGAAAAATATCGGTTGAGGGTGATGTCGTCTCCAATGACAATATTGGTGTTCGTGAAATCAGACGAAGGGTGTTTCGGAGTTGTCCCCACGGAAGGCTTTACCAATGGCCCGGAGTTCTGGGCAGCAGCAAGAGTGGGAAATATGACGGCAGGGGTACCCACCGCATAATCGCTTGGGGTGGCGTACTCGTTCCTGCTGAAGTTTGTTCCGAACGTCAGCTTGTGCTGAATGCCGAACGTGTTGAATTTCCGGTCGGCGTAGAGATAGCCACCCGTCTGGTCTGATGTCGGACCATTGATGGCAAGGGCGCTGAACGAGTACATCCCGTCGGTTCGCAGTGTCAGAGAGTACGGAGAATAGGCGGTTCTGAACTCATGGCGATAGAGTGCAGCCGCCCGCAGCGTCGTCTGGTTGTCGATATCCCACTGGAGCGAGCCACCCACCCGGCCCGCCTCCGCGTGGTTGAACCCCCAATTCGGCGTCAGGGGCCTTGTGTTGTCGAAATAGGACGCGGGGAGAATTCCTCCCTGCATGTTTAGGGCAACTCCGCTGGTCCCTGTGCGCAGATAGTCAGTGTATGCGGCGTTGATTTCGACCTTGAAAGAGTCC
>JBFWYV010000300.1:0-5736 GCA_050186055.1 Hyphomicrobiaceae bacterium | reverse complement strand
CTAGGCGTCCCCCTAGACATCATAGTTGTCGACCAGGCCGAGCCCGGTGGTCATCGCCGGATGGTTGATGGCGAATGCGAGGGAGACGCAGCCGCCCATCGAGGCGCCGGCAACGACGGTCTTGTCCCAGCCCACGGCGGTGAGGAGGTCGGCCAGGTCGCCGGCGAACTGCTCGACGGTGTAAGGTCCCTTGGGTTTGCCGGACTGCCCATGGCCCCGGCAGTCGAAGCAGAGCACGGCGGCCGCCGGGGCGAGGCGTTCGGCCACGGGCGCCCAGAATGCGCGATCCATTGCCAATGAGTGGACGAGGGCAATGCGCTTGCCGGCGTTCGCCGGTCCGTACATGTCATAGACGATCTTCACGCCGTCGCGGGCCTGGGTTTCGGCTGCGGTCATGGTGCGCACGCTGCTCATCGGGGTGTCCTCTGAATTCTGGTTCGTCTCGTCACGACTTACCGGCTTGGCGGGAAGGTCGCAACCGATCCGTAGGATCCGCAAGCGGTCCGGGAACGCCGCCGGATGCTTCCGGGCGGGTTTCAATCTCGCCACACGGGCCGGTTAGCGACTAGACTGACCGGAAAACGGTGGGCGGATATTGCGAGCACCAGAATGCAGTTGTCCGAAATGCGTTTCGTGAAGATCGATGGCAGCCATGTTTCCGTGAAGGTCAATTCGGCCGAGGAGGCAAAGATCGCGGTCAAGGAGCTGCGTCACAAGAAGAAGGAATACACGCATCTCAAGCGCACGCTGGTGAAGGCACGCAAGCAGCTTGCGTCCGACATGGCGCGTCCCAAGGGCAGGCGCCCGAAGAAGCAAAGCACGATGGATCAGGTGCGGGGCTTCCTGGAGACGCTGACGAGCGTCGCCGGCGTGCTGAAGCGGGCCAATGCCGAGCAGGATCTGCAATTGGTCGATCGCGAGATGAAGAAAGTGGATGCCATTCTGCACAATCTGGATACGGTGCGGCTGCAGATCGAAGGCAGGCTGCTCAACGAAGCATAGCGCCGATTGCCCTCGGCTGCGGCTGAGCCGACGTGTGCTGCCGATCCAGAGCCGCGCGCTGGTGACCGGCCGAATTCAACGAACGTGGAGACGAACGCCGATGAGCGAAGACATCAAGGTCCAGCAGGACGGCAAGGTGCTGCGAGTCACTCTGAACAGGCCGGATGCCGGAAACGGCATGACCGATGCGATGGTCACCGAACTCAAGGAGATCATCGAGGCTGCGCCGAAAACGTCGCGCGTCGTGGTCTTCCGCGGTGCGGGACCGGATTTCTGCATCGGCCGGGCGCCGGGACGGCCATCGGCACCGCCGAGCAACGAGGCACTCGTCAAACGGCGCGGCTTTCAGTTCGTGTTCGATTGCTATGGCGCGTTCCGGGCGTGTCCGATTCCGATCATCAACGCGGTGCAGGGCAAGGCGCTCGGGCTCGGCTGTGCTCTGTCGGCGTTGAGCGACATCACCATCGCATCGGACAAGGCGACGTTCCAGGTGCCCGAGATGGCTCACAACATCCTGCCGGGGATGGTGCTTTCGGCGTTGATCGACCGGGTGCCGCGCAAGGCGATCATGTATCTGGTGCACTCGACTGCGGCAATCAGCGTCGAGCGGGCCCTGTCATTCGGCATCGTCAGCGAAGTGGCGCCAGCTGCTGATCTGGATGCCGTGGTCGAGGCGACGGTCGCGGCGATTCTGAAGGCGCCGGCGATCGCTACGGAAGGCGTGAAAGAGTTCGTCAGCCGGGCGATGGATATGGATGTCCATGGCGCCGTCGATTTCGCGCGCAACCTGCATGCGGTGATCAATGCCTCGAGCGAGATGAAGGGATAGCCGAGCGGACTCCGGCTGTCGCGAAGGACAGCCGGGCTCGCCCGACGATCCGGCGCCGGGCAGAAAGGCTATCCCTGCTTCGATGAATCGGAGGTGAGCTTGCCCAGTGCCGTGGTCAGGTCCATCGGCAACGGGAATACGATGGTCGAGCTTTTCTCACCGGCAATGTTCAAGAGCGTTCCGAGATAACGCAGCTGCATGGCTTCAGGACGCCGGCTGAGGATCTCGCCTGCCTGTGCGAGGCGCTCGGCCGCCTGCAGCTCTCCTTCGGCATCGATCACCTTGGCGCGGCGCAGCCGTTCAGCCTCGGCCTGTTTGGCAATGGCGCGAACCATCGTCTCGTTGAGGTCGATGTGCTTCAGCTCGACGTTTGAAACCTTGATGCCCCAGGCATCGGTCTGCTCGTCGAGGATCTTCTGGACGTCCGCATTGAGCTTTTCCCGCTCGGCCAGCATCTGGTCGAGTTCGTGCTGGCCGACAACGGAGCGCAGCGTGGTCTGCGCGAGTTGGCTCGTTGCCATGTCGTAGTTCTCGACCTGGATGATCGCCTTCTCGGGATCGATGACGCGATAGTACACCACGGCGTTGACCTTCACCGAGACGTTGTCGCGCGAGATGACGTCTTGCGGCGGGACATCGAGCACGCGCGTGCGCAGGTCGACGCGCACCATCTGCTGGATGAAAGGCACCAGGATGATCAGGCCGGGCCCTTTCACCTTCCACAAGCGGCCGAGCATGAAGACCACGCCGCGTTCGTATTCGCGCAGGATACGGATGGAAGAGGCCACGACGAATACGATCGCGGCAATCGGGATGATGAACGAGACCAGGTTGCTGAGGAAAATGTCCATGGTGGTAGACCTTAGCTCGGGGTTGTGCGGGACCGCTTCTCGACGAGCAAAACCAGGCCTTCGCGGCCGGTGACGGCGATGGGCTGGTCAGGCGTCAGGGGGATCGATGCTCGCGCACTCCAGATTTCACCATGGACCCGGACGCGGCCCGAGCCGCCGTCCCAGGCGACGACCACACCGGTCGATCCGATCATTTCCTCCGAGCCGGTGCGCACCGGGTTACGGTGAGCACGGAGCGCGAAACCGATCAGGCCCATGAAGAACAACGCGGATGTGGCTGTGGTAGCTGCGATCACCTGCCAGGAAATGCCGAAGGGGACGGTCGTGCTGTCCGGGTCGAATAGGAATACGGCGCCCAGAATGAATGCAACCAGTCCGCCGATTCCCAGCAAGCCGAAGCCGGGCGCAAATGCTTCTCCCAGCATGAGGCCGAGACCGAGAAGGAGCAGGGCCGCGCCGCCGAACGTGATCGGCAACACGGAGAGCGCGGTCAGACCAAGCAACAGGCAGATGCCGCCGATCACGCCGGGAGCAATGGCGCCCGGATTCCAGAATTCGAATACGATGCCGTAGAATCCGATCATCAACAGGATAAACGCGACGTTCGGATCGGTGAGGATCGAGAGCACGCGCATTTTCCAATCGGCCTCGATCGCTACAGGCGTCTTGCCACGGGTGGAAAGCCTGACCTCACCGGCGGCGGTCGTGACGGAGCGGCCATCGACAGCGTTCAGCAACTCGGCGGCGTCGGCGGCAACGACGTCGACGACGTTGTCTTTCAGCGCCTCGTCCGCCGTGAGCGTGGCCGCGTCACGCACAGCTTTCTCGGCCCATTCCGCGTTGCGCTTTCTGAGCTGCGCCAGCGACTTCAGATAGGCAATGGCGTCGTTCAACACCTTGCGCTCCATCGGCGACTGGCCGCCGGTCTTCTCCTTTTCGGATTGCGGCGCCGGCGCGGGAAGCCCCGGCGTGCCGAGACTGACCGGGGTTGCGGCGCCGAGATGGGTGCCCGGTGCCATGGCGGCGATGTGCGACGCATACGCCAGGTAGGTCCCGGCACTCGCCGCGCGTGCGCCGCTGGGGGCGACATAGAGAATGACCGGTACCGGCGAGGCCAGGATGCCGCTGATCATGTCACGGGTCGAACTCACCAAGCCGCCCGGCGTATCGATCCTGACAATGAGTGCGGATGCGCGTTCCAGTGCTGCCTTCTGCAGCGCCTTCTCGAGGTGGTCGGCGGACACGAAGCCGATTGCGCCCTTGATGTCGAGCAGCAGGACGCGGCCGGTGCTCTGCTGCTGAGCCTGGACGGCGACGCCGCCCCAGGCTGTCGCGACGATCAACAGCACCAGTGCGGACAGCCATCTGTGCAGGCATGTGTGTGGGCGCGACTGCACCCGATATGGGTCGTTTCCTCTCACTCGCACCACGATGACCGCACCTTGATCCCGAGAACCTGACCCCAATGTGCTTAACACCATTTAGACATGCTGGCGCGCGGATATGCAAGGCGGGCTCGCCGATGTCTCGTTGCGGCAATGGAGCTTGTGGGCGTGCCGGAGTCAGCGGGTGGGTGCTGCCGGGTGCCCTGGACGGTTGACCGGACGCCAGAGGCTCGGTGGCGATGGTGCCGGCCGGCGGGCCAGCGATGCGCTTTTGCCGGATCCGAGTGGTGACAATCCGTGCACGCACGCAAGCGTTGCGCAGAGGCGGGTCACGGCTCTTCGATTTCGAGAATTTCGGGAGGAAGGACGATCATGGCATGGGCGCCAAGTCCGGGCATGGTGCGGAGCTCGAGCTTGCCGCCGTGTGCGTGGACGATTGCACGGGCGATCGGCAGCCCGAGCCCCGGGACGTCCTTGGCGATCGAAAGCCAGCTTTCGCTGTCGTCCAGCGGCGAGAGAGAGCGGGCAATCAGCGCAGGATCGGCGCCATGACCGTCGTCGATGACGGAAAGCATCAGGCTTTGGTCGGGAAGCTGCTCGTCTTGGAGCCGAATGGTGCTTCCGGACGGCGAGGCTTCAATTGCGTTGCGCAGCAGGTTGGCGAGGGCAAATGCCAATGCCGTCGCGTCGCAGAAAATCAGGATGTCGTCGCACTTGAACGCGCTTTCCACGCCTACGCCGGTTTTGTCAGCGAGCTGACCGACATCATCCAGAGCAGCATTGACGATCCGGCTCAATCGATTGAGCCGGGCCTCAAGCAGAACGTTCTCGGTCATCATGCGCATGCGCGGCATCGTCTCGTCGAGAAGCGCCTGGATGACGCCGGCTTCTCTCGCGATCTGCTTCGACAGGGCTGCGAGGCACCTCGACGCCATATCGTGTGGGGCAAGCATTTCGATCTGCTCGCCCGCCAGCTCCAGGATGCGTTCTGCGCGGGAGGACATCCGCGAGGCAACAGCCGCAAAGACAGCGTTTTTCGCTCGTCCGGCCGCCTCCGCCTCGAGCAGGGCCCTATGACCGCGAACGCGGTCCTCGCAGGACCGGTTCAGGTAGGCAACGTGATGGCGCAGGTGAGAGCGCTCGAGCGGACGGGTCATGAAGGAGTTGGCGCCGGCTTCCAATGCCGATTCCAGCGCGCCAATGTCGCCGTTCTCAGCGATTACGACGACCGGCAGGTGCCTGGTCCGGGGGCAGGAGCGGATCGCGTGAACCAGTGCAAGACCACCCTGGCCGGACAGCGTGAGGCTGACCATGGCAAGGGTGAAGGTGGACTTCTCCAGAAGCTCGGATGCTTCGCGGAAGTCCTGGGCTTCGACAACCTCGACCAGGCGATCTCCCAGTCCCAGCTTGACGTGAAGACGCGCCATCGGATCGCCGTCGGCGATCAGAATTCGGCACGTTCTCGACGGCTCATCACTACCGGATGCAGGACCTGAAACGGACATCGCGCTGCTGACGTTCAAACACTATTGGTTTTGGCGTAACACTAGCGTGAATGACTGAATGGATTGTCATTAAGTTTTGTGGGTGAATGGTAAGAGAACGTAGCGAAACGGCACACGTGCCGGCGCAGCCTCTCAGTAGCTGCGTCGGGGATAAAGTCCGATGC
>JBFWYV010000299.1:0-5807 GCA_050186055.1 Hyphomicrobiaceae bacterium | reverse complement strand
TATGATATTGTTACTAAGGGGGCATTGGGGCGGGGCCAGCCAACGGGCACCCAACAGGTGATGATATTGCCGACCTCTTCGGGGAGCGGCACGGATTTTATGGGTGCCCCTTTTATGGGTGCGCCCAGACTTAAAGGTACTTCATTTCGTTGGCCGAGTGAGTGGGAGCGACGCGTGATGTCCATTGCAGGTGATGCGTCAGCAGCAGCCGGAGCGCCGATCCGGAGCGCGGGGGCAGCCTCACAGCAGAAACAGAAGATCTCGCAACCCTACGTCGCCGGCTGGGACGACGTCATCGGCGCGGACGAAAAGCGCGCCCAGGAAAGGTTTCTGCCGGTCACGCGATACGCCCTCATCGACCGCCTCACCCGCCCGCAGGCCTGGCCGCCCGG
Organism: Hyphomicrobiaceae bacterium; assembly: GCA_050186055.1. GTDB lineage: Bacteria > Pseudomonadota > Alphaproteobacteria > Rhizobiales > Hyphomicrobiaceae > CAMDPA01. Next base: position 5,415 of record JBFWYV010000299.1, on the reverse strand, counting down.
AATGGCAGACGATGTCCGGCGGCTGTTCCGCTACCTCGACTATTGGCGGCAACAGAACCACAATGCACAATTGATGCGATTGCTGAGGGACTACGAGCCGTTTGCTCCCGACAGCGACCTGTTCATAACCCGCGGCTATACCGAGGCGGAGCGCGGGCGCTTGCAAGTCCAGTTGCGCGAGGGGATCGAGAGCCTCCTCCAGCAGGCAAACTTCGTCCACGTCGAACGCGAACGGATCGAGCAGGTCATCCTGACCAAGGACAGCTATTACGGGCTCGACCTCAACGTCGATTTCCAGGTCTTCGAAGAGCTGGTGATCTACTACCGCGGCGCGTCAGTGAGAACCGAGCAGCGACGGGTGCTGTCGCGCTTCATGCGGAAGCAGGAATTCACGATTCCGATCTTCCGGCGCATCTGCATGATGTTCAAGCTCAAGGACGAGGCGCGCCATGTCGAGGATGTGGCACGCCAGTTGCGCATCAGCCGCGAGGAAGCGCGCAAGCGGGTCAGGAGATCACGTGCGCTGATCGCGCCGGGCGTGTCCGCCAACTGCATTTATATCAAGCTGTTCAAGAACCTGCCGCGCGCCGACATCGAGATGGTGTTTCCCAACACCGAAGTGAAGTTCAGGCTGCGGGACAAGCTGTGGCTGAGCCTCACCGGCAGCGGCGCTCTGGGCACAGGCTTGTTCGGTGCGGCCGGCAAGCTGGCAGTGGCGTTCTCCAGCCCGTTCGCGGCGATCATGGCGGCCGGGGCACTGGGTTCGGTCGTCGTGCGTCAGGTGGCGAACGTGATCAATCAGAAGCAGCGATATCTTTCGACGATGGCGCAGAACCTCTATTTCCACGCCATAGCGTCCAACAGCGGCGTTCTGACCACGCTGGCCGAAGGTGCGGCGGAAGAGGATTTCAAAGAGGAAATCCTGCTCTACAGCGTTCTAGCGAAGGAGAACGTCAACGTCCGCGATCTCGGTGCCGTCGACGAGGCGATCGAGCATTATCTCGCGAACACGTTCGGGATCGAGGTCGACTGCGATGTCACGGATGCCTACACACGTCTCAAGGCCGATGGTCTGGTGAGCGAAGCTCCCGACGGCACCCTGCATGCGCTGCCACCCAAGGAAGCCGCCGCTTTCATCGATTCGAGGTGGGACAAAGTGCTCGACATGCTCCCCGATGACGACGAACCTCCGACCGGCCACGAGGTCGACCAGCAAGGCGCACCTGCGGAAACATGAGCGGGATGACAGCATGCGACGATGCGGCGGCCAGCGCGGACGCCATCGGCAAGGTCGTGTTTGTGGTCGCAGATGCGCAAACGGCACGGCGCGTCGCGGCCGGCCTGCAAGAGCTGATCGATCCGCCTGCCGATGCAGTCGCCAGCTTCGAGGACCCCCGGGGCTGGAGGATCGACGCCTATTTCCGGCAGGTGCCGGATCCTGGCCACCTGTCAGACCAGCTTGGCGCGCTGATGGAAGTCACGATTTCTCCTGCAAGTGTCGAACGCGTGCCCGACGAGAACTGGGTGAGCCTGTCCCAGGCTGCGCTGCCGCCGGTCGTGGCGGGCCGCTTCACCGTTCATGGACGCCATGACCGGGCCCGCGTGCCACGTGGTCCGCTACACATCGAAGTCGATGCCGGTGAGGCGTTCGGCACGGCGCATCACGCGACGACCGAAGGCTGCCTCATCGCGATCGATGCCCTGATGCGGCGAAGGCAGCACCGGCGTGTCCTCGATCTGGGGTGCGGGTCCGGCGTGCTCGCCATCGCAGCGCAGCGGCTGACGCCGGGCGCGGCCGTGATCGCATCCGACATCGACCCGGTTGCAGTCGGCGTTGCTGCGGCCAACGCACGGGCCAATGGTGCGGTCGGCATAGAATGTCTGCTCGCGAACGGCGTCCCCAGCACCCGCCGCAATAGCCGCGGCAGCTACGATCTCGTGATCGCCAATATACTTGCCGGACCGCTCATCGTCCTGGCGCCGCGGGTCAGGGATGCCGTCACGCCGGGCGGATGGCTGGTGCTGTCCGGGCTGCTCACCGTGCAATCGCGCGAGGTGCTCGGCGCCTATCTGACCCGCGGCTTCAGGCTGGAGCGACGCATTCACATCGCCGGCTGGACGACACTGGTCTTGCAGTCCACCATCCAACGCCCGATTCATCGATCTTGAGGTTGGCGCCGGAGAGGCAGCCCGCCATGCGTGGATGCGAACCGCCGAGGATGGCCGCATGTTCCAGGATTTCAGCTCCCCAGTCGACGCCAGCGCCACAACAGACCGGGTCGCTGCCGTTCGCGCGCTGATGACCAAGGCCGGTCTGGATGCCCTGCTGGTGCCGCGCGCCGACTGTCACCAGGGCGAGTACGTCCCGCGCGCAGCGGAGCGGCTGGCGTGGCTGACCGGCTTTACGGGGTCGGCTGGAATGGCCGCCGTCGGGCGCAAGCGCGCCGCCCTGTTCATCGACGGGCGCTATACGCTGCAAGTGCGCCAGCAGGCCGACCGCAAGACTTTCGAGTTTCTGCAGGTCCCGGATCAGAAGGTCTCGGACTGGCTCAAGCATAACCTGGCGTCAGGCGCGGTCGTCGGTTTCGATCCGTGGCTGCACACCGTGGCCGAGGTGGAGCGGATGACCACGTCCTTGAAGGACGCAGGCATCCAGCTCAAGCCGACGCGATCCAATCTCGTGGACAGAGCGTGGGGAGACGAGCGGCCATCGGAACCGGCGGGACCAGTCTCCGTCCATCCGCTCAAGTACGCCGGGACGCCCTCGGCGGAGAAGATTGCCCGTGTGCAGGAGACCTTGAAGGCGGACGGACAGGACGCCGTGGTACTGACGCTGCCCGATTCCGTCTCATGGCTGCTGAATATCCGCGGCGCCGACGTCGCTCACAACCCCGTGGTGCTCGCGTTCGCCATCGTCCCGGTTCGCGGCCGGGTGGAGCTTTTCCTGGACCCCAAAAGGGCCGATCCCGAGCTGCGGGCCCATCTGAGCGGGATCGCAAAGGTCACGGCGCCGCGTGAGCTCACCCGCCGCTTGTCGGAACTCAAGGCTCAGGGCAAGCGCGTGCGGCTCGATGCCGACAGCGCGGCTTACGCCATCGCCCGCGCGCTTGGGCGCAGCAATGTCGTGCGGGGCCGCGATCCCTGCGTGGCGCCGAAGGCGGTCAAGGTCGGCGCAGAAATCAAAGGAGCGCGTGCGGCCCACCAGCGCGACGGCATAGCCATGGCCCGCTTCCTCGCCTGGGTCGATGCCAACGCGGGTACTGGGGACGTCGACGAAATCGCGGCGGTGCGCAAGCTCGAGGAGATGCGCCGCCGCTCGAACATGCTGCGCGAGATCTCGTTCGATACCATTTCCGGTTCGGGACCGAACGGCGCCATCGTCCACTACCGGGTTACGGAAGCAACCAACCGGCTCCTGAAGCCCGGGGAACTGTTCCTGATCGATTCAGGCGCGCAGTACCCGGACGGAACGACCGATATCACGCGGACTGTGGCGGTCGGCGAGCCGACGCGAGACATGCGCGAACGCTACACCGCCGTTCTGAAAGGCCATATCGCGATCTCGATGGCGCTGTTTCCGAAGGGCACACGGGGCGTCGATCTGGACCCACTGGCGCGCCGGCCGCTATGGGCTCTTGGCCTGGACTACGATCACGGGACCGGCCACGGCGTCGGCAGCTATCTGTCGGTCCACGAGGGCCCGGCTTCGATCTCCCGGCGCGGGATGGTCGAGCTGCAGCCAGGCATGATCCTGTCCAACGAACCGGGCTTCTACCGGCAGGGCGCATACGGCATCCGGATCGAGAACCTGGTGCTGGTCTCGGAGCCGAAGATACCGGCAGGCGGCGAGCGTGCGATGATGTCGTTCGAGACCCTGACGCTCGCACCGTATGATCGCCGGTTGATCGAGGTCAGCGACCTCGCGCCGGATGAATGCAACTGGATCAATGCCTATCATGCGCGCGTGAGCGAGGAGATCGCGCCGCACCTCGACGGCGAGGACAGGAGCTGGCTGCTGGCCGCGACGCAACCATTGTGAAAGGGCAGGCAGGACGCTTTGAGTCCCCGGCATCGACAGCACCTCGGCATCGACGGAGGCGTGGGGCGAAATCCAGGGCACACCGGCATGAGACTGATACGGCTGCTGATCGTTATCCTGGCTGTGCTGGTCGGCGGCGTCGCGGCCGGCGGCTGGTACATGCTTGCCGTACCTGGGCGGAGCTGGAGCGGCCCGGCTCCGCCGCTCACCGACGACGAGCGCGACCTCGCCGGGCGTCTTGAGAGGCACGTGCGCGCCATTGCCAGCGAGCCGCACAACACCCGCCATCCGGCGGCTTTGGAGGCAGCCGCCAACTACATCGAACGAGAAGTCGCATCATTCGGCTATCGCGTCGGGCGTCAGGAATTCAATGTCGATGGCATCAATGTCCGCAACATCGACGCCACCCTGGAGCCAGCCGCGGGGCCGCCGCAGGCTGTCGGCTCACTCGTGATCGGAGCGCACTACGATTCATTTCGCGACGCTCCGGGCGCGACGGACAACGGCAGCGGCGTCGCGGCGCTGATCGAGCTGGCGCGAAAACTTGCCGGCTTGAAGCCGTCGCAATCGCGCGTGCGCTTCGTCTTCTTCGTCAACGAGGAACCTCCGTATTTCCAGACACCGAACATGGGAAGCTGGCGCTACGCCGAGGCCCTCTCTGAGCGCCAAGAGAAGGTGCGGGGCTTGATAGCGCTGGAGACGCTCGGCACGTTTTCCTCCGAGCCGGGCTCCCAGCGCTACCCGCTTCTTCTCCGTGCGCTTTCGTTTCCCGACCGCGCGGACTTCGTTGCCTTTGTCGGAATGCTCGGTTCGCGGACCTTTCTGCACGACGTGCTCGGCTCGTTTCGCCGGCATGCGAAGGTGCCGTCGATCGGCGGCGTCGGACCCTGGATTATTCCCGGCATCGGCTGGTCCGACCATTGGTCATTCGCCCAGTTCGGCTTTCCAGCCTTGATGCTCACCGATACCGCGCTGTTCCGCTCGCCCGACTATCACCGTCGCAGCGATACGCCCGACAAGGTCAATTACGAGATGCTCGCCCGCATCACCGGAGCACTGGCACAGGTGGTCGTCGAACTCGCCGACCGGCAGCAGACGGGCAATTGAGCCTCGCCGCCGGGCAGCCCGCTCCGCTTTCGGCAGCCGAAACTGGAATCTACTTGGTCTTGCGCTTTTTGGGCTTGCGCTTGGGAAGCGGCACCTTTTCGGCCGATGCCTTGATCGCGCCGGCCGTGGCAGCGGCGGCAGCAGCAGCAGTCGCGGCGTCGTCCGGGCTCAAGTCCTTCTTGTTCTCGGCGGCCTGGCGTGCGCGGATTTCCTTCTCGACCTTGCGCCAGTTCGCGACCGCCTCGTTGTGGTCCTTCAGCGTTTCGGAG
>JBFWYV010000298.1:0-5858 GCA_050186055.1 Hyphomicrobiaceae bacterium | reverse complement strand
GGTGTGATCGCGCGTCTTCTCGGAGATCACCGTGGTTTCTCCAGCCGCCGACAGACCCGCCAGCAGGATCGCGGATTTGAGCTGTGCCGAAGCCACCGGGAGCTCGTATTCGATCGGCACCAGCTCCGACGAGCCACGAATGGTGAGCGGCAGGGTATCCTTGTCGCCGTCGAGGACCTGCAGGCCCATCTGCTTCAGCGGCCCCAGGACACGCCCCATCGGCCGCCGCGACAGCGACGCGTCGCCCGTCATCTTCACCGTGATCGGCTGGCCTGCGATGACACCCATCATCAGGCGCGTCCCGGTGCCCGAATTGCCGAAGTCGAGAGGATCGTGCGGCTCGCTCAAGCCTCCGACACCACGTCCGAGGACCTCCCAGGTGTCGCCTGTCCTGGTGGCTGGCGCACCAAGCGCCGTCAGCGCGCGCGCCGTATTGATGACGTCCTCGGCCTCGAGCAAACCCTTGATCCGTGTGCGGCCAGTCGAGATGGCCCCGAGCATCAGCGCGCGGTGCGAGATCGACTTGTCGCCGGGCACGCGGATGCGGCCGGAAAGCGAACCGGACTTGTGGCTGACGAGAGGGCGTGGCTTGTGGTCGTGCGGCACGAATCGAACTCTGTTTTCTCGGGTGGCTCACCACCGCCTCAGGAAAAGCCACTATCGCGGACGCCGCCCGCGACACAGCCGTTGTTACTCGCGTTTAGAGCCGCGGGCTTGATCGAATGTCAATGGCGGCAGCGTCGCAATGCGGCTCTGCAGCAATTGCGGGCTGCACAAACTTTCATTGATCCGCAGAAATTGCCCGCTGAAGATCAACGCGTTTTTGCCATGTTTTCGTGTTTTCAGAGATTGCTCATACGCCCGCCCTTCCTAGACTTTGCACATTGCCGGCGCGGGCCCGGATTGCGGCAGGACATGGTATGAGTTCACCCCTGCATGGTGCGGCCTATATCGTCGCAGCGCGGCGGAGCGCCTTAGGACGAATTGGCGGTCTGCATCGCGCCCGGCGCCTCGAAGACCTTGCGGCTCCCGTCATCGTAGCCGTGCTGACGGATGCCGGCATCGACCCCGCCGAGGTCGAGGAAATCGTGGTAGGGAACGCCAGCCAGGGCGCAAACCCCGCGCGGATGATCGCGCTTGCGGCGGGACTCCCCGAAACGGCTTCCGCCCTCACCATAGACCGGCAGGGAAGCTCAGGTCTCGATGCCATCCTGCATGCCGCCCGGTCGGTAGCGCTTGGCGAAAGCGACGTGATCGTCGCGGGCGGTGCGGAGAGCCTGTCGACGGCGCCGTGGCGGATCGCGCGCCCGAGAAGCATCTACCAGACGCCGCACTTCATGGCCCTGGAGCCGACGTCGGAGGTCCCGACGGAAGTGCCGTACTCACTCGAAGCCTCCGAGCTGCTGGCGAAGCGCCTGGGCATCAGCCGCCAGGCCCAGGACGCCTTCGCGCTGAAATCGCATCTGCGGGCCGAAGCCGCTCGCGAGGCCCGCCGCTTCGTCGGCGAGATCGTACCGTTGCGCGCCAATCGGGACGAGGCCCGCGACGAGAGCGCCGTGGCGCCATCGCTGGAAGACATCGAGGCAGAGACCACGTACTGGGCACCGAACGGCACCCTGACGCCTGCCAACACCAGTCAGCCGCATGACGGCGCAGCGTTCGTCGCCGTTGTCTCGGAGGCCGTATGGCAGCGGCTGGGGCAACCGCCTGCGCTGCGGCTGGTCGCCAGTGCTGCGCGAGGCGTTGCATCCGCCGACGAGGCCGGCGCTCCGATCGCAGCGATGCAGAAGCTTTACGGCCGCCTCAACGGTTTCGACCGGAGCGCAATCACCTCGATCGAGCTTGGCGAGACTTCGGCGGCGCAGGCGCTTGCCTGCATCAACGAGCTCGGCGTCGACGAGTCGCTCGTCAATGCCGAAGGCGGCGCTGTCGTGCGCGGCCACCCGCTGGGCGCTTCCGGCGCGGTGCTGGTCGTGCGGCTGTTCTCGCGGCTGGTGCGGGGAAACAAGAACGGGCGTTCCGGATTTGGCGCCGTCACGCAAGGCGCCAGCGGCGGCCTCGGTCTGGCAGCCCTGTTCGAGGCCGTCTAGCGGCCGAACGCGGCAGATGCTGAGCCGGGCTCCAAAATCACTTATGCTGCAAACTGCCATATTGCTGCCATGCGGTTGCCGCCGGCGTTGTGCACGGTGATCCTGTGCCAGGATCTGCCCGAGCGGATCATCGGTAGGATCGACGCAATCCAAGCGTCGCACACACACCGTTCGGCCTCTGGATGCGGGATCGAAAAGCGCTGGTTACCCGGCGTTGGAGGAGGCTTCAGTTATGTCGGTCAAAGCGCCGCAAGACGTCTTCAACTGGCTTGTCGACAACCTCCTCACAACGGCGGCCGTGCTGATCGGACTTGGGATCATCATCCTTGCGCTACGGGGGTTTACGCGAGCGTCATCTGCTGCTTCTGCAGCGGCAACGCGTAGAAGCGCCCGCATCAGCGCCGGCGGGTTCAATTGGCAGCTTGTACTGCTCGCAACGAGCGGTCTCGTGCTGTCGGCAGCTTCCGGCTACACGACCTGGAAGGGGATGACCAACTTCACCGGCGAGGCCGTGCTATCGGGCATGATCACGTTCGGCATCCAGAGTGTGATGCTGATCGCCGCCTGGCTGATCGGCGAAAGCTTTGCTACCGGGATGAACCGGCGCCTTCCCGATGGGCGCGCAGCGGGTCGCTATGATGCGGTTGTGGGAATGCTACTGGCGCTGGCCGCGGCTGTCGGCGTGTTCGCGTGGCTGCTGCATACCACCGGCACCTTCGACCTCACATTCCAGACCCGCATCGACTGGTCCCGCTTCACGGATGTCGCGGTCTATTTTGCGCTGGCGCTGATCGTCGCATTGCTGATCGCCTTCAACATCAGCCGAGGCGGCGACCTGCTGCGCCCGTATGTGCAAAGCACGCGCATCATCGTCAAGAATGCGATGCTGTGGGTGATGTTTCTCTCCTGCATGGCGACATCGGTGTTCTTTGGCTACGATTCCCGCTTCATGGTGATCTTTCCGCAGGATGAGCGTGTCCGCGCCGCGCAATTGCGAGCACAGAACCAGGTTGCAGGCATCGTGGCCGATATCGGCGCAACGATTCAGCGGCGACGGGTGGAGGAACTCGACAATCTGTTCGCGCACAAGGGCTGGAAGCAATACGACGCCAATCTCACCAATCTGTACCAAAACTCGCAAGGCGCCGAGTCGGCGATCGAGACCTATTTCCAAGAGCAGATGGAGACCAGGAAGCGGGCCATCATCGAGCAGCAGAACCGAATCGCGACTGCAAACAGCGCTAGCGCGGGGCTGAAAGCCAAGAAGATCTCGCTCAGCGAGGAACTTGCTCGCCTGCAATCCGAGCGCCCGGGACTCGCCAGCGACCTGACGGCCAAGAAGACAGAATTTGAAGCGCGCACCCGCGCTGTCGATGCCAAACGGGTCGAGGCGCAGGCGGAAGCTCAGGGCGCCGAGGGAACCGGCAAGGTCGGCAGAGGGCCGGCTTATCGCCAGCTCATGGACGAGCTGCGCCAGGTGGAGGCGGCCTACAAGATCCAGGAAAAGCGCGTCAGCGATGCCCAGGAGCGCCTCAATTCGGTGAACTCGAGGATTACCGGCGTCGAACGGGAACTTGCAGAAATCGACGGCCATATCGCGCGATACGGCGCCGAAGCCTCGACAGCGGAATCCCGCATCAAGGTCACACAGGGCCAATCCCCCGAGGGCGAGTTGCCGCGCATCGATCCGTCCCGCGTGCGGCAGAGCTTCGAGAAGGCGCGCACCGAGTTCCGGCAGGGGCCATCGCAAGAAAGGCTCGCGGCGCTGCAGCAGCAGTGCACGGACTTATACGGTGCGCTGTCGGCTGCACCGGCCACCAAGGAGCGCGTGCGCGGCATCGATTGTGATCCCAAGCAAGCGGCTGAAGCTTCCGCCGTGATGTTCGCACTGAACAACGGTGCGAAAAGCTTTGCCGCACGCTGCGAGGGTGGCGACAAACTCAATCAGAACAAGAGCACGGATGCCCTGTGGAGCTTCGCTCGCAACTGTCTCGCCGACAGCGGCCTGCCGAGCCGCGAGACCGATGCTCTGCGCAACAAGATCAACTCCGCCGAGCTGTCACGGGACGACCGCGCGCACCCGTTCGTTGCCGCCATCAACGCATTCCAGGACGGCAACAAGCTAGCCTATCTGTCACTCGGCATCGCGATTGCGATCGACATGCTGGTGTTCATGTCGGGATTGTTCGGCGCCAACGCGCTCACCTCGCCGTTGTCGAAAATACCGACCAGGCAGGCGATCTCGAGCAAGCAACTCGAGGCAATCGTCAACGCTGCGCTGCAGCCCGACGTTCACGAGACAGCCGAGCAATTCTTGCAGGGGCTCGATGCCATAGAAGGTAGTGACGGGTTCACGTCCCGCATCCGCGTCGACGCATCGATGCCGCATGCGGCGCAGATGCGACGACTGCTGAGCTCGGCGGCGACAATCGATGCCATCCGGCCTGCCGCAGAGCCCGGCTACATCGAGATCCGCCGCGAGCTGGTGCAGTACATCAACATCGTCAAGAACAAGGCGTTCCAGACCAGCGACGCGCATGCGCGGGATGCCGAGATCAAGACGGTGATGACGGCGGCCCTGCAGCCGTTCGTCAAGGACCACGCCGATATCGTGCTCGAGCACTGTCATCCGATCACAGAAAGCAATGGCTTCTCTGCCGAGGTCTATATGGCCGGCATGGACCCATACGAGGCCTTCTGCATGCAGAAAGCCCTCAACGCGGGGGCCACGCTCGACTACGTTCAGCTCGACGAGCACTCCGAGCCGGAGCGGCGTTACTACGTCCACAAGCAGCTCTACAAGACCCTGCTGACGATATCGGCGGCTTATCCGCACGACCCGAATTACGTTGCCGGCCGGCAGATGTGGCTTGAGCGGCGGCTCGGGGTTCCGCAGCTTCCCGGATCCGGCGTGCGGCGGCCGGCAGCCAACGGCGGCAATCTCATGCCGCGGCTTGACGCCATCGCGGCCAATCAGGGCCAGACGCACCGGTTGCCGCATCCGGCAGGCGCGCGGCGAAACTGGTCGAATACCGTACTTGGCAATCCGGCACGAGATCAAAGCGAGGACGCCTCCAGCCATAACCTCGAGCCCGACTTTGTGGCAAGCATGGTCAAGCCGCTTGGCATCGATCCAAAGCTCTACGACGAGATGACAAGCGAAGAGTTTGCCGCCGCGCAGGATGCCGCGCAGGCGTTCGAACTCCTGCAGCGCGCCAACAAGGGCCTGAACGACCTTGCGAACGAGTGCTTGAGCGAAGCTCAACACGATGTCGACAACGCCCGGGCGGACTTGGCTGCCTCGCCAAGGGCCCAGACTCCTAACGGCGCCCGAGCGCTCGAGAAGGCCTATGGCGTCGTGTTGGAGGATCTGGTCGTCGTCTCCCTGCTGCCGGGTGGGCCGATCGAAGCTTCGCTGACCGAGAGCGTCGCAGCGCTGGAAGCTCAAAACGCCGAAAGCACGCTGTCAATCGCAGAGGCCGAAACGTTGCGGCTGTTGAAGTGCGCGCTGGGACTGCTGGGCGGCAATGACCGCAAGAGCGAGGCCGACTGGCGTCGCCTCCGGGCAGAGTTGGAAGGGATACTGGCCAACGCCGCTTCCACGCCTGCGGCGGATCACGTCGCGGTGTTCGCCCAGCGGGCTCCGAGGAGTTGGTTCAAGCGGTAAGGCCAGCCTTGTCGCCTCCCGCCTCCCGCCTCCAAAGCAACGGACTTGAAATTCACTCCCCGCCTAGCCTCGAACTGAGGTGAATTTCAAGTCCGACGCTG
>JBFWYV010000297.1:0-5934 GCA_050186055.1 Hyphomicrobiaceae bacterium | reverse complement strand
GATCCTAGCGGTCCTGAGCCTTCTGACCGCACTGATGGCTGCTCCATCGGCAGCGGCGATGATGGCTGCCGCACCCATGGCGGCGATGGAGGACATGGCCGGCATGGCGGAGGACATGCCTTGCTGTCCGCAGCAGAGGCAGTCGCTGCCGGATTGCCAGAAGTCGTGTCCGTCGGCGACTTTGTGTGTGGCCAAATGTTTCCCGAACGCGCCAGCGGTCAGCGCATCCCATCGGGCCATTTTTGTACCCGTGACAGTGCTTACGCTGTGGGATGACGCCGCGCGCGATCTCCTGGCCGAACCACCCCCTCCACGACCTCCCAGAACCTGAGTTCATCGCCGGCTCGTTTTGAGCCGTCTGTCGCCGTGCGGCCGACTGTGCCGTGCGGCGAGGCGCCGTGGTTTGTCGCCACGAGCCAGCCGCGCTCTTGCGCGGGTCAACGATGAAACTCGGGAATTGAACAATGAAGTTTTTTGCAATGAAACGCACCGCAACGGCGGTGCTGATCGGTCTTGCGGCGTTTTCCTCCAACGCGTGGGCGGGGATTCAGGACTACGAGTTCCAGCTCGTCCAACCTGAGATCAAGCAAGGCAATGCGGCCGTGATCGCCGTGCGCCTGGTCGACAAGCGCTCGGGCAAAGCCGTGCCGGATGCCGTGATCTTCGCTCAGCGCGTCGATATGGCACCTGATGGCATGGAGATGATGGCGGCGCCGATCGAAGTGCTGCCCTCAACCGAACCCGGCGTCTACCGCTTCAAGGCTCAGATCTCGATGGCGGGAGGTTGGCGCCTGTCGCTCGGCGCCAAGGTGCAGGGCGAGACCGGCACGCTCGAAAACAAGCTTGTGTTCAAGGCCGTGCCATGAGCCGGGCGGGCCGAATTGGCCTCACCCTCGCCGCCATTCTGGCGGCGGGGGCTGGAGGCTATTGGGCCGGGCATCGCGATATCGCGCTGTCTGACCTTTCATTGCTTCGTGCCATCCCTTGGCTCGAGAGTGCCGGAATCTTGCCGGCGAGTGCCGATCCCGTGCAATCAGGGCCTGTCATCTATTATCGCGATCCAGACGGGCAGTCCTCCTATTCCGCCGTGCCGAAGAAAACCACCGACGGTCGGGACTTCCTCGCGGTTCATGCCGACGAGGACGTGAGCTTCGAGGACAAGCCGGCGAACAAGGAGGTAGCAGCCGCACCCGCCATTGGTAGCGCGAAGCGCGTGCTGTATTACCGCAACCCGATGGGTTTGCCGGACACCTCGCCGACTCCCAAGAAGGATTCGATGGGGATGGACTACATCCCCGTCTACGAGGGCGAGGATGGCTCTTCGGTAAAGGTCGCTCCGGGTAAGCTGCAGCGAACGGGCGTAAGGACGGAGGCCGCCGCCGAAAGGGTAATCGTCAATCCGGTGCGCGTGCCGGGAACGGTGCAACTCGACGAGAGGCGCGTGACCATCGTTGCAACACGCTCGGACGCCTTCATCAACACGGTCGCGAGCGTGACGACCGGCGATCGCATCGCCAAGGGCCAAGCCCTTCTTCAACTCTATTCGCCCGAGGTCGCAGTGGCCGGCGCTCAGTTCCTGACCGTCTTGAACGGCAGCGGATTGAGTGATGGTCTCGGCGGCGCGCGTCAGCGGCTTGAAAATCTCGGTGTCCCTCCCGAAGCGATCGCCGAGATTGAGCGGACACGGAAGGTACCGCTTTCGATGACATGGCGGGCACCACGCGACGGCATCGTGCTTCAGCGGAACGCTGTGGAGGGCATGAAGGCTTCGCCCGGCGATGTTCTCTTTCGGCTCGCCGATATCTCGACAGTCTGGGTCGTAGCGGACGTGCCCGAGTACCAGCTCGGCGCGGTCAAGGTAGGGGCGACCGCGACCATTCGGTTGCGCAGCCGGCCGGGCCAAACCTTCAGCGACCGCGTCGCTCTGATCTATCCGCAGGTCGCGACGGATACTCGCACGACCAAGGTGCGCATCGAAATCCCGAATCCTGACGGCATCTTGCTACCGGACATGTATGCCGATGTCGAGATCACCAGCGGCAGCGGCGGTCAGGTCGTGGCCGTTCCCGACAATGCGGTGATTGACACCGGGAGCCGGCAAGTTGTCATCGTGGACAAGGGTGACGGCCGCTTCGAGCCGCGTCAGGTTCAGGTTGGTCAGCAGGGTGGCGGGTTCACCGAAATCCGTTCCGGCATCGCGGCCGGCGATAAGATCATTGTTGCGGCGAACTTCCTGATCGATGCGGAGAGCAATCTCAAGGCCGCGTTGAACGGCATGACGAGCGCGGAGGCGACACCATGATCGCCCTACTGATCGCGTGGTCCGCACGCAACCTCATCCTGATCTTCGTCGGCACGGTCTTTGCCGTCGCGGCTGGCCTCTATGCCTTGAAGACGCTGCCGCTCGACGCCATCCCCGATCTCTCCGACGTGCAGGTCATCGTCTATACCGACTATCCCGGCCAGGCGCCGCAGGTGGTCGAGGATCAGGTCACGTACCCGTTGACGACAGCGATGTTGACCGTGCCGAAATCCAAGGTCGTTCGCGGCTTCTCCTTCTTCGGCGTCTCCTTCGTCTACGTGATCTTCGAGGACGGTACCGATCCCTATTGGGCAAGGAGCCGTGTTCTCGAATACCTCAACGCAGCGGCGCAACGCCTGCCACAGGGCGTGACGCCGGGGCTTGGGCCGGATGCCACTGGCGTTGGCTGGGTCTATCAATATGCCGTCGTTGCGAAGGAGATGACGCTCGCCGAACTGCGCTCGCTGCAGGATTGGGTCGTGCGCTACGGCGCCTCCAAGGCGGAGGGGGTCGCAGAGGTCGCAAGCGTCGGCGGCTTTGTGAAGCAGTATAATATCGTCGTCGATCCGCTGCGGCTTCGAGCCCAGGGCATTTCGCTTGCGATGGTCCGCGATGCAGTGCGGGCCAGCAATCGCGATGTTGGCGGCCGCACACTCGAGCTCTCCGAGTTCGAGTTCATGGTGCGGGGCCGCGGCTACATCAAGTCGCAGGCGGATATCGAGAACATAGTGCTCAAGAGTGCCCAAGGCGTGCCGTTGCGACTGCGAGACGTGGCTCGCGTCGAGATCGGCCCCGATGAACGGCGCGGCATCACCGAGCTCAATGGCGAGGGCGAAGTCGCCAGCGGGATCGTGCTGCAGCGCTTCGGCGCCAATGCGCTCACCGTGATCGACAATGTGAAGCAGCATCTCGCCGAAATCGCCGGCAGCCTGCCGAAGGGTGCTGAGATCGTGCCGGTTTACGATCGCTCGCATCTGATCGAGGCGGCGATCGAAACGCTCAAGGGCACACTGGTTGAGGAAAGCATCATCGTCGCGCTCGTCTGCGTCGTCTTCCTGCTTCATTTCCGCAGCGCCCTCGTCGCCATCCTGATGCTGCCGGTCGGCATTCTGATCGCTTTCGCTGCAATGAGAGCGATCGGGCTTGGTTCCAACATCATGAGCCTTGGCGGCATAGCCATTGCTGTCGGTGCCATGATCGACGCCGCGATCGTGATGATCGAGAATGCACACAAACATCTCGAACGGGCCGAACCGGACAAATCGCGGGTACAGATCCTGATCGATGCGGCGAGCGAGGTCGGGCCGGCGCTGTTTTTCAGCCTGTTGATTATCACCGTCTCCTTCCTGCCGATCTTCACGTTGGAATCGCAGGAAGGCCGCCTGTTCGGTCCGCTCGCCTTCACCAAAACCTTCGCCATGGCGGCGGCGGCGCTCCTGTCGGTGACGCTGGTGCCGGCGCTGATGGTGATCTTCGTGCGCGGACGGATCATTCCCGAGCACAAGAACCCGATCAACCGCTTCCTGATCTGGACCTATCGCCCGGTGATCCGCGGCGTGCTCAACGCCAAGACGCTGACCATCCTCCTGGCACTTCTCGTGCTCGGCGTTTCCGTCTGGCCGGCGCGACAGCTCGGGTCGGAGTTCATGCCGAGCCTTAACGAAGGCACGCTCATGTATATGCCGACCACCTTGCCGGGCTTGTCGGTGACCAAGGCGGCCGAGTTGCTGCAGATGCAGGACCGCATCATCAAGTCCTTCCCTGAAGTCGATTCCGTCTATGGCAAGGCCGGGCGCGCAGCGACGGCTACGGACCCGGCTCCGACCGAGATGTTCGAGACGATCATCAATCTGAAGCCCAAGGAGCAGTGGCGGCCGGGTGTGACCATCGAGAGCCTCAAGGCCGAGATGGACAAGGCGCTGCAGTTCCCCGGTGTGTCGAACGCTTGGACCATGCCGATCCGCGCCCGCATCGACATGTTGTCGACCGGCATCCGGACGCCTGTCGGGGTGAAGGTGTTCGGCACTGATCTGGCCCAAATGGAGAAGATCGCGCGCCAGATCGAGGCGGCCTTGAAAACCGTACCGGGGACATCGAGCGCCTACGCCGAGCGCGTGATCGGCGGCTACTACCTCGACATCGTTCCGGATCGGGAAGCGCTCGGCCGCTATGGCCTTGCCGTCGGCGACGTTCAGGACGTCATCGCAACCGCGCTCGGCGGCGGGACGGTGACGACAACGGTCGAGGGCCGAGAGCGCTATGGGGTCAATATTCGTTATCCGCGGGATTTGCGTTCGAACCCCAGGGCAATCGAGACCGACGTGCAGGTGCCGCTGCCTGGCGGTGGTGCGGTACCACTCGGCGAAGTGGCTAAGGTCGAGCTCACGCGCGGTGCTACCTCGATCCGCACGGAGAACGGCCAGCTTGCAACCTATATCTTCGTCGACATCAGCGGTCGTGATCTTGGCGGCTATGTTGCCGATGCCCAAAGGGCCGTTGCGGAGCGGGTGACGCTCCCGCCCGGCTACACCGTCGGGTGGAGCGGCCAGTTCGAATATTTGCAACGCGCCGAGGCACGCATGAAGATCGTCGTGCCGGTCACGCTACTCATCATCTTCCTGTTGCTCTATCTGAATTTCAAGGCGCTGACCGAGACGCTGATCGTCATGCTGTCCTTGCCGTTCGCACTGGTCGGCGGGGTCTGGCTGATGTGGTGGCTCGGCTTCAACATGTCGGTCGCGGTCGCCGTCGGCTTCATCGCGCTTGCCGGCGTCGCCGCAGAAACTGGTGTGGTCATGCTCATATACCTCGAGCAAGCCATAGCTGAGCTGAAGGAAGAACGCGCCAAGCAGAAGCGTACCTTCACCCGCGCTGATCTCTATGAGGCGATCATGCTCGGCGCTGTGGAGCGGGTTCGGCCGAAGATGATGACGGTTGTCGCCATCATGGCCGGTCTCGTTCCGATCCTGTGGAGCACGGGGACCGGGTCTGAGGTGATGCAGCGCATCGCTGTGCCGATGATCGGCGGCATGATCTCGTCGACCCTTCTGACCTTGGTGGTGATCCCTGCCATCTACGGCCTGATCAAGGGATGGCGGTTGCCAGCGACGTCGTCTGGGGAGCTGATCGAGGAAGAGTTCAAGTTGCCTCCTCTCAAGGAAGCCGCCGAATGAAAGGAGGTTGCCATGATGAACGATATGATGGGTAGCGGCATGATGTGGGGCATGGGCCTTACGGGGATCGTCGGCATCATCCTGGTTTCTCTCGTGATCGCGGCGCTCATCAAGTATCTGTTTTTCCGCTGACCAACGTGATCGGGCCCAACTTTTCGCGTTACTTTGCGGGCGGCTGAAGGTTGCAAGCATCGGTGACGATCAATTTGTGCCGCAATCGGCGGTCTTTGGCGCTCCCGACACGATTCGAATGTGTTGCCTTCCCTTCGGAAGGCACTAGTCGGCCGAGTCCTTAAGCTGCTGTACGGAATAGCAATTTGAGATGGTTGCGTGCCCCCGCAACCAAACTAAACAGGCCCCCAATCGGGGGCCTGTTTAGTTTGATTATGGGGGACGGTGAATGAACCGACCGTTCCGTCCGAAGCGAAGCGAAGGACAGCGCCGAAGGCGCTAAATCCA
>JBFWYV010000296.1:0-5947 GCA_050186055.1 Hyphomicrobiaceae bacterium | reverse complement strand
CTTGCAGAGAAGTGGAGAGCGATGGACGCCGGTCCGATCGAACTTCTGCCGTGCATCATGGTGTGATTGTCTGCGCTTGCGAGCGTCGGGCGATTGGTTGTGCTATCAGTTCATTTTCCCATTGAGAGAACGCGCGGTCGTCTCAAAGTGAATTGCCCGCAAACAGATCGCCAAACCAAGTACTTGCAGGAGTATGCCCGATGGCTTTTGTGATCGGTATGGGCGTCATGGACGGGAGTTGCGTTTTCTCCAATTGGCAACCGCGGTTGCCGCCGGACGTAAGTCTCAGGCTTAGAAACGTTGCGCCGCATCCGGATGCGGTTCTGCACGATATACCGAGTGCGGTGGCGGCCTCGACCTTCCTGATTGATCCGCGCGGGCAAAGACGGTTGCCAGAGCTGATATGGACTTCGGAGCTCCAACTTTTTGTCGTCTGCACGGAAGTCCGCAATTGGGTGGGCGAGCATCAGCCGGGAAAGCCTGAATTTTTTCCCGTTCCCGTACAAAGTACACGACCGATAGACGGTAAGACGGATCATCCAGGATACTTTATCATGGGAATGATCCCGGAGGTGGACCCTTTTGACGTCGACCGGACTGTGTGGAGCGGGGGGATGTATGGATACACAGATGGGCGCACGCTAAACAGAACATACGATGCACCGTGCGTCGTGATCGCCGAGAAGCGAACGGGGTTTCACTTCTGGCAAACCAGCCATCGTCAAGGAAAGGAATTCATGTGCTCCAATGAGTTCTGGGCCTTTTACCGGAAAAGCAAGTTCCGAGGCCTTGAAAAGTTGAAGGAGTGTCCAGAAGAGTAAACATATCGGGTGCAAGACCGACAAAAGACAAGCACGGCTCTGATTCCAGCGATACGTGTACCGGATGAGGAGTTCGTTGTACCACCGTCGGCAGCCAATGAGGTCCGCATCGAGGTGTGCCGGACTTCAGAAAACGGGACGCTTGTGAATAATGCCTAAGGAGACCACCGGCAACCGACCCCGCGTCGTGATCTACACCGACGGCGCCTGCTCCGGGAATCCGGGACCGGGAGGCTGGGGCGCGATCCTGATGTCGGGAGAGCATCGCAAGGAGCTGTCGGCGGCGGAGCCTCTTACCACCAACAACCGGATGGAGCTGCTCGCCGCCATCAGCGCGCTCGAAGCCCTGAAGCGGCCCTCCGTCGTGGAGATGCACACCGACAGCCAGTATGTGAAGAACGGGATCGAAGCCTGGATCCACAACTGGAAGCGCAATGGCTGGCGCACCGCGGACAAGAAGCCGGTGAAGAACGCCGAGCTGTGGCAACGCCTTGATGCCGCCCGCCAGCGCCACGACATAGAATGGCGCTGGGTGAAAGGACACGCCGGCGATATCGAGAACGAGCGCGCCGACGAGCTTGCGCGCATGGCGATCGCGGAGCTGCGAAACGGCTCAGCCAGCGGCTGACGGCGCGACGCGGGGTTGAATTCATCTTGTCCGCCGACCAAGATCGGCGCAGAAGTCGCTGAACCAGACTTGGTGAGGAACCCGATGACACGCGCTGAATTCGATGCGGACCTGTCCCCGATCATCATCGATGCGGCTGTGAAGGCTGCATTGGCCGAAGACCTCGGACTCGCCGGCGACGTTACGACCAACTCCGTGATTGACCGGCACGCGCGCGCGGTCGGCCTGTTCGCGACCCGCAAGCCCGGCGTCGTGTGCGGCCTTGCTGTCGCCGAGGCCGCGTTTCGTGCCCTCGATCCGAAGGTCGAGTTCGAAGTCGTGCTGACGGACGGCACCAATGCGCCGGGCCGTTCGACGCTGGCGCGGGTCTCCGGCAATGCCCGCGCTCTGCTGACGGCGGAACGCGTTGCCCTCAACTTCGTCGGGCGGATGAGCGGTATTGCGACCATGACGCGGGAGTATGTGGACGCCATCGCCGGGACCAAGGCTGCGATCATCGATACCCGCAAGACCACTCCCGGTCTGCGTGCGTTCGAGAAATACGCCGTGCGCTGCGGCGGCGGCATGAACCATCGCGTCGGCCTGTTCGATGCCGTCGTGATCAAGGACAATCACATCGCGGTGGCGGGTGGCGTGGACCAGGCGATAAGCGCGGTGCGCGCCCGCGTCGGCCACCTCGTCAAGGTCCAGATCGAGGTCGACACGCTGGAGCAGCTCAAGCAGGTGATGGCCCACAAGGTCGATGCGGTGCTGCTCGACAATATGTCGCCGGACCAGATGAGCGAGGCCGTGGCGATGGTCGGCGGACGCGCCATCGTCGAAGCTTCCGGTGGCATCACACTGGAGACTTTGCGCGCGATCGCGGAGAGCGGCGTGGACGTGATCTCCTCCGGCGCCCTCACGCATTCCGCGAAGGTGCTGGACATCGGCCTGGACTTCGAGATCGGGGGCTGAGCGGGCCGCATTCCGCGCCAAGCGGACATCCCGGCTCGCGGCGACATGCCGTCGCCATAGTTCTACCCGAAATATCCGGTGCTTATGGCAAAGTCGTAAAGTGCCTGTCGGCACACGGATGATCGTCATGTCGGCTGTAAGAATTATCGCAGTCTGGGGACTGGTCGCGCTCGCAAGCGCCGTACTGGCCGGGGTCTTCGCGAACGTGAAGAACCGGGAGTATTCGTCGTGGGCAGCGTGGACCTTCCTGTGTCCTCCGCTGCTGCTGGTGCTGGTCCTGCTGCCGCAGCGGAAGGAGCCGCCGCCCCGGCGTCCAACGCTCGATGAGGAAGATGCCACCCCCTACTGAGGACCGGGCAGCCATCCGATCCCGGCAGACGGCACTCCGAAATCAGAAGGCCCCGCCAGTCGAGCGGGGCCTTTTTTGTGCATCGAAGCTCTGCGTGATCGTCAGTGCGCGAGCACGGCGAGCAGAAGCAGCGCGACGATGTTGGTGATCTTGATCGCCGGGTTCACGGCCGGACCGGCGGTGTCCTTGTAGGGATCGCCGACGGTGTCGCCGGTCACCGAGGCTTTGTGAGCCTCGCTGCCCTTGAGGTGCTTCACGCCGTCCTTGTCGGTGAAGCCGTCCTCGAAGCTCTTCTTGGCATTGTCCCAGGCGCCGCCGCCGGACGTCATGGAGATCGCCACGAACAGGCCGGTCACGATGACGCCGAGCAGCATCGCGCCGACCGCCGAGAATGCAGCGCTCTTCCCGGCGACACCGCCGCCGGCGATGTAGTAGATGACGATATAGAGCACCACCGGCGACAGCACCGGAAGCAGCGAGGGTACGATCATTTCCTTGATCGCCGCTTTGGTGAGAAGGTCGACGGCTCGGGCATAATCAGGGCGGTCCTTGCCCTCCATGATGCCGGGCTTCTCCCTGAACTGGCGCCGCACCTCCTCCACGATCGAGCCGGCCGCGCGGCCGACCGCCGTCATCGCGATGCCGCCGAACAGGTAGGGGATCAGACCGCCGACGAACAGGCCGACCACCACGTAGGGGTTGGACAGCGAGAAGTCGGGTTTCACGCCTCTGAAATAGGAGAATGCCTCGCCGCCCTGCTTGTTGGCCTCTGCCACGAAGTACTGCAGGTCGTAGTTGTAGGCCGCGAACAGCACCAGGGCGCCGAGACCGGCAGAGCCGATCGCATAGCCCTTGGTGACCGCCTTCGTCGTGTTGCCGACCGCGTCCAGCGCGTCGGTGGACTGACGCACCTCCTTGGGCAGTCCCGACATCTCCGCAATGCCGCCGGCATTGTCGGTCACCGGACCGAAGGCATCGAGAGCGACGACCATGCCCGCAAGGCCGAGCATCGTGGTAGTGGCGATCGCAGTGCCGAAAAGTCCGGCAAGGTTATAGGTGACGACGATGCCGGCGACGATCACCAGGGTCGGAAGCGCCGTGGCCTCGAGGCTGACGGCAAGGCCCTGGATCACGTTGGTGCCGTGACCGGTGACCGAGGCCTGAGCAATCGAGTTCACCGGGCGCTTGTTGACGCCGGTGTAGTACTCGGTGATCCAGACGATGAGGCCGGTCACGGCGAGGCCGACGATGCCGCACAGGAACAGGTTCCAGCCGGGTATCTGCTGGCCGGCGGCGGTTCCGACGACACCCCATGTCCCGAGCACGAACTGGGTCGCCAGATAGAGGCCGGCGATGGAGAGCAGCGCCGAGGCGATGAAGCCGCGGTACAGAGCGCCCATGATCGAGCCGTTGGCGCCCAGCTTGACGAAGAACGTTCCGATCACGGATGTCACGATGCAGGCGCCGCAAATCGCCAGCGGATAGATCATCAGCGAACCGAGCGTGCCCTGGCTGCCGAAGAAGATGGCGGCCAGCACCATGGTCGCAACCACGGTCACCGCGTAGGTCTCGAACAGGTCGGCCGCCATGCCCGCGCAATCGCCGACGTTGTCGCCGACGTTGTCGGCGATGGTCGCGGGGTTGCGCGGATCGTCCTCCGGGATGCCGGCTTCGACCTTGCCGACGAGATCGCCGCCGACGTCGGCACCCTTGGTGAAGATGCCGCCGCCGAGACGGGCAAAGATCGAGATCAGCGAAGCGCCGAAGCCAAGCGCGACGAGCGCGTCGATCACCGTGCGGCTGTTGAAGGCGAGGCCGAGGCCCATCGTCAGGAACAGGAAGTAGCTCGCCACGCCGATCAGCGCGAGGCCGGCCACCAGCATGCCGGTCACGGCGCCGGACCTGAATGCGAGGTCAAGGCCGGAAGCGAGCGACTGCGTGGCCGCCTGCGCCGTGCGTACGTTGGCGCGCACCGACACGTTCATGCCGATATAGCCGGCGGCACCCGACAGCACGGCGCCTATGACGAAGCCGACGGCGACCTGCCAGCCGAGATAGAATGCAGCGAGGAAGATCACCGTGCCGACGATGCCGATGGCGGTGTACTGGCGATTGAGATAGGCCTGTGCACCTTCACGCACCGCAGAAGCAATCTCCTGCATGCGCGGTGTGCCGGCATCGGCTTTCATCACGCTCTGGATCGTTAGAATCGCGTAGATGATCGCCAGTGCTCCGCAGGCTATGATGCCCCAAAGCAGGCTGCTGAAGTCCATTTTTATATCCCTTCGTGCGTGCGGGGAAACCGACTCATGGCAAAACAGGCGGCCGGCAATCCGGCCCCCGACTCCTCACCCCCTGTCAGCGAGATTCGCGCGGCGGAACATGCCAAAGTTGCGATCACGTTGCAACCAGGGCACATTGTACCGTTGGCCACGGGCACGGATTCGGTTAACCGGCAGCGCCAAATGCAGTGGGCAGTTCAAGGGCCTGCCGTGAATGGACGACGTTCCGGTGATGCAAATCTGTGACGCTCGGAGGAGCCGGTGGGTAGCTGCTCCTGCGTCACGGCGGTGAGACGTCTCAACGCGATGAGCCGAAATGGTCCCATCCGGACTGGGTGGTGGGCATCGGATTGAGACCAGCATCGAGCAGCCGCACGCCCGGAGCGGCTCCGAATTGACCGATCCGGGTGACGGGGATACCGGCGGCGGCTGATTCGGACGCGAATTCGTCGGCTGCTGCTGCCGGCACGGCGGCCAGGATCTCATAGTCGTCGCCCGCAAACAGTGCCGCCGCTGCGGCATCCGGTGCCGCGGCGCGCACCGCCCGCATCGCCGCCGATACGGGGAGGCGCTCGTATTCGATATCGGCGCCGACCAGGCTGGCGCTGCACATGCGGCCGAGGTCTTTCAGCAGTCCATCGGAGAGATCCATGGAGGCGCGGGCATGGTGCAGGACGGCCGGCGCCAGCGGAAGCCTGGGCATCGGCCGCAGGTAGCGGCTCTCCAGCGTTTCGGTTTGATCAGGCGACAGCGACCAGTGCGTTGCCTGAGAGGGCGACTTGTGAAGCGCCAGGCCAAGGCTGGCGTCCCCGATAGTCCCCGATACGAACACGATGTCCCCGGCCCGTGCGGCGCCCAGCCTGACCATGCGCCCGCCGGGCACCTCGCCGATCACGGTCGGCGTGATCGAATT
>JBFWYV010000295.1:0-5961 GCA_050186055.1 Hyphomicrobiaceae bacterium | reverse complement strand
AACGCACGCCATCCGGTCCGGCGATCACGGTGGTGGCGGCTCCTCCATCGACCTTTCTGAAGGGAACCATTGATGTTCAAGCGTTCGTCCGTCCGTTACGGCCACACACCGGTACCGGAGACGCCCTTCCAGAAGGCCGCGCAGGTTTGGGACGACCGGATCGGTTCCGCGCGCGTGCAGGCCAAGAACTGGCGCCTGATGGCGTTCGGCTGCCTGATCTTGGCCGCCGGTCTTGCCGCGGGGCTCGTCTGGCAAGCGGCACGGGGGACGATCACGCCTTGGGTCGTGCAGGTGGACAGGCTGGGCCAGGCGCAGGCGATCGCGCCGGCCGATGCCTCCTATCGGCCGACCGACCCGCAGATCGCCTTCCACCTTGCGCGCTTCATCGAGGAAGTGCGCGGGCTGCCGGCCGATGCGGTCGTGCTGCGCCAGGGCTGGCTGCGGGCATACGAGTTCACAACCGATCGCGGCGCCGCGGCCTTGAACGACCATGCCCGCCGCGCCGATCCTTTTGCCAGGCTAGGCAAGATGCAGGTCTCCGTCGAGGTCTCGAGTGTCATCCGAGCATCGCCGGACAGTTTTCGGGTGGCGTGGACCGAGCGGCGCTTCGAAAGCGGTCAGCTTGCCGCCACCGAGCGCTGGACCGCCATCCTCACCATCGTGATCGAACCGCCGCCCGACGCCGATCGCCTGCGCAAGAATCCGCTCGGCGTTTTCGTCAACGCCATCAGCTGGTCGAAGGAGCTCGCACAATGAAGTACCGCAGCATGCGGCCAGCCCTCTTCGTCTCCCTGCTGGCGGTCACCGGATGCGCATCCACCAGGCCGCCTCAGATCAATTACGACGAGAGCGTGCCGCCGCTTCCGGTGTCCTCGGTGCCTGCCGAGGATCCGCCGCCGCGGCCTCTGCATGTTCCACCGGCCTGGACGCCGGCGCGGGGAGGACCCGGCGACGCGAAGGATCCGGTGGCGCGCGTCGAGGCCGCCAACGGCGCCGCTCGGGTTGAGCCGCGCCGCGAGGGCTACTTCAACGCCGTGCAGGTGTTTCCCTACAGCCCGGGCGCCCTCTATCAGGTCTACGTCGCGCCGGGACAGGTCACCGACATCGCCCTGGAGCCCGGCGAGCAGCTCACCGGTTCAGGGCCGGTAGCGGCCGGCGACACGGTACGCTGGATCATTGGCGACACGGAGAGCGGCAATGGTGATACGCGTCGTGTCCATATTCTGGTCAAGCCGACCCGTCCTGCCATCGAGACCAACCTCGTGGTCAACACCGACCGTCGTACGTACCTCATCGAGCTGCGAGCACATGAGCGACCCTATATGCCCTCTGTAGCCTGGTTCTACCCGGAGAGCCGCGGCAAGAGCCTGCGCGCTCTGCCGCCGGTGCCGGTCCTCCCCGAGATTGCCCAGCGCCGGTACCGATACTCCATCGAGGGCGACAGGCCACCTTGGCGGCCGGTCAATGCCTACGACGATGGGCGCAAGGTCTATGTCGAGTTCTCGCCCGGCATCGTGCAGGGGGAGATGCCGCCTCTCTTCGTCGTCGGCGCAGACGGCAAGCCGGAGCTCGCCAACTCCCGTGCATACGGCAACGTCCTGATCGTCGACCGCCTGTTTGCCGCCGCCGAATTGCGGCTGGGCGGCGACAGTCAGCAGATCGTCCGGATCGTCCGCACGGACGGAAGGCCGCAACGATGACTGATCGATCTCAGTCGGATTCCACACACTCGACGGCCGCTCAGCCTTTCAGGCTGCGATCGGAGGGGCCTCGCGTCACGCGTCTGTCGCGGACTGTGCTGATTGGCGGAACGGCGCTGGCCCTGATCATCGTCTGCGGTGCCGTGCTGTGGGCTCTTCAGAGCGATCGGCTGCGGAGCGTCACGTCGCAAGAACTCTACACCACCGACCGGCCGCGCGTGGCTGACGGTCTGGCGGCGCTGCCGCGCGATTACACCGGTGTTCCTCGGGATGTCCCGCCGCTCGGACCGCCTCTTCCGGGCGATCTCGGCCGGCCGATCGTGGCAGCCCAGGGTCAGGCCGCGCCATTGGCGTCTGACGCCGAGCAGCAGCGTCGGGCCCAGGAGACCGAAGCGGCGCGCGTCAGCCGCCTGTTCGCTCCCGGCAATCGCCAGGCAGCGTCTGGTGCCGCAAGTATTCCCCCGTCTCAACCATCAATGTCGGCTGCGGCGTCGTCGACCGATGAAGCCGCGGTCCAGAACGGACAGGACCGCAAGGTCGCCTTCATGAATGGGCCTGTGGATCGAAAGACGACGAGTCCCGATCGTCTAGTGCGGCCCGCTTCGCCGTTTGTGCTGCAGGCCGGCGCCGTCATTCCGGCGGCGTTGATCACCGGCCTTCGATCCGACCTGCCGGGACAGATCACCGCCCAGGTGACGGAGAACGTCTATGACACGCCGACGGGTGGCGCGTTGCTCATTCCTCAAGGGGCACGGCTGATCGGCGTCTACGACAGCCAAGTCAGCTTCGGGCAGTCACGTCTCCTGCTGGTCTGGACCCGGCTGCTTCTGCCCAACGGCCACTCGATCGTGCTCGAACGACAGCCTGGGGCGGATGCCAGCGGCCAGGCCGGTCTGGAAGACGGCGTCGACCATCACTGGGGTTCCCTGTTCAAAGCTGCACTTCTCTCGACAATCTTGGCGGTCGGCACCGAACTGGGCTCGGACCAGAACGATAGCGATATCGTGCGTGCACTGCGCCGCGGTGCAGGCGACACGCTGAACCAGGCCGGGCAGCAAGTCGTGCGGCGCAATCTCAACATCCAGCCGACTCTCACGATCCGCCCCGGGTACCCGGTCCGGGTCATCGTGACGCGTGATCTCGTGCTTTCGCCATACCGTGATTAGGAGAATCTTTATGTCCAAGCTCAAGCTCGGCGCCATTCTCGACGAGAAGCCTGTGAAGCTGACGGTCGACCTGCCGGCGGCAATTCATCGTGATCTTGTTGTCTACGCAGAGGCGCTCGCTCGCGAAACGGAGCAGGCGGTCGATCCGGCGAAACTCGTGGCTCCGATGCTGGCTCGGTTCATGGCTGCCGATCGTGCCTTCGCCAAAGCGCGGCGGTCCGCGAAAGGGGCGGCGCAGCAGCCGGAACCTAGGTGAGGGTGGTCGGATAGTGTGTTTGCCGGAGCGTCTCCAGGAACCGGACGAGAGCCGGGTTGCGGTTGTGCTCCTCCCAGCATGCGGTGAAGGTGATGTGGCTCGGGCCTGACGCATCGCGGATTTCGCGAAAGCGAACGCCGGGATAGACAGGACTGGTCCACGATTCGCAGTGAATGCTGACATGGTGTCCCGTTTCCACCATTCCTAGAACATTCTCATTGCTGGCATCCCATGTCTCTATCTTCGGGCCACCGCCCGGCGCTGCGAGCTTCTTGAGGATCAGGTTACGCAGATCCGATCCAGGGTCCCATTGGCTGAGAAGAATTGTCTCGTCTTTGAGGTCACTCCAATCGATGACTTCATTATTCGAAAGTGGATGCCGTGACGGCAACGCTACGACAATGCGCTCCGACCATAGCGACATTGAAAGTCCACTATGTTGTCGCGCTTCGCCGGCAACGATAGCCACGTCTACGTCTCCGTTTCCCAGGGCGGCGACCAGCTGACCGCGAGATCGCTCGGTAACCTGAATGGTGATCTCTGGAAACGCTTTGATGTGCTCCGCTAAGATCGAGCGTACCTTGCTGGTCGATATCGCCGTGCCGAACCCTGCTTTAAGCAATCCTGCTTCTCCACGGTCTGCCAGCTGCGACGCCCGAACCATGCTGTCGATTTCGTCGAACAGACGGCGGGCCGCCTGCGCCATGCTCGCCCCGGCCGGCGTGAGACGCACGCCGCCGCTCGAGCGTTCGAACAAAGAAACGCGAAGTTGTTCTTCGAGGTGACGAATCCGGCGGCTAAGAGCGGACTGCTTTAGGTTAAGCGCTGTTGCAGCTTGGCGAAAGCTACCATGCTCGGCAGCAGCAATTACACTACGCAACGAACTTAGAGCGAGGTTCATCTTCTGACCACGTTGGGTTGCGGATCTAAACAAATGCTAAGTCGGGAGCATCTCATAAGAGATGAACGCTGGCGTGGTCATCTCCGAACCTACACATCCGTGCAATGTTGTTAAAACGATAGCACCCAGCTCGACCGAGCCCGAATGACGACTAGGAACGATAACGAAGTACCACCTATAGTTTTACTTAGCCAAACTTGCACAACTGTTGATCGGGTTGTCGAAGGTGCACGGTGCAGTGATCCCGTCCCAGCGCAGCCCGCCGAGGATGTCTGGGGTCCACCGGCTCGAGGGGCGAAGCCCTGTAGGCGCTCGCCTTTCGGAGCCCCAGCCGCGCAGGGTAGTTCATGTGCGTAGTTACAAGCATCGGGTTGATCTTGATCCACGTTTCGTCAAAGACCACGCAGCGCGGATCGAGGCTGGCATGCAAAGCTTACCAGCGCCGTCGCCGTAGGACCACGTCGGCCCGGACTGCTCCAGAGGGAACAGTGTTTTTTGAAGCTCAGCCCTTCGCGGCGCAGGAACGTCCACACTGCCTTGTGCGCACCGACCACGCCTCGGCCGACCAGCTCATCCTTGAGTCTATGCAAGATCAGGTGCTGCGCCTGCTTGATCCGCCTACGGATGAAGGCCCGATGGGGTTCCAGCACCGGTTTGCGGTGACCGCCGACTTGCCTGGCTCCACTGACCCGTCGCCGGTAGCGCTGCGACGACTTCCCCAAGATGGACGCCGCAAACCCAAACCGCGCAGCCACAGACCGGCAGCTTTCGCCGCCACCAACTGCTAGTACCCAACACTCCCGCAAGTCATTCGTTAGAGGACGCTTCGATGCTGGCATCCAATCCAGCCTGCATCTTGAATCACATTCTCGCCCCCTCCAGAATCACCGTCGATTATTTTAAGCCATGAAACGCTCTAATGCCGGCGAGCAAGCGTGCATGGCAAGAGTCACGTTCCCCGAGGTCGGCGACATGGCCCACCTCGAACGTGCAAAATTGACCATTATATTTTGAGCCAGCCTTGGGAGTTTGGCTACGCAAACTGTGATGACGGTTAAGGTTTGCTGGGCTGCGCGGACGGCATTGATCCAGAATTTGCGAAGAGCGTCGAAGCATTCCTGCGCGACGCAGATTATCACATCCCGTTTTGGTCAGAAGCACAGTGCAGAAGTCTTGCGCCCGACACCTTCTGACTGCAACACCTTGCCAGGACGCGGGGTCGTCCTCACGCTTCCGCGATTTGAAGATTGAGAACCGCGCAACTTATGCTTTTCATATAAAATATATAATATATGATTTGAACGTCAGTAAATGGAGAGCGCCCATGAATCGCAGTCAGTTTGCGCGTTGGCTTACTCTTGCGTGCGCGTTACTCGGATGGACAGCCGTCGGCTCTGCACAAAATGCGGAGCCTCTAAGAATCGGCATCATGGAGGCGTTCTCCGGAGTGTATGCAGATCTGGTTGTCGGCGAAGTCGAAGCCGCACAGATGGCAGTCGATGACTTCGGCGGTCAGGTGCTAGGCCGTAAGATCCAGATTCTTTCCGGCGATCACCAGACCAAGCCTGATGTGGGTGCGCAACTTGCGAGGAGATGGATCGACGTCGATGGCGTCAAGATGATCACGGGAATCGGCACTTCGTCCGTCGCGCTCGCCGTGCGCAAGATCGCCGAAGAAAAAGGGATTATCGATATAAATGTCACTGCGGCAACGGCCGATTTGACTGGTCCCGCTTGCTCCAAAACGGGTGCTCACTGGGTGTTCGATACATACTCCTTGGCAAAGGTGATCGGAAGTGCCGTAGTCAAGAACGGGGGTGATACTTGGTATTTCATGACGGCTGATTTTGCATTTGGCCAAGCACTACAGCGCGATGTCTCGGCTATCGTGGAGGCGGCGGGAGGCAAAGTCGTCGGTAGCGTACGTCACCCGTTGAG